>NZ_JBVIGX010000012.1:160510-173029 GCF_055570595.1 Streptomyces sp. NPDC031132
TTGTTGGGTGGCTCCCCCCCCCCCCCCCCCCCCCCCCCCCCCCCCCCCTTTCCCCCCCCCCCCCCCCCCCCCCCCCCCCCCCCCCCCCCCCCCCCCCCCGGGACCGGCGCCAGCTCCGGTGTCAGCGCCGTACGAGTCGAGTCGGCCTCAGGCCGCCGCTTCCGTACCCTCCGCGTCAGTAGGCCAGGCGGCGCTCATCCGTTCCCGGGCCGCGGCCAGCGCGGCGTCGATGTCGCGCGTCCCGGTCGACACGCACAGCGTGTAGACCACGTCCTCCAGCCGCTGCCGCGGCGGTTCCTGACGGCCTCCGGCCGGGAGCTGCGACACCATCTCGTACTCCTCCACCAGACACGCCAGCACGGCAGGATGAGCCATCAGCACGATCTCGCTCCTTCGCATGTCGCCTTCACGGGGCCGGAACGCCGCCTGCGCCTCGAGTGCCCCCGGCCGGGCGTCCCATGCGCCCCACGCGTCGTACTGGCCGATAGTGTGCGGTGGTTGTGGCGGTGGCTCGTGGCCCCGCGCCTGGACCCGGGGCACCGTCCATGGACCACCGCCCGTGGCGCGCCGGGGTGGCGAGCCGGTCGAAGTCCTGACCGGTGGTCAACAGGGCCCCCGCAATTGCACCGGCCGGGGTGCCGACGATCAGGTCGGCCTCGCCGAGATCCACCCCGATGCGGCGCAGTCCGCCCCTACGGCCCGGGTCGATGATGCGTACGCCATGTTCCAGGCGTCGGACGACGGACGACGGACGACGGCATGGTCAAGGCCCGCCTCGGCCGTGAGGCCGAGCAGCGGCTTCGGCGGTTCAGGCCGGCCAGGTGCCCGACAGGCGCCGTACGGCAACGGCCCCGGACCGCTGGACGGCTGCTTTGACCAGGGCGAAGATCGCGCCCTGGATTGCGGCGGCGATCAGTATCTCGCGCCACTGCCGTTCCTCGTCCGTGGCGTTCGGGGCGTCGTCCTCGTGCCCGGCGAGTTTCCAGACCTGTTTGAACACCGCCCCGGCCAGCAGGCCGGCGCCGGTTCCGAGAGCCAACGCGATCGGCTTGTAAGCGACTTTCGATGCCTTCATCGCACGCCTCCTCCTTCCGTCACTGCGCAGCCCGACGCGGCTCCCCGAGGCCTGAGCGTCGAGGAGCCGCCCTGCATGGGCCTGCTGCTGCCGGGGTCAGTCCCCGGAGCGGGCCCGTTCGCCCGCCCGGCGTTGGGCTTCGGCACTCGGTGTCAGCGCGTCTCCTGCCTCGCGGTCGTGACCGCCCGGCATGAGTGCCTCTTCGGCCTCCTTGCGGGCTTCGCGGTCGCCGCTCTCCCCCGGCGCCTTCGAGGGCGGGGTCGTCGGCTTGTGCTTCTCGTGTCCGGTCACTGTGCATGCTCCTTGCGTCTCGGACGGTGCCGTCCCCACAACGGCTCCCCCGGTCAGACCGGGCGGCCGCCGAACGGGCCGCCGAACGGCCCGCCGATGTCGTAGTACGTACCGATCTCCGCGCGGTAGCGCTCGTCCTGCAGGTGCTTGTCGCGGTAGAACTCGGGGGCGTTCTTGATCTGTTCCTTCGTCCGGTCTACGTAGATCTTCTCGTCGTCCACGTCGACGCGGGATACGGTGCCGGCCGGGAGGAGTACCTCCTTGCCGAAGATCCACGGACCGGTGTCCACCACGATGTACGCGGAGCCGGCCTCGTCGGAGTGCTTGTCCACCTTGCCGATACCACCGTCGACGGCCTCGACCTTGAATCCTGTCAGGTCGACGCCCTGCAGACGGCCCGAGGTCTCGCGATAGCCCCACACGTTCTCGGTCATGAAATGGCCTCCATGGTGGTTGGATCTCCCTCTCGCAACAGCGCGCCTGCCCCTCGTCTGCGGTCTCACACCCGGCGATCCGGATTCCGTGAATCCGCGGAGTGGAACCCGCTGCACTCCGTGCTGTGGGCAGTTCTCGGGGGGACCAGTACCGACCGTTTCCGGGGACCGCCCCGACCAACAGACGCCAGGGCCCGCCCGGTTGGACATCGACGCCGCGTTCCAGCACCCCACGGCCCAGCCCCCGCGGCCGGAGTCTGACGCGTCAGGCGGCCAGGGCTCTCCCCCGACCGACGGCACCGCCGGCTCGGCTCTCTCAGGCGCCTCCGGCCGGGCAGCGCGCGGGCCCCCACCGCTGGTCAGGCGGGTGCCGACGCTCTGGCCTGCATGGGGTGGATCGTCATTTAAGATTCAAGGCGGCCGCGGGGCTGCGGCTCGTCGCTGTGCGCGGCGACTGCGGAACGGCAGGTCAGCCGGTCGAGGGGGGCGGCCTGTGCCAGAGCCCTGGTCCGGACGGGGGCCACCGCATGACGCTGATCATGAAGGTTCCGGGAATCGCGTGACCACCGGCGTGCGTGTCACGTGCGTCTCAGTGGTGTGGGGCGCCCGGCCCACCGCCCACGAACAGAAGACCGCCAGGGAGAAGTGAGGTATGCCAGTGATCTGCGTCGGAGGCATGATCGGCATCGGCAAGACGAGTGTCGCCGAACTGCTCGCCAAGGAGCTGGGCAGCGAAGTCTTCTACGAGAGCGTGGAAGACAATCCGATCCTCCCGCTCTTCTACACGGCGAGCCCCGAGGAGATCCAGGCCAAGCGCTACCCCTTCCTGCTCCAGCTGTACTTCCTGCAGACACGGTTCGCCTCGATCAAGGACGCGTACAAGCAGGGCGACAACGTCCTCGACCGGTCCATCTACGAGGACTGGTACTTCGCCAAGGTCAACCACGACCTGGGCCGGATCAGCTCCCTCGAGATGCAGGTGTACGAGGGGCTGCTGGGCGAGATGATGCGCGAAATCGACGGCCTGCCGTACCGCAAGGCACCCGACCTCATGGTCTACCTCAAGGCGGACTTCGAGACGGTGCTGCACCGCATCGGGCTGCGGGGCCGCAATTTCGAACAGGACGAGAGCCTCGTCGAGTACTACCGGACGCTGTGGTCCGGCTACGACGACTGGGTGCACAAGTACTACTCGGCCAGCGAGGTCCTCGTCGTCGACATGAACCACACCGATGTGGTGAACAACCCCGACGACGCGGCCCGCGTGGCGCAGGAGGTCAAGGACGCCCTGGCGGCGGTCGGCCACCGGCGCTGAGCTCGTCGTGGCCGAACCGGCACACCTCGGAGGCGGGTCGGCGGGACACGGAGGAGAATGGGGAGCAGCTCACGGAGGGTCATGCTTCCCTTTGCCTTGTGGGTCGGCCGCTCGCTGGCCGCGGTGTTTCTGAGCGCGGTGTTCGCGTGGGGCGTGCCCGTTGCTGCTCCTGCTGCCACCCCGCCGGTCCAGGCCGCGGCAGCGAGGTCCATCACGCTCGATCCGTCCCAGGGCCCACCGGGGACCAGGGTGACGGTCTACGGCTACGGGTTCGGCGCCTGCACGAGGGCCGGCCTCGCGCCCGAGCCGCGCCCTGCCGAGGCCGGCAAGATCCGTGTCACCTGGCGCGAAGGCACGGTGACGGCCGACGCCGAGGGCAAGTTCGAGACCGAGGTCACGGTTCCGACCGATGCGACTCCGCGCAGTTACCCGGTCACCGCGCTCTGCACGGTCAACTCGAAGGTCAGGGCGACCGCCGACTTCCAGGTCACGGCCGAGACCGGGCCGACAGCCCTGGCCCTGGACCCGGCCGAGGGGCCGGTACGGACGCCGGTCACCGTGACCGGCTCCGGGTTCGACGGCTGTAGCTCGGGCGGCGGCGAGGCCGGTACGGTCACACTGGCGTGGGACGGCAGCCCGCTCCCGGACGTCACGCCGACGGAGGTCACGGACGGCGGCGCGTTCACGGTGGGGTTCGCCGTTCCGTCCGACGCGGACGCCACGGATCACACGGTCACCGCGATCTGCGTCGGGTACGAGCAGGTCTCCGCCGAGCAGCAGTTCACGGTGACCGCCGTGCCCGGGCCGCAGCCGGAGGTGACGCTCGATCCCCCCTCGATGCAGCTCGGCGGCGGGTCCGTGACCATATCCGGTTCGGGATTCAACTGCCCGGAGGTGGCCCTGTCATGGGAGGGCGAACAGTGGGACACGGTGGCCCCCGCCGAGGACGGAACCTTCGCCACCCCGTTCGACGTGACGCCCGATACGGGCGAGGCCTCGTACACCGTACGGGCCGAGTGCACGGATGATCCCGGTGTGGGCGCCGAGGCGGCCTTCGCGGTGACCGGCGGCGGTCCGGTCCCGCCCACCCCGACACCTCCGGGTCCGACGCCTCCGGAACCGACGCCTCCGGATCCGACTCCGCCCACGCCGATCCCGACCCCGGCCCCCGGCCCCACCTCCAGCCAGGTCCCCGTCGGCCTGGTCATCGGTTCGAGCCTGCTCGGCGTGGCCCTGCTGGCCCTCGCGGGATCCGCGTTCCTCAGCCACCGCCACCGCGGGCCGCGCTGGGTCCACGAGCACGTCAGCTCCCGGCTGCGCCCCACCCCCGCGGCGACCGACGTGGCCGAGCCCTCCGAGACCGGCCCGCCGACCCGCTCCGTACGGCTGGAACCGCACCCGGATCCGGGTGAGCAGACGCTGAAGGAGGAGGACCCATGACCACGGCTCCCGTCGTCGAGCCCCTCACCGTCCGGGCCCTGCTGCTCGGCCCCGAGGGCCAGGCCCCCGAAGCGCTCGCCGACTCCCTCCAGGCCCACGGTGCGGTGACGGGCCTCCTCCCGGGCGTCCGCGGACTGTCCACCGCGGCCGACCGGGCCGTGGGCCGCGAGCTGGCCACGGTCGTCAACGGCTTCCTGAACCTCGACCTCGTCTCCCTGGTGGCTTCGGGCTGGTCCAAGTACGAGGCCCTCAGGGAGGCGGCGCGGCGCACGCGCCGCTCCCCCGGCAGCGAGGAAGTCGTGGCCCTGGCCACCCACACCATCAGCTCCGCGCACCACCCGTCGGTGGACCTCCTCGTGGACGGTGCCCAGGCCGCCACCGTCCCCGTGAAGCTCACCGTGTTCTTCCGGATCAGCGGACTCGTCGGGGTCGTCCGCGACGGCCTGCTCGTCGCCGTCCGCAGCGGGCAGTGCGCAGTGGAGGCCAAGCTCGCGGTACGGGACGTCGTGGTCGCCTCGCGCGACGGGCGGCTCGATCTCCCCGCCGTGCTGCGCCTGCGCGAGCCGATCGAACTGCTGCCGCACCGGCCGCCGGTCCCGCCCACGGCACCACCCCGACCGCTCGGTCCGCCCCCGCCGCCGCTTCCGCCGGTCCAATGGGGGCGTGGGTAGTTGCTGGGTTCGCTTTGCGGCGCTCGGCGTGTCCATGCCGCTGGGGGCGCGTCTTTGATACGGGTGTGGAGAGGGGGCCCGGCATCCGAAGAGACGAGAGTGGGAGTCGGTTGTGGCGATGGTCGGACTTTTCTGGATCACTCCGGACGCGGCGTACGTGGGTTCCCCGCCGGCCGCCGACGGGAGCTGTGTCCGGCTGACTGCCCACGGGCTGGAGGCCGTGGATCCCGACCGTTCCCGGTCGTGGGCGTGGGAAGGGCTGCGTTCCGCAGTCGTCGAGGACGTGCCTCGGCAGGGGCCTTCGGGCCGTCTGTCGGGGATCTTGGAGTCGTTGCTCTCGTCCATCAGCGGCGGCGAGGAGCCACCGGGCATGACGCTGCGGCTGCAGACCGAATACGGGGAGGAGGAGCTCAGGGTGTACTCGGCGGCGGCAGGGGGCTACGGCGCTCAGGAGGACGCGCTCTCCCAGGAGCTGCTCGCGCGGTTCGTGACCGGGACCGCGAACCCGCGAACCCTGGAGGCATGGGGTCGCGACCACGGCTCGGAGGGCACGCCCAAGGCACACGTGCGGGAGGATCTGCTGCGGGCCTGGGCGGAGATCTGAGGAATCTGCCGTCGGCAGTGTCCGCGCGGTCGGCACGGCACGGGCAGACTCCGACGCGTCCCCGGCCGGCGGAGGGCCCGACGCGCCGCCGGGTCCCGAGCGTGGTGGGGCAACGGCCGTCCGCCGTCAGGCCCCGGTGCGCAGGCTCCGGTCGGCCGTGAGTGCCTCGGCGTACCAGCGGCGGTGTACGAAGGGTTCGACGCACAGGACGGCGAGGCCCGCGACCGCGCCGACCAGCAGGGAGCCGGCTCCGCCGCCCGCGAACGCGCCGAGGCAGGCGATGCCCACGACGACCGGCCGCAGGAGGGTCAGCGGGCCCAGGCCGACCACCACGGCGAGGGTGCTGGCCCGGAACGGCAGAACGAAGTAGGCCGCGAGCGAGAGCAGGACCGCGGCGGCGTAGAGCGCGAGCGGCACGAGGTAGCCGATCGCGCCGTCGGCGAGGACGGCGTACGTGTGGGACCGGTCGTCGGCGGCCAGCAGTACGCAGCCTGCGGTGAGCGCGGGAGCGAGCAGCGTGACGGCGCCGACGGCCAGGCCCCGCAGCGCCGCCCGGGCGACGGCACGGTGCTTGCGGATCCGGGCATCGCGCCCGGCGTACGCCCGGAAGCCGCTGAACGCCGCGTCGACCAGGCCGAGTACGACCAGCGCCAGCGCCGGGACGGCCGGGTTCACCGTACTGTCCCGGCGAGTTGCTCGGGACCCACCAGGCGCCGGGAGGCGCGGCCCATGGCCTGGCGCAGCGGGGTCTCCAGGTGGGGTCGGATGCCGAGGACGGGGCGCAGGGTGGTGCAGAAGGGGTTGGCCAGGCCTCGGGGCTCGTACAGCAGGGGCCGGATGCCCGGGGCGGCCGCGGCGCTCAGCAGCGTCTCGTCGGTGTGGGCGCGCAGGGCGGAGGCGACTCCGTCGTGGCGGCCGAGGGGGTGGCGCATCCGGGCCCGGTGGAAGACCCAGGCGCCGATGGGGGCGAGCCGGGTGGCGGCGATGTCGAAATGGCAGAAGGCGAGGGCGGGCGAGGCGGCCTGGGCGCGGAAGAACTCCGCGAGGGCGGGGCCGCGGAAGTGGTGCAGGACGCCGGTGGAGACGTAGACGGTGGCGGCTTCCGGCAGGTCGAAGGCGTTGCCGTGGACGAATCGGCAGTCGAGTTCCTCCGCGCGGGCCAGCCGTTCGGCCTCGCCGACCAGCGCCGCGTCGAGGTCGACGCCGACGAGTTCAACGCCCGGGCCGAGGGCGCCGGTGGCCGCCAGCCAGCGGACGAGGTAGCCGAGGCCGGAGCCGATGTCGACCAGGCGCAGCGGCTCCGCGGGCCTGCCCTGCCCGGCGGTCGCGCGGAGCGCGGCGAAGAGCGGGCGGAGTACGTGGACGAGGCGCTCGCCGATGCGCAGCTCCTCGCTGAGCCGCTGCAGCTCGGTGTGCACGCCGATCATCAGGCGGTCCACGGCGTGCGGGTCGAGTACGTCGTCGCGGTCGGCCGACAGCGCGGCGACGATGCGGGCCGCGCGCGGATCACCCGCCTCGCGCAGCCGGCGGACCACCTCGGCCCGGCGGACCGGCAGACGCGCTCCGCTTGCCGGGTCCGTGACGGTGATCAGGTCGGATATCTCGAGAGGGGGCACGGTCGGAAACCTTAACCGCACCCGGATGGCGCACCGCTCCACACCCCACCCACCGGGCGAACGCGGCCGCGACGACGAACGCGCTGCTCACACCCGCGCTGTGCACACCCGCGGTGTGCACAGCGCACTGCATCGACACCCACGGCGGCCCCCGAGGGTTACCCCGGTGTCGGCGGTGGCCGGTCGGACCGGCCTGGGCCGCCGTCCGGCTCCCGGCGGCCACGGCCCGGGGCTCCGCGGCCCCGCAGATGGTCGGCGAGGGCCTCGTGGGTCAGGTGGAGCCCGGCCCGCAGCACCGCGTCGTGCCGGCCGGGGTGGGCCGTGCGGTGGGCGAGGTCGAGTGCGCGGGCCCGGTCGAGGGGTTCGGCGAAGTCCGCGCCGAGCAGCGCGGCGTCCAGGGCGCCGGCCGTGACCCGGACGAGTGGTTCGAGGGCCCGCAAGGCGGGGTCGGACGTACCGTCCGCACCCGGGTCCGCAGGCGCGCCGGGGCTGTCGCCGCGCGCCCGTTCGTACAGCTCCTGGGTGAAGTACTGGAGGGTCAGCGCGGTCCGGGCAGCGAGCACCACGCGTCCGTCGAGCCCCTCGGGCGGCCGGCCGGGCCGGCGGCGCACCAGGGGCCGCCCGGCCGCCGCCCGGTCGAACGCGTCCCGGCAGGCCTGCGGGCCCAGCCACAGCCGTGCCCGGTCCGGCAGCGCAGCCGGTCCCACGGCCGCCACGCCCCGCTCCAGCCCGCCGGCGATCCCGCGCAGCAGCTCCCCCACCTCGGTGCGGTAGCCGTCCAGTCCCGTAGCGGCCGACCGGTACGGGTCGGGAGGCCACAGCAGCGGCCCGAGCAGGACGACCACGGCGATGCCGACGAGGCTCTCCTCGAGCCGCGCCAGCGGATACCCGGGAACCGCGGTTGCGTAGACCATGAGCGCCGTGATCAGCACCTGCTGGTTGGGCGAACCCGGCCGCCCCATGAGGTACATTCCGGCGCAGCCTGAGACGAGCACGAGCGGGAAGGACCACGACGGGTCCGGCACCCAGTGCAGCACGACCGTGCTCAGCACCACGCCCACGACCACCCCGGCGAGGCGCTCCCACCCCAGGCGCGGCCAGGCGTAGACGTCCTCGCGCAGGATCAGCACCGCGGGGAGGGCGGCGGGTACCGGCGCCGTGCTCGTGCCCCACCACAGGCAGAGGTACCAGGACACGGCCGCGCAGAGGGCCAGCCGTGCGGCGGACCGTAGCCGCCTGCCAGGGGAGGACACGTACGGAGCGGCAACCAGACCGGACATGGCGGACATCGTAGGTCCCTGTGAAACCGCCACCGGCAGCAGACCCGCCCGAGCGGGCCGAGGGCCGGACGGCGCGCGGAAGGGCCTGCACGGTCCTTCCGCGTGCGCCGGCGCCCTCGCGGACTCGACGCCCGGTCAGCCCACCGGCACGGGCCGCTCCGTGTCGTCGGCACGCCGCGCATGCCCGTTCTCCGCCGTGTGCCGGGCGGTGTGACCGGTCTGCCGCGGCCGTACCGGCCACCAGATCGACCGGCCCAGCAGCGCGGCCAGCGCCGGAACCAGCACGACCGACAGGACGAACGCCGACAGGATGATCCCGAGCGCCGTCGCGAAGCCGATCTCCTGGGTGCCCGGATTCGGGTTGACGGCCAGGCTCCCGAACGAGGCGGCCAGGACCAGGCCCGCCGTCGCGATGGCCGGAGCGGTGTGCCGTACCGCCCGGGCCACGGCCGCCCGGGCCGGGCCGGGCTTCTCCATCTCCTCGCGAATCCGGTCGCTGATCAGGATGTTGTAGTCAGTGCCCAGCGCGACCACGAACAGGAACAGCACCAGCGGCAGCATGAAGTTCACCCCCGGCCGGTCCAGGAGGCTCTGGGAGACGAGCGCCGAGGCGCCGAGGGTCGCCGCGAAGCCCAGTCCGACGGAGATCATCAGGACCAGCGGCGCGAGCAGACTGCGCAGCAGCAGGAGCAGGATCAGCGAGATCAGGCCCGCGGCCACCGGGAAGACCACCTGCAGGTCGCCGGAGACGGCGGACGAGATGTCGGCGAAGATCGCGGCCGTGCCGCCCACATGCGCCTCGGTGCCGTCGGGCCGGTGCGCGGCCACCGCGTCCCGGACCGGTCCGGACACCAGGTCGCGGGCCTGCTGCCCCTGCGGATCGGCGGTCAGGAACAGATCGATCCGCGCCGCCCTGCCGTTCTCGCTGGGTACGGCCGGGGCGACCTGGCCGACGCCGTCGACCGCCGCGAGCGCCTCGGACAGTCCGCCCAGTGCGGCGGTGTCGAGCCTGCCGCCGCCCGAGGCGGTGACGAAAACGGTGGTGGGGTCCGAGACACCGGCCGGCAGGGCGCGCGAGATCTCGGCCGCAGTCCGCGCCGCCGCCGTACCCGCGTCGCCCGCGCCGCCCGTCCCGTAGTCCGTACGCATCCCGGCCAGGCCCGCCGCCAGGGCGCCGAGCAGTGCCAGCGAGGCGAGCACCATGGTCACCGGACGCGTCGTCACCCGGCGGCCCGTCCTGCCCGCCATCCCTTCGCGGGGCTTACGGCTCAGGGCGCGCGAGGGCCAGAACATCTTCCGCCCGGTGACGGCCAGCAGCGCCGGCATCAGGGTGAGGCTGCCCAGCAGCATCACCAGTACGGACACGGCGATCGCCGGGCCGAGCACCCGGAACTGACCGAAGGTCGCGACCCCCAGGGTGGAGAACGCGGCGACGATCGTCAGCGCCGCGGAGGTGACCGCCGTACCCACCCGGCCGGCGACCTCGGCGGCAGCGGCCCGGCCCGTCTGCTCGGGCCGGTCGCGCAGCTGCTCACGGAAGCGGAACAGCAGGAAGAGGAAGTAGTCGATCCCGATCCCGACCAGCACCACGCTGATCAACTGCGGCGTGGAAGCGTCGAGTTGAATGCCGGTGAGCAGCGACGCGCCGACCACCACACCGGAGGCCGCGCCGCCGATCACGGACACCACGAGCAGCGGCAACAGTGCCGCCAGGACGCTGCGGAACACCAGGACGTGCAGCAGCACGATCACCCCGAGCATGGCGATTCCGACGACCTTCGCGCGGGTCTTCTCCGCATCGGCGGTGTCCACGCTGTTCGCGAGCCCGGCCGTGAACCCGGTCCGCATACCGGCCTCGGCGAACTCGGCCCGGGCGTGGTCGCGGAAGGCCCGGTACAGGTCCTGCATCCCGGGATCCATGGGATTGCCGGTCAGTTCGACCGACAGCAGCCGGAAGCTCCGGTCCGGGGCCGTCATCGCCGGACTGAGCCGGGGGATCTGCGCATGGTCCTGGGTGAAGGGTGGCGTGTCCTTCGTCCTGGGCATCGCCACCTCGCGCCGGGCCAGCTGCGCGGCCTCGGCGTCGATCCGCCGTTCGTCGGCCTCCGACAGCTTCGCGCCGTCCGCCCGGGCCACGAGCACGGTGAGGGGGTTGGCGTCGGGCCTGACCCCGAAGTGCTCCTCGGCGACCTTCAGTGCGGCCGCCGAGTCGTAGGTCGCGGGCAGGAACTCGCCCGTACTGGGCTGTGTGGCGCGGAAGACGAACGCCTGGCCGAGGATGGTCATGGCGATGCCCAGCACCGCCCAGAGGGCGATGACCTTCCAGGGACTTCGGGTGGCGAAACCGGTCAGGGCGCGGATCACAGGTCCTCCGTAACTCGATCGACCGGGGGTTCCCGGACGTCGTCCAGCTCATCAGCGCCGCAGCCGCGAAACGTCGTGGCCTGGGAGGAACCCGCACCCGGGACCGGGGTCCGGCGAACCACGCGGACCAGGACCGGAGTCCTGGTCCGGCCTCCGCCCTCCGGGCCAGGGCCGCCTCTTCCTCCGCTGCGAGAATGGATCCCGTACGCGAACGGCGGCGCCCCGGTCCGGATCCGGCGGGCCGGTGACAGGGGGGACCGGCGGACATGCCGATACGCAGTGAGGGCCGGGCCGAGGAAGCGGGCGGGGGCGGGGCGGGCACCGCGGGGGACGTCGACGGGACCGGCCGGGCCAAGGGGCGCGGGGCCGCCTTCGACTGGACCCGCAACGATGCGCTCGTGGCCATCGGGGCCGCCGTGAACGACCTGATCGGCTATTCGCTCGGCGCCGCGGACGACGGCCGGCCCCTCACGGTGCCGGCGCTCGTCCTCGTGGTCCTGGCCGCGCCGTGTCTGCTGGCCCGCCGGGCCAGGCCGGTGACCGTGCTCTGCGCCGTCCTCGTCCTCGGCGCGGCGCTGAACCTGACCACGCCGCAGGGCCCGCACTTCTCCGCCGCCTACATGGTCGCCCTGTACACCGTGACCCGCCTGCGCAGCCTGGCGGTCACCGCGGCGGCCGCCGTCGCGACCGTGCCGCTCACGATGATCAGCGGGGGCTACGGAGACTCGTCCGTCCTGACGGGCCTGCTGGGCAACACGGTCGCGGTGGTGCTCGTCGTCGGCACCGGACTGGTGGTGCGGCGCTGGCAGGAGGAGGCCGAGGCCAAACGCACCCTGCTGGCCGACCGGGCGGTGGCCGAGGAACGCCGCAGGATCGCGCGCGAGTTGCACGACATCGTCGCGCACCACATCACCACCATGCAGCTGATGGCCGGCGGCGCCCGGGCCAACCTGGCGCACGACCCGGGGGCGGCCCGCGAGGCACTGGTCACCCTGGAGGACTCCGGGCGGATGGCGCTGCGGGAGATGCGGCAACTCCTCGACGTCCTGCGGGCCGGGGAGGAACCGGAGCACGTCCCACCGGCGCCGCAGCCCGGGACCGACGACCTCGGCCGGATCATCACCGAGTCCCGGCTGGCCGGCACGCCCACCGAGTTCACCGTGCGGGGGACGGCCCGCCCGCTGCCGCCCACCGTCGGCCTGACGGTGTTCCGGATCGTCCAGGAGGCCCTGACCAACGCCCGCAAGCATGCCGTCGGCGCGCGGGCCCACGTACGGCTGACGTACGGTCCGGACGGCGTCGACGTGGAGGTACGGGACGACGGTGCGCGCGGGGGGGGGGGGGGGGGGGGGGGGGGGGGGGGGGGGGGGGGGGGGGGGGGGGTGTGGAGGGGGGGGGGGGGGGGGGGGGGGGGGGGGAACCCTGCAGA
>NZ_JBVIGX010000012.1:173039-230491 GCF_055570595.1 Streptomyces sp. NPDC031132
CGTTCTTTCGGCGCGCGGCCCCACGTACGGCGGACGTATGGCCCGGAGGGCGTCGACGGGGAGGGACGGAACAACGGTGCGCGCGGCGCCCGGCCGGGGGCTTCGCGGCCGGGCCCCGGCAGCGGGTACGGTCTGATCGGAATGCGGGAACGCGTCGGGCTGCAAGGCGGCACCCTGGAGACCGGCTCGTGCGACGGCGGCGGATTCAGGGTGGCGGCAAGGCTCCCGGCAGGCGACCCGGGGGGACAGCGAGAGGACCGACGCGGATGATCCGTGTGCTCATAGCCGACGACCAGCCGCTGGTACGGCGGGGCCTGGCCCTGATCCTGGCGCCCGACCCGGCGTTCGAGGTGGTGGGCGAGGCCGAGGACGGCGCCCGGGCCGTCGAACTGGCCCACGAGCTGCGGCCCGACGTGGTCGTCATGGACATCCGGATGCCGGTCCTCGACGGCGTCCAGGCCACCGAGGAGCTGGCGCGGACACTGCCGGGATCGCGCGTTCTGGCCCTCAGCACCTTCGACATGGACGAGTACGTGGTCGCCGCGCTGCGCGCCGGCGCGTACGGCTTCCTCCCCAAGGACATCTCCCCCGAGGAGCTCATCGCCGCGGTCCACACCGTCCACACCGGCGAGGCCGCCGTCGCGCCCCGACTGCTCACCAGGCTGATCTCCACCTATGTACGGGCCCCCGCCCGGCCGCGCCCGGCGGCGAAGGCCCCGGCCGGCCTCACACCGCGCGAGCTGGAGATCTGGCAGCTGCTGGCGGCCGGGTTCGACAACGCGGAGATCGCCGGGACCCTGGAGATCAGCGTCTCCACGGTCAAGAACCACATCACCGGCATCTTCACCAAACTCGGCGTCCGCGACCGCGCCCAGGCAGTCATCGCGGCATACGAATCGGGCCTGGTGGCGGCGGGTCGCGCGAGCGGTTGACCGACCGGGTCCCCGCAGAGTTCGGCGCCTACGTCACGGGCCGGTGCACGGAACGGAACGGACATGAGCGATGTCCGGGCGCTCATTCCCGTGCGGGTTCGGACGGGCTCGTCCGACCTTCGTGTGAGGGCGCCGGCCAGCTGCAGGGCGAACGACGGGACGGACAGCCCCGGATCCGCAACGCGTGCACAAGACGGTCCAGGGGGCCGGGCGCCCACTCACCAGGACGTGGAAGGGGCCTGCGTCGGGGTGAACTTCGTGAGGATCAGCAGGGTGTCGACGAGGTCCTCGGCGGGGGCGCCGGTGGCCAGGCGGCGCAGCTGCTGCCCGAAGACCAGGGCGACGGCCACGCCGGCCAGGCGCTCGGGGTCCGGCACGCCGAGTTGGGCCAGGATCCGAGTGGCCAGCAGGTCGTAGGCGGCGAAGCATTCGGCCGCGGCGGCACGCAGCCGTTCGTCGCGGCCGGCCTGGACGTACAGCTCGAAGGGCGCGATGTGACGGCTGTCGAAGGCGTTGCCGCCCGCGACCTGGGCCACCACCTCGGCCGCCTGCCCGATGTCGAAGCGCTCGTCGGTGCACTCGTCGGCGAGGGTCGTGAAGTGCCGGGTCTCCTCTGCCACGAAGTGCAGCAGGCTCTCGCGCAGCAGTTCGTGCTGAGTGGCGAAGTGGTAGGTGATCGAGCCGAGCGAGACCTCGGCCTCCTTCGCGATCCGCCGGTTGGTGACGGCGGCGATGCCGTCCTGCCCGATGATCCGCAGTACGGCGTCGATGATGCTCTGGCGGGTTTCGGAAGCAGGGGACATGTCTGCATTCTGCCCCATCGGCCGGAGCCACTGCCCGGGCGGTGCCGGGGAGTTGGAGGCATCCGAGGTGTGGACAGCCGACGAGGCAGTCCCTACTGTTCGTTCGAACGAACAGTAGAGGGCCGCTGCACTGGAGTGATCGTGGACATATCCGGATCGAACGTTCTGCTCACCGGGGCCACCGGAGGTATCGGCTCCGCCCTGGCCGGGCGTCTGACGTCGCAGGGGGCCCGGCTCACGGTCAGCGGGCGCAGGAAGGAAGCCCTCGAGGCCGTCGCAGATGCCTGGGGCGCCCGCACCGCGGTCGCCGATCTGGCCGTCCGGCCCGACGTCCTCCGCCTCGCCGAAACCTGCGCCGAGACGGACGTCCTCGTCGCGAATGCCGCCCTGCCCGCCAGCGGCGACCTCAAGGACTACACCGAGGAACAGCTCGACCGCGCGCTCGAGGTCAACCTGCGCGCGCCCATCCTGCTGTCCCGGCTGCTCTCGGAGCACATGGTGGCACGCGGGCGCGGCCACATCGTGCTGGTCGGGTCAATCTCGGGCAAGGCGGCGACCAAGTCCACGTCCCTGTACAACGCGACGAAATTCGGGCTGCGCGGATTCGCCCTCGCGCTGCGCCAAGAACTCCGGGGCACGGGGGTGGGTGTGTCCCTGGTGCAGCCCGGGTTCGTCCGGGACGCCGGGATGTTCGCGGCCACCGGCGCCACCCCGCCGAAGGGCCTCAGGACCGTCACGCCCGGCCAGGTCGCCGACGGAGTCGTACGGGCCGTCCACCGCGACCGGTGCGAGGTCAACGTGGCCCCGCTCGAGCTGCGGCTGCTGAGCGCCGTCGCCGGGCAGTTCCCCGGCTTCGCCGAGCGGGTCCAGGCACGGGCGGGCCTCGACGGCTCCGTGCGACAGATCGTCGAGGCCCAACGCTCACACCGTTAGGGGATGTCTTCGGTCCCGCGCCGCCCGGCGGGACCGCCGGCTCGCCCCTTACGCGGCTCCGTCCGGTCCCGCACGCTCCGGCTCCCACACCCGCACCCCCCTCGCACCCGCACGCCTTCCCTGCCACCCCATGTGAACGGAGAGCACCGCCGTGTCGAGTGAACACCTCCCGAATACCGTGGCCGACCCCGGCCCGGGTGTCGAGCGCAGGTCCCTGCTCCGATTAGGGGCCCTGCTGGCCACGGGCGGGGCCGCCGCGCTGGTTCCCGCACCGATCGCGCACGCCGCGACGAGGGGTCAGGGGACCGACACCGTGACCACCACCTACCAGGGCCGTGCCCCGAAGGGCAACGACCAGTGGGCGTACGTCGCCTTCGACGTCCCCCCGGGGGTGCAGCGGATCTCCGTCGACACCTCGCACGACGCCGCCGCCGGCATCCTGGACCTCGGCATCTTCGGCCCGTCCGGCTTCCGCGGCTGGTCGGGCGGCGAGCGGGCCGGGTTCACCCTCTCCGCGGCGGACACCACCCCCGGCTACATACCCGCGCCGGTCGAACCCGGCAGCTGGTCGGTCATCCTCGGGCCGATGGTCGGCGCCGACGGCGGGATGGCCTGGCAGGTCGACGTCACCCTGCACCACGGAGACCCGCTCCCCCGGACCCCGTACGACATCCTGCCCAGCTCGCTGGCGGGGCGCGGGCCCGGCTGGTACCGGGGCGACCTGCACCTGCACAGCGTGCACTCCGACGGGAAGCGCACGGTGGACGAGATAGTCGCCGCCGCCCGCCAGGAGGGGCTGCACTTCATCGCCACGTCCGACCACAACACCAGCTCCACCGGCCTGACATGGCGCGGCAACGTCCCGACGGACCTCCTGGTCATCAACGCCGGGAGGTCACCACCCGCCACGGTCACTGGCTGGCCGTCGGCCTGCCCCAGGGCGAGTGGGTGGACTGGCGCTACGGCCCTGCGGACCCAGGCGCGTTCGACAGCCACGCCCGGCGCGTACACAGCCTGGGCGGACTCACGATCGCCGCCCATCCGCTCACTCCAGCAGCGGGCTCCTTCTGGGAGTTCGGCCTCGACCGGGTGGACGCGCTGGAGGTGTGGAACGGGCCGTGGACACTGGACGACGCGGCCAACATCGCCGCCTGGCACGTCATGCTGTGCCTCGGCAAGCGCGTCGCCGCCGTGGGCAACAGCGACGCCCACAGCCCCGCGGACGCCGTCGGCCGGCCGCACAACGTGGTGCACGCGACCAGCCTGTCCACGCCCGCCGTGCTGGACGCGCTGCGCCGGGGCCGGTCGTACGCCGTCGAATCCGCGGCCGTGACCGTGGACTTCACCGCCCGCACCGGCGGGGCGGTCGCCGGACCCGGCGAGGAACTGCCCCTGTCGTTCTTCGACACGGTCGACGTGACCTTGGACGTGACGGGCGCCCCCGACAGCATCGCCACGCTGTACACCGAGTGGGGCATCATGGCCGCCACCTGCATCGACGGGAGCGGCAGGGGACAGTTGCGCTGGCGCGGATGGGGCAAGGCGTCCCTGTTCGCCCGAGCCGAAGTGCGCCGGCCCAAGCCCGCCTCCACCACGCTGGACCAACTGGTGGCCATCACCAACCCGGTGTGGTTCTACTCCGCGCAACTGCCCCCGTACGACGTCGAGCGGCGCGCGCTCTTCCACACCGAGCGCCGCCCCGACGGGTCGTGGAGCAGCATGCGTCCGCTGCCGGGGGCCACGGCCGGCGCCGCGTCCTTCGCGGGGGTCCAGAGTGCCGCGGCCGGCATGGCGGACGGCTCCGTCGTGGTGCTGGGCATCGCGCTCGACAACAGCCTGTGGCTGACGGCCGTACGGGGTTCGACCACGCTCCGGCCCTGGCAGCGCCTCGCGGGACCGGACGGCGCGACCGGATTCACCGTACGCGAGGCGGACATCGCCGCGTTCCCCGACGGGACCTGCCAGATCGTGGTGACGGCCTTGGACGGCACCACGTTCCACCAGCAGCGGCGCGCCGACGGCACCCTGCCCGGGTTCCGGGCCGTGCCCGGGTTCACCACGACGAGCCGATGGGGTGCGACGAAGGCGTCGATCACCGCCATGCCCGACGGGTCGGCCCAGCTGCTCAGTTACGGCACCGACGGCGCCATGTACCACTGCCTTCGCGGGCGGGACGGTACGTGGACGGCCTGGGGTCGCCTGGCCGGCTACAACGGAGCCCCGACGTTCTCGGGTCCCGCCCTGGCGATCACCGGTATGCCCGACGGTTCCTCGCAGGTCCTCGCGATCGGGCTCGACGGGATCGTCTACCACCAGCAGCGGCGGCCCGACGGCACGTGGACCGGGTTCCGGCCCCCGCGGGGCGTCACGACGCCCACCATGGGGGCCAGCGCCATCGGCATTGCGGGGACCCGGGACGGCTCCGCCCAGGTCGTGGCGGTCGGGCTCGACGGACGGATCTGGCACAACCTGAGGAGGCCGGACGGCTCCTGGACGCCGTTCGCGCAGATCCCCGGTCCGAACGGGAGGGACTCCTTCCCCGCGGGGCAGGTGCGCATCACCGCCCTGCGTGACGGTACGACGCACGTGACGGCCGTCAGCGCGGGCTAGGCCGCCGCCTCTATCGGATCACCGACCGGCATACTGGGCGCCATCCAGAATACGGCCGGAAGCAGACAGCGTGAAAACCGACATATTTCGCATCAGTGCAAGCCTTGCAGCTGTCAGCGTGACGGCACTCGTCCCGTCCTCTTGCGGGGCAGGCAAACCCGTCGTCACTCCAGAGGCCGTAACTCATTCCGAACTGGTCGGCCGCTGGGACGGGGAGCGGAAATGCGGATCGCCGCTAGTTCGACTACGTGACGATTACACTTTTTCCAGCAAAGACTTTCCAGTCCAGTGGGACGGCCCCGTGCCGGACGCGCAGGTGACACGCCGTTCATCCGACGGGAAATGGCACGGGGTCAACGAAGACCCCGGCCTGTCGCCCTATCTGGTACTCAGCTTCAAGAACCACAACGACGTCCAGATTCTGCACTTCTTTTTGGAGGACGGAGAGCTGCAGATGGATGGGACCGTCTCCGCGGACGGGGGGGACCCCTATCCCTACCCGTGTCACTACAAACGCACTTCCGTCGACCCCGAGGCCTCGGACCCTTCTTTCGGCTCGTCTCGCTGACCGGATGGTACCGGCGCGTGCTGCCGCTCCGGTCACCGCCGTCCCGACCGATCCCGGGGAGGCCGTACAACGCCGCGCCGCTCCCACCCGCCTCCGCCAGCGCCGCCCACCATTCGTCGGACCAACAGATCCCTTGGCCAGAGTGTCCACACGAAGCGGGTCAGCTCGTCTTGTTACCGTTGTGCCCTTCTCGAAGTAGGCCGAACTCCCGGCAGGCTCTGGTCTCCGTCGCCCGGAATCTACCGGAAGGGAATTCGTGAAGCGGCGACAACATTTCATGAGCAAGCGTCATCGTTGGTGGGTCCTGGGGGTGATGACCTGCGCTTCGTCGATGATCGCCATCGATGCCCTGGTGGTGCTGGTCGCCCTTCCCAGCATCCAGCGGAATCTGGATGCTTCGACCACCGGAGCGCAGTGGGTCATCAGCGCGTATCTGCTCAGTTTCGCCTGTATGAGCCCGCTCGGCGGACGCATCGGCGACATCTTCGGGCACGAACGCGCTTTCCGCTTCGGAACCGTACTGTTCGTCCTGGCCTCGCTCGCGGCGGGTCTGGCCCAGTCCGAGGCCTGGCTCATCGCCGCGCGCGCGGCCCAGGGGGCCGGTGCAGCGGTCCTCCGGCCCGCCTCGCAGGTGCTCATCATCAAGGAATTCGGACGCGGGGAGCGGGGCCAGGCCATGGGCATCTCGTCCAGCGTCTCCACCTTGCTGTACGGCATGGCCCCGCTGATCGGGGGCGTGTTGACGACGGCGTTCTCATGGCGCGCGATCTTCTTCATCAACCCGCCCCTGGGCATCGGCGCACTGCTCCTTGCGCACTTTCTGCTCACGAGCGAGCCACCACGGCGCGAACAAGTCGACTGGGCGAGCACGCCGCTGTTGATCGGCGGTCTGGTGTGCGTGGTCCTCCCTCTCATGCAGGCACGGTACTGGGGATGGTCCTCGGCTGCCGTCATCTCGCTGCTCGCCACCGGAGCCGTGCTGATGACGCTCCTGGTGGTACGCGAGCGGCGGCGTTCGGATCCGCTCATGCACTTCGAGTTGTTCGCGAGCAGGGAGTTCGCGGTGGGGGCGGCGGTCATCTCGACGGTGCGTTTCGCGTTCGTAGGATTCGCGGTGTTCGGGGTCATCTGGCTTCAGGACGTCGTGGGAATGTCGCCCTTCGAAGCCGGTCTCGCCGTACTGCCGCTCACTCTCCCCACGGTTGTGTTCGCGCCTCTCGGTGGAAGGCTCTACGACCGTATGGGGCCGCGCGTTCCCCTGGGAACGGGCATGAGCCTGTGTGTGGCGGCTCTGCTCTGTTCGGCGTTGGCACTGCATCGGCAGAACTACGGCTGGCTGGTGCCCTTCTACTGCATGATGGGCATCGGGATGGGGCTCTGCATCAGCCCGGCCTGGATCACCGCGCTCAACGGCACCTCCATGCGGATGCGCGGCAGCGCGGCGGGGGCGTTGCAGACCGCCCGGGAGATCAGTGCAGCGCTGGGTCTGGCGGTCATGGGCGCGATCGTGGCGAACCTCCAGGGAGCGCGGCTGAGTCAGCTCCTCCACCGGGACGGCCGTGTTCCTGCCGGCCGCTTCGACCAGGTGGAGCGATCCATCGGGAAGACGGTGGCGGCGACACAGCAGGGGGCACCCTTGCCCGCCGGGATCCCCGCCGACCTGGTCCCGGCTCTCAAGGCTGCGGTCACCACCGCCGTCTCGGCCGCGTTCTACGTGGGCGCAGCTGTGCTCGTCGCGGCGGCCGCGGCGGTTGCCCTTCTCCCCGGGAAGGCGGAACGCTCCGAGTCGGGCCGTGGCCAGGACGAGCCTGGGTGAACGCACCGGGCTCCTCCCCTTCCTCACCGTGGTGCGGTGCCTCTCGATTTTCCTCACCTTCAATCTTCCGATTTTCCTCGAACACGTGGAGAGTTACGGGTCGCTCGTGGTCAGCATCGTTCTGGCGATGACCAGCATCGGCGCGCTGCTGCTCGCCCCCTACGCAGGACGGGCGACCGACGCCGGGCGGGCCCGGCTGATCCTGACGGGAGGCCCGGCAACTGGGAGCCACCGTCGGGCTGGCCGCGTGCCAGGTGCTCATGACGTCGATGGAGTGGCTCCACCGCAGACCGGTCCTGGATAAGGAACTCTCGGTCGATCACGGGGCCCTCGACAAGGTCCTCTTCGACTCGAAGGCCGCGCCCGCTCTGGGCCACCGGTCGGCGGCCGAAGTGTGCACGCCACCGCGTCGTACCGATCCGGTCGACGGCCGAGTCGGAATCCTGAGTCGACCGTCGCAGCGGGGATAGCGGATGGGTGCGTCATCGCACAGGTCATCAGCACCCATCACAGCGCGGCCGGTTGTGGTGCTCCTTGCCATGGGTACGCGGAGTCGGTCGGGCGTACGGTCACGTTCCGGCCTTCAGGGTCGGGTGACCCCGCGTACCTCCTGGAGGTGTCCGTGAACGCGTTTCCTGACAGGCCGGGCCTGCGCGGCAGGGCCGTCGCCGGCCTTGCGGTGGCCCTCTTGGGGCTTCTCGTCGCTGCGCCGGGCGCGACGGCGGTGCCACCCGTGCCGGGCGAGCTGAAGTCCTACGCCGTCGACGGGGTCTACAGCGCCGGCATCTCGTCCGGGGGCTACATGGCGACCCAGCTGCACGTGGCCTATTCCGGCACGTTCGACGGCTCGGCCGTCTTCGCCTCCGGCCCGTACCACTGTGCGCGGAACAACCTCGACACCGCGCTGAACGCCTGTATGGACACCACCCAGGACCCGCAGCTCGCCCAGCTGGAGCAGATCACGATCGACCGGGCGGCACACGGGGCGATCGACGACGTCGCGGGGCTGTCCGGTGATCCGGTCTACCTGTTCAGCGGAACGGGCGACGCGACGGTCAAGCAGCCGGTCGTCAGCGCGTTGGCCGACTACTACACCCACTTCGGGGCGAACGTCCTCTACGACAACAGCACCGCCGCAGGCCACGCCTGGATCAGCCCGCTGGGGCCGAATGCGTGTACGGCGACAGCCGCCCCCTTCATCAACAACTGCGGGATCGACGCCGAACGGACCTTCCTGGGCCATCTGCTCGGCTCCGTCAAAGCTCCCGCGGCCGCACCGGGCGGCTCGCTCATCCGGTTCGACCAGAACCGGTACGTGCCCGGCGGGCAGGCCAAGTCGGTCTCCATGGACGAGACGGGCTTCGTCTACGTGCCGCAGAGTTGTGCGAACGGCGCCACCTGCAAGGTGGTCGTCGCCTTGCACGGCTGCAAGCAGGGGTACTCGTACCAGGGCTTCGGCACGACGTTCCTCGACAAGGCCCACCTGAACGAGCATGCCGACACGAACGACCTCATCGTGCTCTACCCGCAGGCCATCGCCACGCCGACGCTGGACAACCCCAACGGCTGCTGGAACTGGTGGGGCTACCTCGGCGATTCCGCCTACTCCCAGCACGGCGGGAAGCAGATCGAGACGATCATGTCCATGGTCCGGGCGCTCGGCGGCGGGGGCGGCGGGACACCGCCCGCGGGCGGCAGCATGACGCTGTCCAGCGTCGACGCGGAAGACGGCTACGTCAAGGCGGCGGCCGACGGCTCCGGCGCGGCCGTGGGCACCCTGGAGGGTACGTACGGCCTGGCCATGGGGCGTGGCACCGACGGCAAGTTCAACCGGACGGTGCTGTCCTTCGACACCTCGGGCATTCCGGCGGACAAGACCATCACCCGGGCCTACGTGACGCTGACCAGGAACAGTGGCTCGGGCGGCCCTTGGGCCGACCCGGCCGGCAACCGGCTCCTGGTCGACGTCCAGAACGGCTGCCTGGGCGGCTGCCCCGTCGAGCCCTCGGACTGGGCGGCCGCGGCGACGGCCCAAGGGGCGGCCGAGGTCGCCCCGTTCACCACGGGCAGCCAGGCGTCGACGAACCTGAGCCCAGCGGGTCTCGGCGCGGTCAACCGGTCCGGTCGGACCCAGCTCCGGCTGCGGTTCGAGCGCGACCAGACCGCGCCCGCCTATCTGTTCGTGAACAAGAACATGCGGGCAACGCTGACCGTCGAATTCCGGCAACCGTCCGGCCGGGCCCGGCTCAGTGGGCCGACGGCGTTCGTCACCCGCCCGCCAGCGCCAGCTTCAGGAAGGTGACCTCGGTGCCCGACCGGAGGTCGACCTCCTCGTCCAGGTCCCGCACCCGGCGGTTGTCGACCAGGACGAGGAAACCGCTGCGCCGGAACGCGGTGAGCGCCAGGGCCGTGCACGCCTTCGGGTCGACGGCGTCCCGGGAGACCCGCAGCCGGATCAACTCACGCAGTGCGAGCCGGTCCTCGGCGATCTCCACACCGCGGCCGCGGGCGCCGCTCGCGGCAGTGGTCTCGTCGGTGAACGTCACCATACTCATGCCCCGCACCCTACGAGCCGCCACTGACAAGGGCCGGGCCTGCCCGGCCTGCCGGGGCTCGGCTGCGGACCGGGGTGAGGGGCACGACGTCGGCCGTCACATGGTCCAGCGCAGCACCGCCCCCAGGCCCCCCGACGGCCCTGGCATACCCGCCGGTACGACGAGCACCTCGCTGCCGGCCGCTGCCGCGGACCGCAGGAGGGCGTCGTCCGCTCGGGCCCGTACCGGCTTGTGCACGCCCATCGCCTCGGCCTGGCCGCGCTGCACCGCGACCTCGTCCACGCCGGGGCCGATCCACACCTCGCGCGCCGCGTCGGAGCCGTCGGGGCTGAGCAGCAGCGTGGCCACCTGGTGGGTGCGTACGGCGTCCACGACGGCCGGCATGCCCTCGGCCGCCTCACCCGGCCCGGTGTCGACAGTGGACTCGCGGTGCTCACCGGGCCGGCCCCGGCCCATGCGGAAGCGCTCCAGGGCGCTCTCGAGCCGCTCGCGGGCGAACTTCTCGCGCACCTGCGCGATCTCGCGGTCGAGGGCGGCCTTCGAGGCGCCGGGCGACCTGCCACCGCTGTCGACTTCGACGGTCATCGCCCGCATGTGCTCGGGCAGCTGGTCACGGACGGCATGGCGCTCACGGGGATCGCCGGTCAGCACCACCAGATCGGCGCCGCTCTCGGGCCACTGCCGGGCGAGTTCCGCCGCGATGATGCCCGCCGTCTCGTTCCAGGCGTTCTCGACCTTGTTCCGGTAGTGCCACTCGTACCGGTCCGCCGGGATGCTGCGGTGCCCGCGGCCCTGCCACTCCCGGCCCTGGGCCTGGCCCACGGCCTCTCGGTGGTGGGCGTCGCGCAGCTCCAGATCGGCTCCCGTGCGGTCGATGTACGCGACGAGGCAGCCCGGCTCGTCGGCCCGCAGTCCGGCCAGCGGGGCGACGTGCGGCAGGAACGACCAGGTCGCCTCGGTGGCGGCCGGGGTCGCACCGAGCGGGATGTCGAGTACGACCTCGGCGCCCGCGGCGAACAGCGCGCGGCCGGGCGGAGCCCCGCTGACGGGTTCCCCGGCGAGCCGGTTCACCACGGCCCGGACGGTGTAGGCGTCGGCGCCCGCGTCGATCAACTGGGACGCGACCTCGCGCTCTCGGAGCGCCTGTATCCGCTGCGCGTCCTCGGTCGCGCGGGTGGTCTCGATGTACACGGAAGCCCAGGGCCCTTGGCGGGCGAAGAGCGGTTTGAGAAAGCCGAGTTCCATGATGTCCCCCAGGGGGTTCAGGAAGGCTTCGGGGAGGGCCTGACGATGGCAGCACAGGTCGGCACACCACTTTCAGGATGCCCTGCCCGCCGGGCGCGTGCCCGCCGACCCCGGCCGGTCAGCCGCGGCACGCTCGCCCGTACGGGACGGAGCGTGGGGCCGGTCGGCTGGATTCCGGGCCCGGAGCGGTACGGGGAGGGCCTCGGCCGGGGAGGACGGCGGCCGTGACCGGAATTCAGCTGACCAGCTCCGTTTTCGCCGACCACGCGGAGATCCCCCGCCGCCACAGCGGCGAGGGCGAGGACGTCTCGCCACCCCTGACCTGGACGGCCGCACCCGATGGCACGGCGGAGCTGCTGCTCCTGTGCGAGGACCCGGACGCGCCGGGCCCCAGCTTCCTGCACTGGCTGGTGACGGGCATCGATCCGTGGACCGGCGGGGTGGAGGAGGGCCAGCAGCCGCACGGCGGGACGTCCTGGCCCAACGGTTTCGGACGGCCGGGCTGGGGCGGACCGATGCCGCCGCCCGGGCACGGGCCGCACCGCTACTTCTTCCGCCTGTACGCACTGTCGCAGCCGGTCCGCCTGCACGACGGGCCCGGCGCAGACGCCGTGCACAGCGCCGTGCGGGGCAAGGAACTCGCGAGCGGAACCCTGGTGGGCACGTACCAGCGGCACTAGGGACGGCTCGTACGACCTCCCGCAGCCGTACGTCGCTCCCCCGCGGTCCGGGCCTCGAGGACCAGGTGCTCGGGAGAGGCCCCGTGGACCACCGCGGTGCGCCGTCAGACCGGGCTGTCGGGATCTGCGTACCGCAGCAGCGCCCCGACTCCCCCGTCCAGACCCAGCTCGTCCTCCGGAACGACGACCAGTTCCGCGGCGGTGCCGACGAGGGCCCGCACCAGGGCCTCGCCGGCGGGTTCCTCGCGGGGCGCCCGTACTCCGAAGGTGATCAGCTCCTCCTCCGTCAAAGCGAGCTGGGTGGGCTGCGGGCCGGTCCACAGCCGCAGTGAGGCGGCGGGCGGGTGGTTCAGCAGCAGCGCCGCGACCTGGCCGCGCTGCAGGGCGGCCAGGGTGGCCCCCATCCCTTCCGTCGCCGGCCCGCCCAGGGCCCGGCGGCCGATGAAGATGTTCACCAGGTCCCGGTCGTGCGCGGCCATCCGGCCGCGGAAGACGCTCCCGAGCTGCGGCTCCAGCAAGGCCCGTCCGGTGTCCGTCGGGGTGGGGCCCCCGACCCGTACGACCTTGCCGCTCAGTGCGTGCGGCAGTCGGCGGACCAGGACGTTGCCCGCCCACGCGTCCCCGCCGACGACCACGGCGTCGGCGTGGGTGCGCCGCGCCCAGGCGTCCAGCCGGTGGCCCAGCCGGAGGGCGCTGTGGTGCCAGGTGGCCACCGCCACCTCGTGGTGCAGCCGCTCACCGGGGGTCACCGTGGAGGCCGGCCAGGTGCCGGACTCCGCCTCCACCCTCACCCAGCCGTGCGTCTCGGCCGTGGGGAGCCCGCCGTAGTGCACCACCACCGCAAGGTAGGGGATCTCCGGCAGATGCTGGGTGACCAGCGGCATCGCGTCCGGCAGGGTGCTGTATCGGGCCGAGTCGCGGGCGGGCGGCCGGGGCAGCTCCCCGTCCATGACGAGCGAGCCGTTGGCCGCGAAGATCGCCTGCCCGTGCGTTCCCGGCAGCTCCGCGTCCGCGCCGACCACCTCCTCCAGAGCGCCGAGCAGCTCCCGGTCCGCACCCTGCCGGGTCAGGTCTGCGCGGAGCCGGCGCCAGCGCAGGGCGACGGACCGGTCGGGCTGCGCGATGTCCCGCGAGGTGTCCAGGTACACCGAGGCGAACGGGCCGGACGCCGTGTACAGGGGTTCCAGGAACGACAGCCTCATTCCTCATCACCATTCCCAGGCGGCTCCCAGGTGTCCCCCCTTCCGATGATGCGCGCAGCGGCGGGCGGACGGAGACCGGCATCGGGAAGTCAGAGGTCCCGAGCGCCGTCCGGGTCCTGCCCGTG
Source organism: Streptomyces sp. NPDC031132 (assembly GCF_055570595.1). Taxonomy (NCBI): domain Bacteria; kingdom Bacillati; phylum Actinomycetota; class Actinomycetes; order Kitasatosporales; family Streptomycetaceae; genus Streptomyces; species Streptomyces sp. NPDC031132. Next base: position 186,509 of record NZ_JBVIGX010000012.1, read on the forward strand.
CCGTCGATCGGTCAGGGTCGCGCTCCCGCCAGGCCGAGGCCGGACCAGAAGGCGCAGTGGTGTTCGGCGGCGGCGTCGCCGGTGCGTATCGCACGACGGCAACCGGCTGCACCGCTGGTCGCTGGGGGGCGCGTGCTCCTGAGGCATCGGATCACGTGTCGTGCCGTGGCCTCGTCCCGCCACCTGGCGGCGTTCGGAACGCGGTGGCGTCAGCGGCCGGCAGTGCGCGAGAACAGCTGGCCGTACCCCTCGATGCCGGCGGCCGAGCTTCCGGTGGCGCCGAGGGCGGCCCACAGCAGTACCTGGTTGGCCGTCAGCACGGGCCGCCGTAGCGTCCGCTCCATGTTCTCCACTGCTCCGACGGCGCGGAATCCGTTGCCGCCGACGACCACCGCCTCGGCGTGGGCCGGGACGTGGCCGACGACCCAGTCGTGCAGTTCGGCGGGCCGGATCAGCTGCTGCCCGCTGGGGAGCGAGCACGGAGCGGCGTACACCACGCCGAAGCCCGCGGCTTCGTAGTAGGCCCGGCCGAGGTCGTTCAGTTCCGCGTCGAACCACGGCGGGTCGACCAACGCGATGCGGCCCGCCCCCAGGGCCCGCAACGCCTGCGTCGTCGCTGAGCAGGTGGCGACGACCGGCAGGCCGTGCGCCCGCGCGGACAGCCGCTCCAGCATTCCCGCCTCGGCCTCGGCCCCGATCACGTACGCCGAACTGGTGAACGCGAACGCGAGCACGTCGACGGGGGCCGCGGCCAGCAGCTCCGCCGCCTCGTCGACATGGGGAGGTTCGGCGAAAGCCCGTGCGGGGGCGAGCGGGATCGTGGGGTCCATGGCACCGCCCGACCGCATCGCGCCGAAGGGGACCCTGGCCGCGTGGACGCCGACGTCGCCGGGTGCCATGGCCCGCAGCTCGGACTCCGGCCCTACGTCGGCGTGCGGGGTGAGCACCCCGATGCGCGCCCGCGTGTCCCAGCCGTCAGGTCGGTACACCTGTTCGCCCTCCGCATCCGAGGCAGCTCGGCTCCTGCGGCCCATTGTGTCCCCGCCACCCGCCAACCTCGTGGAATCGCCGCGCCGACGGGCGTATGAGCCGGGGGTGCGACGCACGGCGGTGTTTGCTGACGGAGGGAAGGACCCCATCCGCGGGGCCGCCATACGCCAGGAGGAACCGGAAGCATGAAGTTCGCACAGATCATCGACTTCGAGACCGAACGCATCGACGAGGTGCGAGACCTCCTGCGCGCCTACGAGGAACGGGTCCGGTCGACGGGCCGGACCGGCACCCCGGCCTCCCGCACCCTGCTCAAGGACCGGTCCGAGCCCAACCGCTACCTCGCCGTGGTCCAGTTCGAGTCCTACGAGGCCGCGATGGCCAACAGCAACGCGCCGGAGACGAGCGAGCTGGCCCAGCAGCTCTCGGCGTTGATGACCAGGCCGCCGGTCTACACCGACTGCGACATCGCGGACCACCAGAACATCGGCTGACCTGAGTCCGGACCACTCGAGATCGCCCGACGGGCCCCGGCCCGGGCCAGAGGGGCGGCCGGCCTCGACCGCAGGCGGCGCGGCGGGGCCAGTGGTCACGGCAGCTGCCCGACCCTCACGCCAAAGTCCGTGGCAGCTCTAGGGCCTGCCCTTGTGGAGTTGGGCCAGGAGGAGGTTCGGATCCTTCACGGCGGCGAAGTAGGACGCGCTCGGCACGTAGACGACCTTGTCGTCCTTGTCGTCCTTGTCGTTGCTGTCCTTGTCGCCCTTGTCATCTTTGTCGTTGCTGCCCTTGTCGCCCTGGTCCTTCTTGTCTTGCTCATCTTGCTTGCCCTGCTTGTCGCGCACCGCCACGGCACTCGGGTTGGACAGTCCGTCCCGCTCGGTGAGGACGATCGCGTGGGTGCCGTCGGGGCGCACCAGCACGACTTGGTTGGCCATGATCAGCGTGGCGAGGACCGTGTCGTCGTCGCCGGTGAAGGCGAAGTCGTCGATCCAGTCGAGTCCGGTCGCCCTGGTCTGGATGGTGCCGGCGGAGCCGTCATGGCGTACGGGGATCTTCAGCAGTGTCTTGCGGTCGGTGTTGGACACCCACACGGCGCCGTTGTGGACCTTGATGCCGTTGGCGCCGGCCTGGAAGCCGTCGGCCTCGGGGAGCGGCTGCAGCGCGGCCCCCGCGGCCCAGGCCGTGGGGGTGCCACCTTCCTGCGGGACGCGCCAGACGATCCCGCGTGCCGTGTCGGCCACGTAGAACACGCCGCGCTCCTCGTCGAGGGCGAGGCCGTTGGGGAGCCCGTCCACCGGAAGCTGCGCGATCTGGACGGGCGTCCCGCCGCGGGGCCCGACGCGCCAGATGCCGGTCTCGCCCGTTCCGGTGGCGTAGTTGACGTACAGGGTGCCGTCATGGGCGCGCACGACGCCCATGACCACGGCCGCGCCGAGGACCGGGGTGTTCGGGTTCGTCACGGCGGGCAGGGTCGCGAGGATGCGGACAACCCCCCGTTTGTCGACGCGGACGACCTCCCGGGCGAAGGCGAAGGACAGGATCGCGGAGCCGTCGGGTTCGAGGGCGATGCTCTCCGCCGCTTGCCCGGCGGCGAAGTCGAAGTGCGCGAGGACGCGGGGATTCGACAGGGTCGGTTCGCCGGCCGCGGTGGTGCCTGACGCGGTCAGCGTGAGGGCAGCGGCGGCCGCGGTAGTGGCGGCCAGGCACGAGAGTCGGGACATGGGCCTCTCCTTGGACGGGCTCGAAGTGCCGGGGCACGGCACAAGAAAAGATGACGGTGCATCAGCCCGAAGGAGTGGCAGTCAGGGCCGGGAGATCGCCCGCTCAGTCCACCACTTGGGACCAGTTGGCAGCGGGGCCCGCCGGCGCGGGCGTGGTTGCCGAGCCGCCCACCGAATCCGCCTGGGCATCCGCCCGCCACGTCGCCCGCGCCCTGCCGCCGTGGACCTTCATGGCATAGTGGTGCATTCCTGTACGTACCTCTACGGGCTCCCTTCCGAGGAGTGCTGCTGTGGCATCTGTCGGGGCGACGCGGCCCAGCGGGCTCGGCTGGAACCGTGACACGGCGACTCTCGCGCTGCTGTCGTTCGCCATGCTCACGGTTTCGCTCGACCAGTACATCGTCGTCGTGGCACTGCCCGACATCGCCCGCGACCTGGGCTACTCCGCGCAGACCCTGCAGTCCGTGATCAGCGCCTACGCCGTCGCCTCCGCCGGCTTCCTGCTGTTCGGCGGACGCGCCGCGGACCTCCTCGGGCGGCGCCGGATCCTGGCCACCGGCCTCACCCTCTACGCGGCCGCGGCGCTCGTGGGCGGACTGGCGACCGGACCCGGAATGCTCCTGGCCGCCCGCGCGGTCCAGGGCCTCGGCGGCGCGCTCGTCTTTCCCACCACGCTGGCCCTCATCAACGTCACCTTCCGCGAAGGCCGCACGCGCAACCGCGCGTTGGGGATCTGGGGCGGTGCCGGCGCCGCCGGACTCGTGATCGGCGTACTCCTCGGAGGACTGCTGACCCACGCCTTCGGCTGGGAAGCGGTGTTCCTCGTCAACGTGGCCCTCGCGGTGCCCGCGCTGCTCCTCGCCTTCGTGCTGATCCCCGCGGACCCGCCGCGCGACCGGACCCGTAGATTCGACCTGCCCGGTGCGCTCAGCGTCACCCTCGGGGTCACGCTGATCGTGTTCGCGCTGGTCCAAGGGCCCGTGATCGGTTGGCTCTCGCCCGGCATCCTGCTCAGTGCGGCGGCCGGACTCCTCCTGCTGGGAGTCTTCGCGCTCGTCGAGCGGCACAGCAGCGACCCGCTCGTGCCGCCGCGGCTGCTGGCGAACCCCAGCCTCGTCACGAGCGTCGTCATCGCGTTCATGTTCATGGCGACCTTCGGCTCGGTGCTCTACTTCCTCTCGCTCCACTTCCAGCAGATCCTCGGCTACGACGCCCTGGAGACCGGCGCCGGCTTCCTGGTCCCGACGGCGGTCGTCGTCGCGGGATCGACGACCGCAGGTCAGCTCGTCACGCGGTTCGGCCTGCGGCGCACGCTGCTCGGCGCCCTCGCCGTCGGCGCGGTCGGTGCCGTCCTGCTCGGCGCGGCGGTCTCCCCCGACGGGTCGTACGCAGAGCTGGTCCCGGGGCTCGTCGCGCTCAGCGTCGGTGACGGCATCGTGTTCACCGGCATGTTCATCGCCGCCGGGACCGGAGTGTCCGACCGGGACCAGGGCATCGCCTCGGGTATCGCCTCCACCGGCTCCGGGATGGGCGCCGCCGTAGGCCTCGCCCTCCTGGTGCTGGTGGCGACGGCGGGGCTCGGCGGGCTCACGGGCGAGCAGCTGCGCGACGGGACGGCGCACGGGATCAGCAACGCCCTGTTCGTGGTGGCGGCGGGCATCGCACTGACGTTCCTCGTCGCCCTGTTCCGGCCCGAGGGCAGGCCCGCAGCGCAGTCGGCGCTCCCGCCGTGCCAGGGCCGACGCTGCTGACAGCCGGCCAGGGACGGTCGTGGTGGGGACGGTGAGGAGGGTCACCACAGGTGACGGTCCCGGCGGGCCCGATCCCGTTGCTAGATTGTCCGGCGGCCCGGTCCCGAGGCCCCGGACGAGATGCGCCGTACCCGGTTATGCACGACGACGCGCCAGGCGCCGTCCCACCGGCAGGCGCCGAAGCGCTGTCCGGCCCCGGGCGGCGTTCCCTCGTCGCACAGATGGGCTGACCACATGACCGTGCCACTGACCCGCACTCTCTACCGGACGACCGCGCACGCCAGCGGCGGGCGTACCGGATCGGTCGTCACCGACGACGGGCGCCTCGACGTCCGCCTGGCCCCGCCGCGCAAGAAGGTGCCCGGTACCACCAACCCCGAGCAGTTGTTCGCGGCCGGGTTCGCCGCGTGTTTCACGTCTGCGCTGGCCGAGGTGGCAGCCGAGTTCGGCGCGGACGCCTCGGCCGCGCGCGTCGCGTGCGAGGTCCGGCTCGGTACCACGGACACGCCCGCGGGCTACGGTCTCGCGGTCGGCCTCACGGTCTCCCTGCCGGGGTGGAAGGCGGCTGACCTGCTGCCCCTGCTCCACCGGGCGGACGCGGTCTGCCCCTACTCGCAGGCGGTCCGCGGGAACATCGAGGTCTCGCTGCTGGCCGTGGACGACTCCGCCGTCGATGCCTGAGCCGGAAGGCGCCCTCGGACCCCTTCCGGCGGGGGGCGGGCCGGGCATCCCCGTGCCCGAGAGGGGTGCGTGGTTGCGGCGCGGCATCAGCCGGAACGGCGGGCCCCTGGTGGAAGACCGCGAGGTGGTGTGGCTGCAGGCCGGCCCCTACTTCGCCGACAGCCGGGGCTTCGCCGGCGTCACGTCCTTCGACGGTTCCCGCGTGCACTTCCACCACCTGCAGGGCGAGCCCGGGGATGACACGGGCACCTTCCGGCGGGAGGGTGCGAACCTCATCGAGTGGGGCACCAACACGGACGGCAGTACCTTCCTGGAGATCTGGACCCCACTGCCCGCCGACGACGGCGACACCGGCTCCTGGGCCGGCACCGGTTACCACGTGGTGCGCGTCGGCCGGCACCTCGTACACGTTGATTCCCGTGCGGGTACGTACTGGCGGACGTGACCGGTCCACCGCCGGCTTCCCCCGGTGGACGAACGTGCCGGAAAGCGTCCTTGAACGCTTTCCAGCACGTTGTCACGGCGCGGGGTGCGTCAGCGCGGCGACGTCACTTGCCGTAGGTTCTTCCCGGCCGCCGAACCCTGCACGGTCACCGGGCCCTGGACCGACTTGCCCGCCGGGGCGCGCGAGGCGAGGTCGACGGGGGCCGCGAAGCGGACCGTGGACGCCGGCGGCGCCGTCGTGGCCGCAACCTGCTCACTGTTCTCGCCGACCTTGACGCCGTGCGGTACAGGGCCGACTTGGCGGAGGTGTACGTCGAGAATCCGGCGTGCCCCGTGCCGTCGGCGAAGAGCGGCAGGGCGCCGACGATGCACTGATCGCCGGTGGCCGGGTCGGGTGCGGTGCGGAACACGCCCGTCTTCTCGCCCAGGAGCGGGCCGATGACGCCGGTGTTGAAGGTCTCCTAGTCTCCCCCAGGAGCTTGGGATGAGGTCGATCGGTCATTCCAGCCAGGGGCGCGACGGCGCCCGATGGGCCGGTCAGGGCCGTATGACGGCCGAGCGATGCTTGTGCGACACCGGCGCGCAGAAGGTCCTCCGGATCGCGGAGCAGGGCAGGCCCCGCGCGCTTTTCGAGGACCGGTGCCCCCGCGGTCGGTGTGTGCCCCTCCAACTGTCCGTATCTGTACCGCTCGTGGAACCCGTCCGCGTCAGGGCCGACGCGGACGGTGCGCCGGTCCCGGCTCAGGTCGCGTGCGGGGCGGTGGGGTTGCGACGGGGGCGGCGGGTGGAGCCCCGCGTGAACAGGTGGTGGGCGGCAGCGCCCAGGACGGCGCCGAGGGCGGGTGCCACGACGTAGATCCACAGGGCGGCAGTGGCTCCGGACATCAGCGCGGGTCCGAACTGGCGGGCGGGGTTGGCGGCGCCGCCGCTGAGGGGGCCCAGAACGGCCACGATCGCGCAGATGAGGACCGCCAGGACCCGGGGGAACCATCGTGCGTGGGCCGGGTGCGCGAGGAAGAAGCCGATCATCAGGGTGACCACGACCAGGCAGCCGCCCTCGGCCGCGAAGACGGCCCAGCCGTTCCACGACGGCGCCGCGGCCGCCGCGCCGTAACCGACCCGCGCAACGGCCGGCCCCCAGGCCAGGCGGGCCAGAGCCGTCCCGGCGACCGAACCGCCCAGCTGCGCGACGACGTACACCGCCACATCCCGGCCGGGAAAGGCCCGTAGCAGCCACAGCGCGAGCGTGATCGCGGGATTCATGTGCGCACCCGAACGCCGCCCCCACGGGGAGCGGATCAGTCCGAAGACGAGCGCTCCGGCCAGTGCGCCCACCACGAGGAGGGCCAGGTGGATGTTCGCGAGGGCGAGTGGGGAGGCCGGATCGAGTACCCAGCGGATGACCGTGACCACGGTGAACATCAGCACCGCGGTCAGGGCGAACTCGTACAGGGGGTGACCGCGGCGTTCAGGGTCGGGGTCGGTTCGCACGGGCACCGGGCCGAGACCCGTGTTCGTACCGGGTGAAGCGCCCGGGGAACCGGAACTGGACATCTCGCCTCCGCTCATGGGTTCTCCCCTCGGTCGGGCGCCTCGGCGCTCGGGGTGCGCGTACGTGAGCGCGGGAGCACGTCCAGGAAGCGTGCGGCACTCCTGGCCTGCAAGGTGCGCGTACACGCCGACGGGCGGGGCCGGGAGGCCGACGAATCCGGCGGATGGCCCGCCTTCCGGCGCTCCCCTACCGCGCGCCGACCGATGCCCGGGCGGGGGAGGAGGGCGCGGTCATGACGGGCGCCGTCCCGCTCGAGGGGTCGAGCTGGGCCTCCATGTCGTCGAGGGCGCTGCGGACCGCCGCGATCCGCAGGCGGAGTTCGTCGGCGCCCTCCGGGACCGCCCGCCCCGCGTGCCCGGTGGACTGCCAGGCGGTGACCTGCTCGTTCCGGTTCGCCGCCTCTTCCATCTCGCGCGCCTCTTCCAGGGCGTTGAGGACGACCCCGATCAGCACGTTGACCAGGACGAAGGAGGCAAGGAGCACGTACGAGGCGTAGTAGAGGATGCTGAACGGGGAGACCGCCAGTCCGGCATGAACGGCATCGCCCAGGCCCTCCAGCGTCATCAGCAGGAACAGTGTCAGCCCGGCCCGGCCGAGGGAACCGTAGTGCTCCGGGTCGTGCCCGGCGAAGCAGATCCAGCCGATCATCGCGTAGACGTAGAGGATCAGGGCGCCCACGAACAGGAAGCTGACCGTACCCGGCAGGCTGCGGCCGACGGCGACGAGCAGGACCCGCAGCTGCGGCATGAACTGCGCGGTACGCAGGACGCGCGCCAGCCGCAAGAGGCGCAGCAGGGTGGTGTTTTCCCGCAGGAAGGGAACGAAGGCGGAAGACACCACCAGCAGGTCGAACACGTTCCACGGGTCACGGAAGAAAGCTTTCGGCCGGTCGATGTACGCGCCCAGGCGGATCAGGATCTCGAGGCTGAACGCGGCGACGCAGAAGCGTTCGGCCGAATGGAGAACGGCGCCGTACTGCACTGACAATCCGCTGTACGTCTCGACGCCCAGCAGTACGGCGTTCAACAGGATCACCGAGATGACGCCGAGCGAGAACGCGGGCTTGTCGCACACGTGACGGCAGCGCGCGGCAAGCCTTCGGCGGCCGCTGAACGTCTCGATGAGGTCTGGCATCATGCTCCCTTGCCGGCCACCGGCGCCCCGGCCGCACGTCGTAGCGCGCCCCGGCGGACGCCGAGACTTTGATCAAGCTCCGCGTCGTGTAACGCCGTACGGCCGAATTCGAGACGCCCCGACCCGACACATCCCCCGATCGGGGAGCCCGCAGGTGGGCCGACGGGGCCGGACCCGTCCCGTGCGGAGGGCGCTGCACTGCCATGTCCGTCGACGCGAAGGACACCTTGCGGGCGGGCGAGGCGACGGCGCACCACGCCGTTGACGTCGGCACGGGCTCCGGAGGGGACCAGGCGCGCGGCCGGCGCGGACTTGCCACCACGCCCGGCCACCGGCAGGCGGCCTGTGGCCTGTGGCCTGCCGTGAGGTGACTTACCAGGACGGGACAACAGGCCGACATGACACGTGCAGTTGCCGTCGGTCCGTGACGGCGCAGACACTCGTGCTGCACCACGACGCTCCTTCGGATGCCCCGACCACGAACCGTCTGTTCCCCGGGTGCACTCCGTCGTCGGCCGCGGGCGCCGGCCAGCCGACGCCGTCTTCGCGGTTCCGCAACCCCTCAGAAACGAGAGGAAATCCGCATGTCCGAAACCTCTGCCACCACCGGGCACAACCACCTCGACCTGGACCTCGACCTCGATCTCAGCGAGCTGACCGTCACCGCGCTGAGCGACACCGCCGCACTGCCCGAGAACGGCGCCTCATGGGGCTCCTGCTCCTGCCAGGGCTCGTCCTCCTGCGCCCAGCCGCAGGTGGAGACGCCCGTCGTCTGACGGCTGTGACACGGCCGCTCCCGTGCGTCCGGCCCCTCCGGGCCGGACGCACGGGCTGCGGGCCGAGCCGGAGGACAGCTCACAGGCCCAGACCGCACCACGGGAGCCCGCCTTGCCGTACCCCGCCCAGCCAGCAGCACCGCAACACGTCGCACCCGTGTCGGGGACCGCTCGCCCGCCGGCGGGGCCGGCCGCCGGGACCGCCCCGTACGCGCTGGTCCGCACCACGGTGACGGCGCACCCGGCACAGCCGGAGAAGGCCGCGCGGGTACGGAGCCTGCTCGACCGGCTCACCGCGCTCGCGGTACGGGAGGACGAACTGCGTCCGGTCCTGTGCGACGACCTCTTCGCCTCCCGTCCAGGGCACGACGAGGAGTTCCACCGCCACGTGGTCCTCCCGCTGCGTCGGGCGCTGCACAACGGCCGCATCCCCCGCCCCGCCCTGCTGGCCCGTCTCGACGGCCTGCCCGCACGGGTGCCCCGGCTCGGCACCTGGCTGAGCCTGCGCGAGCTCCGCGCCGCCCTCCTCGCAGATCTGGCCGCGGCCGTCCCCGACGCCCTGACCGCCGAGCGATCCGCCCTCGCGGAACTGTGCCGCTCCCCCGGCTTCACCCGGGCCGTCGCGCTCACCAGTGGCGACCTGCTGCGCGCGGTGTCCCGTGCCGCCCGGGACGAAGGCGGCCGCCGGGCCCGCAAGGAGGAGCCCTCGGTACTGCGGCACGCCCTGCGTGCCAGTACGAAGACCAGTCCGCTGTCGTGGTTCACCGCCGTGGGGTGGTCGGGCGGTCCGGGCCCGTCGGCTGAGCCGGTACGGACGCTGCCGCCGCTGCGGTCCGTGGTGCGGGAGCACCGGACACTCGTCGAGGCGCTCGTCGCCGCGCTGCTGGACCAACCGCGCCGCCGGCGCGCGCTCGCCCATCGTATGACCAGCAGTGCGCGGCACACCGCCCAAGGGCGGGCCCTGTACATGCGGGACCGTACGGTCTTCGCGGGCGGCCGGTACCTCGTCACCCACGAGGAGACGATCGAGCTCGCCGCCCGGCCCGCCCTGACCGCGCTCGACGCACTCGCGGCCGCGCCCGCGACCCTCGACGAGCTGGCGGCCCGACTCGGTGCGGCCCTCGGCCGCCCCCTCACGGACCCCGCCGTCGGCCGTTTTGTCGGTCAACTCACCGACGGTGGCCTGCTGGTGCCCGTGGCGCCCGTCGACCCTCAACACCCGCACCCGTTGCGCGCGTTGGCCGACTGGTTGCGCCGGTGGCCCGAGGACGCGGCCCTGAGCGACCGGATCGACCGGATCGCTGCCGACACCGCCGGGTTCGCGAACGCCCCGGCCGAGGAGCGGCCCGCCCTGCTCGCCGACCTGGCGGACCGCTGGCGCCGCCTTCTGGCCGACGCCGGTCGGCCCGTGCCGGCCGATGCCGCCCCCCTGAACGTGCTCTCCGAGGACGTGCTCGCCTCCGGGTACCCGACCACCGCCACCGTGCGGAGCGGCCGGCCGGTCCCTGCCGGTCGGCTGACCGGTGCGGACCGGGCCGTGCTCGGTGAACTCACCGCCCTGGCCGAGCTGTTCGACCTCGGGCACCTGATGCGCAGGGCAGCGCTGGAGCGCTTCGTCTCCCGTCACGGGCGCGGGGGAACCTGCCCGGCCCCCTGGGAGTTCGGCGCCGACACCGCCGCCGCGTGGGAGGAGGCCGCGCGCCTCGCCGTCCGGCCGTCCGGCGACCCCGGGCTCTCCCCCGAGCTGGCCGAACTGGCCGGGCTGCGGGAGGAGTTCGTCCAGCTCGTACGGTCCGCCGCCGAGGCCGCACCCGGCGGCTGGGCCGAGGAGGTCGTCCTGCCCGCCGAGGAGGTCCGCGGGCTCGCCGCCCGGCTGCCCGGCTGGACCGCCGCCCGCCCGCTCAGCTACGCGTGGTTCGTCCAGAGCGCTGCCCCGGCCGTAGGCGGCCCCGAGGGCACCGTCCCCGGCGGTCTGCTCTGCGTCAACCACGTCTACGGCGGCTGGGGCCGCTTCACCAGCCGCTTCCTGGACGACCTGCCCCACTCCGCCGCCGCGGAGGTGGCCCGCGAGATCCGCCGCGGTCTCGGTGACGGCGCCCGGGCCGCCCAGATCCGGCCGGTGGGCGGATTCAACGCCAATCTCCATCCACTGCTGGTCGGCGAGGAGATCGGCCCCGACCGGTACCGGAGCGCGCTCACCGAGGCCGATGTGGAGTTGGTCCACGACCCGGCCTCCGACCAGCTCCGGCTGCGGCTCCAGGCCACCGGCGAACCCCTCGACGTCCTCTACCTCGGCTTCCTCGCCCCGGTCATGCTGCCGCAGCGCCTGGCGCCGTTCCTCTGCGACCACCCGGCCGGCGTCGTGGACTTCCGGCGGCTCCTGCCCCGCCGCACCCTGGCCGTCCCCGGCGGCGAAGTGCAGCGAACCCCCCGGCTGCGCCACGCCCATGCGGTGCTCGCCCGGCGGCGCTGGCACCTGCCCGAAGGGGTACTGGCCGCGCTCCGCGCCGACCTCGCGGCCGACCCCGGCGTGATCCCGGCCGCCACGGCGGCCCGTTGGCGGGCCCTGCTGGGGCTGCCCGAGCAGTTGTTCCTGCACCCGGTACCGGAGCCCCCTGCCGGGCGGCCCGCCGAGGACTTCGTACGGAGTCTGCGCGCGCCGAAGCCACAGGCCCTCGACCTGGGCAGCGCCCTGCACCTGCGCTGCCTCGCCGGCTGGCTGGCCCGCCATCCGCGCGGCGTGGTGCTGGAGGAGGCGCTGCCCGTCTTCGGCGGCCGGAGCCGCCCCGCGCATGCCGTGGAGCTCATCGCCGAGACCTACCGGCCCGCCCGCACCGCCCCGCCGGGCTGAGCCCCCGTACCACCCGAACCACCCGAACCACCCGTACCACCCGCGCCGTTCCGGCCGCCTGTTCCGGCGGGACCCGCCGCAACCCGCCCGTCATCCGCCGAGGAGGCACCCATGAACGCCCCGGCCACCGGCCCGGACACCGCACGGCCCGCCTCGAGTGCTGCCACGGCCCTCGACGTGGTCGCCTACCACTACGAGCCGGTCAAGGCGCCTCTCCTGCGCGAAGCCGTTCTGCCCCTCGCCCGACGGGCCGCCGCGGACGGGCTGACCGCCCACGTGGAACGCCACTGGCTGCACGGCCCGCACCTGCGGCTGCGACTGCGCGGCCTCCCCGGGGCGGTCGCCGCCACGGCCGAGCGCGCCGCCGCCGAGCTGCGCGCCCGCGCGGCCGCGCATCCGTCGCGGGCCCCCGTCGACGGGCAGCACCTGCTGGCGCAGGCCGCGGCGGCAGGGCGGGCGGAGCTGATCCCGCCCCCGTACGGACCGCTCGTACTAGACAACACCGTGCGGGTGGAGCCGGTGGACCGGTCCTCCCTGACCGCGCTGATCGGCCCGGACGGGGTGCGGCTCCGCGAGGACCTGCTGGCCCTGGGCCTGCCCGCCCTCGAGGCGGGCACCGCGTTCCTCGGCGAGCGCGCGGACACCTCCGCCGCCCGGGTCGAACTCGTGGTGACGGCCCTTGCGGCCCATGCGGCCGCGCACCCCGAAGGCCTGGTGGGCGGCCACTACTCGTACGTCTCCCACCTGGAGGACTTCCTGGTCCAGGAGGACCGCGACGGGCGGCTGCGGGCGGCCTTCGACCGCCGCTGGGAGGCCGCGGGCGGGCGGATCTCCGCGCTGGTGGACCGGATTGCGGGCGGCGGTGCGGTCGGCTGGGAGCGGGCCTGGGCCGACTGGTCCGCCCGGGCCTGGCGGATCGCGGAGGAACGGTTCAGGGCCGGCGCGGACTTCACCGGGGTGCATGCGGAGTACCTGGACCGGGCCGCGGCGCTGGGCGACCGGGCCACCGTCGAGCGCTGGGACCCGGAGGTACGCACCCGGTACAGCGACTTCCACCGGCAGCTGCACCGCTCGGACCCGCAGGGCACGATGTGGAGCCGCCCCGACTACCTCGTCTACCGGGCCTGTACGAACGGGCTCTACCGGCTGCTCACCGTCTGCGACGTCCGGCCCGTGGAGCGGTACCTCGCCGCCCACCTCGTGGTACGCAGCGTGCCGGAACTCACCGGGCACCGGTGGCAGGCGCGCGTCGACGAGGTCATCGCCGCCGTGGAGGGGACGCCGTGACCGCCGCCGAGCCGCCGCGCCTGCGGTTGCGGCCCGGGGTGGCGGTCACTCCGCTGCGGGAGGGTCTGCACCTGCGCGGCCGGGACGGGAGCGTGACGCTCGAAGGGAGCAGGGCCCTGCCCGCCCTGTGGGAGCTGCTGTTCGAGCGGCTCGGGCCCCGGTCCGGGGATGTGGATGTCCTGGGCGAGGAGGGGTACGGCCTCGATCCGGGGATCGGCCGGCCCCGCCTCGATCCGGCCGATCCCCGGGTCGAGGCCGCGCTGGCCGCGCTGACCACGCAGCTGCAGGCGCACGATCTGCTCGCCGAGCATCCGGCAGGGGCGGCCGAACCGGCCGCCTGGCTGGGGGCCTCCGCGCACCGCCCCGCCATCGCGGCCGCGTCCCTGACCGCCGCACGGCCCGTGGTCGCCGCAGCCGATCCCGACGGGCCGCTCACCAGGGCGCTGATCGGCGCCCTCGAACGCGCGGGGACCCCGCCGGAGGTGTTCCGCGACACGGGCCTGCCGGCCGACCGGGTGGTGGCGGTCGCGGGCACTCCGCCGGTGGCCGTGGCCGTGGCCCGTACCGCCGACGGCGGCTTCGTCACGGCCCCTGTCGAGCCCGAACGGGCGCGTACGGACGCCGAGTCGATCGCCCTGCGCCTGCACCCCGATCCCGGCTCTGCGGACGCCGGCTTCGCGGACGCCGGCTCCGCGCCCGCCGGGGCGACAGCCGGGACACCGGCGGCGCTGGCGGCCCTGCTCGCGGGCGCGGCAGCGCAGCGGCTGCTGTGTGCCGCGGCCGGTCTGCCCGATCCGGCCGGGCGGGAGGAGGATCCGCAGCTGCTGCCGGGCCGTCCTGCCGTACTGGTCGCCGTGGCCAGGCCGCCGCACGCGTCCTACCGGCCCTGGGTCACCGGGCCGGCCGACGCCGCGTCCCTCTCCCCCGCCCCGGCCGGCAACCTCGCCGAGGCACTGCGACGTATCGGGGCACTGGGCGACCCGTACCTGGGAGTGCTCGACGCACCGCTGCCCGGCGATCTCCCCCAGTTGCCCGCCGCACTCGCGGCCTGCAGTTCGGTGGCCGGGCCTCTGGTGGCGGGGGCTCCCCGTACGGACCTGGCCCGGCTCTCCGCAGCGTGCCGTGCGGCAGAACTGCACCTGGGCGAAGGGGTGCCGGGGCCGGTGACGGTCGGCGCCGGACCCGGGCACGCCCTGGGACGGGCCCTGCGCCGGGCCGCCCTCGCCTCCGCGGGTTGCGCCCGCCCCGGCAGCGCCTTGGGCGAGGAGGAATGGCGCGAACATCCGCAGGCCCGCCACTGGTGGACCGTGCTGACCCGGCATCTGGGGCTTCCGATGGAGATGACGGTTCACCGGTTCCCCGCGGAGCGGGCCTACCTGGCCGTGGTACGGGACCCCGCCGGCCGGACCGGTACCGCAGGAGTGGCCGCTCGTGCGGTGGAGGCGACACCGGCCGACGCCGCGGCCCTGGCCGCGCTCGGGGCGGTGACCCGGACCATGGCCGCCGAGCACGGTCCGGCCGGGGCCGTGCACACCGCGTTCAGCGGGGCCGAGGCGCCGCTCGCCGTTGCGGAAGCAGAGCCGGCGGCCTGGACGGACGAGGGGTGGACCGACCGCTGGCTGGCCAGGATCGCAGGGCGGGAGCCGGAGCTGTGCACTGCGCTGGCCCGGCTGACCGGACAGCGCCCCGAGCCCTGGCAGCCGGGTGGGGCGGGACTCGCGGACCTCGCGGACCTCTCCGGCAGCGGAGCGGCCGGATCCGCCGGGCCGGTCCTGGCTGCCCTGCACGCATGCGGATTCACGGTTCTGGCCGGATGGGGAGGAGCGCGATGAGCGGGGCCACGATGCAAGGGACGGCTGCGGAGGCCACGTCTGCCGACGCGACGCTGGTGGCCACCGTCGCCGGCCCCGTGCCCGTACTGGATCCGGCTGCGGCCCTGAAGACCACGGGCGGCGCCGCGATCGTCCACCTCACCTCCTGGACGCTGGAGCTGGCTGAGCAGCTCAGCCGCCACGCGATGGGCCACCCCGTGCGCCTGGTGCCGGTGCGCGAGGACGGTGCGCTGACGGTGATCGGCCCCGTGCTGGAGCCCGCGGCGCGGGCGTGCTTGACCTGCACCGAGTACCAGCGACTGGCCACGGTGGGCGGCAGGGTGCCCTGGCAGAGCCCGCGGCTGGTGCTCGGCGGCACCGGCACCCCGGCCATGGCGGAGGGGGCCCTGCTGCTCGCGGCCGCCCTTCTGGAGCCCGGGCCCGACCCCGAGGCGGGGGCGGAGGCGGGGCCGCCGCCCACCGTCCACATCGTCCAGGGGCACCGGGCGACCTGGTCCACCCATCACGTCCGCCCGGTCGGCGGCTGCCCGGTGTGCCGCCCGCTGCCGGCCGACTCCCCCACCACGGCCCAATTTCCGGACACACCGCAGCCGCTGCCCGACCCCGCGGTGCTGCGCGGCCCCAACGACCGCACGGGAGCGGACCGGTTGCGGGCCGAGCTGCACGACGAGCGGTTCGGCCCGGTGCGCCGCCTGTTCCGCACCGAGGACTCGGCGTTCGCCCTCACCACCGCCTGGGTGACGGACGGCCGTCTCCTCGACGACGGCGGCTACGGGCGCTCCGCCGATTTCCGCTCCAGCGAGCGGGTGGCGCTGTTCGAGGGCGTGGAGCGGCTGGCCGGGATGCGCCCGCTGGGCCGCCGTACGGTCATGCGTGCGTCCTTCGCCGAACTGGGCCCGGAGGCTGCCGTGGACCCCGTCCGGCTCGGTCTGCCCGATCCGGCCCACCGGGGGCACCCGGCCGCCCGGACCGTCCCGTACCACGCCGACTTGGAGCTGGACTGGGTGTACGGCTGGTCGCTCACCGAGGGCCGGGCCCGGGCGGTGCCCGAGCACGTGGCGTACTGGGACCCCGCGCAGGGCCCCGGACGGGCACGGGTGGTCTACGAGTCCTCGAACGGCTGCGGGCTCGGGAACAGTCCCCAGGAGGCTGCTCTCTACGGGCTGTTCGAGGTGGCGGAACGGGACGCCTTCCTGATGGCGTGGTACGCGCGCACACCGCTGCCCGGCATTGCACTGCCCGCCGACGACCCGCTGGTGACCGCGCTGGCCTCACGCGCAGCACTGCTGGGTTACCGGTTGCGTCTGCTGGACGCCACCAACGACCTCGGCATCCCGGCGGTGGTCGCGCTCTGCCGCTACGAGGGGAGCCACACCGACGCTCCCCGGACCTTCCTGGCCGCCGGAGCCCACCACGATCCGCGCGCCGCGATCCGTTCGGCGGTGGCGGAGGTCGTCACCAACGTCCAGGACGCCGTACACCGGCCGACGGGCCCGGGCGGGCCGCGTGACCCGGAGCGGCTTCGCCCCATGCTCCGGCGGCCCGAGCTGGTGGTCGACCTCGACGACCACGTGGGCCTGAACACCCTGCCGGAGGCGCAGCCCCGGCTGGAGTTCCTGTTCGCCGGCATCCGGGAGGTTCCCTGGCAGGAACGGTGGCCGGGCATTCCCACGCCCGTGGCCGACCTCACCCGGCTGCTGACGGAGACGGTCGCGCGACTGGCCGCCGAGGGGCTGGAGGTGGTCGTCGTGACGCAGGACGAACCCGGGATCCGGGACCGGCTGGGGCTGCACTGCGCCAAGGTGATCGTGCCCGGCACCCTCCCGATGACGTTCGGCCATGTCAACCGCCGCACGCTCGGGCTGCCCCGGCTGCTCGAGGTGCCACACCGGCTGGGGCGCACCGCCCGTCCGCTGCGCCATGACGAACTCCCCCTGTACCCGCACCCGTTCCCGTGAGGACGATCCGATGACCGAAGACCCGTACGCGCCCCCGTCCCCCGTGGGGGCGGGAGCGCCCGCCGCTGCGACGGCAGCCCTCGCACCGGCTCCGGCGGGAGGCTGGCAGAGCCTGCACCTGACCCTGCACACCGACGGCGCGGACACCGACGCGTTCGTCTCCGGGGCGCTCGCCCCGCTGATGGACGGCCGGTACGGGCCGAACGGCGGCGCCTGGTTCTTCATCCGCTACCACGAGGGCGGACCTCACCTGCGGATCAGGTTCCGCAGCGCTTCATCCCCCGAGGACGCGACTGAGGACGCAGCCGAGGAAGCGGCCGAGGACGCAGCCGAACTCGCCACGGAACTGGCCCTGTTGGCTGCCGCGACCACCCCCGTGGCCGGCCCCTGGCCCGGCCGGCACGGGGAGGTCCGCGCGGTGCCGTACGAGCCGGAGACCGGGCGCTACGGCGGGCCGGCCGCGCTCCCGGTGGCCGAGGACGTGTTCGTACACGCGACGCGCGCGGCCGTCGCCGCCCTGCGTGCCGTGCCGGGGCGGGCCGACCGGCTGCGGCTCGCCCTGGACCTCGCCCACGCCACGGCGTACGCCCTGGGCCTGGACGAACTGGCCTCGGCGGGCTGGCTGCGCCGGCACGCCGCCTCCTGGCGCTGGGCCGCCGAGGTGCGGCCGCTGCCCGGAGCCGCCGTCCACACCCGGGTCAACACGGTGTTCGCGGCCCAACGTACGCACCTGGGGCGGCGTGCTCGGGCCGTCCGTGCCGGGCTGGACGACGGCTCCGCCCCGCCCTGGCTCGCGGAGTGGGCCCGGCACGTACGAGCGGCTGACGCCCGGTTGCGTACCGCCGGACTCCCCGCGGACCGGCCGGACGCACCGGTGCGGACGCAGCGCCGGCTGTGGGTGTGGGCCTCACAGCTCCACATGCTGTTCAACCGGTTGGGGGTCGCCCCCGACGAGGAACGGGCCGTGTGCCGGCTCGCGGGGCGAGCCCTGCTGGAGACGGGGGACGAGGACGGCTTCTTCGGTTCCGGCCCGCGCGCGGCCGACTACCGGTACCTGGAACAGAGCAAGTTCCAGATCGGTCGTGCACAGGACACCGCCGTACGGAGCATCACACGGCCCGGCATCCCGTCCGAGTACCGGCCCGAGGCCGAACACGCGCTCCCCGCCGCCTCGTTGCCGGAACTGTCCCTCGCCGAGGCGCTGCGCCGCCGCAGTTCGGCGCGCGGGGCGCTGCGGGGGCCGCTCACTGCCGAGGAGCTGGGCGGGGTGCTGTGGCACGCCCACGCACCGAGCCACGTGTCCAGGCAGCCGCTGGCCGACGGCACGGAGCGCACCGTGCACCACCGCCCGTACCCGAGCGCAGGCGCCCTCTACAGCGTGCGGGTACGGCTCCTGGCGCTCGCCGTGGCGGGACTGGCCCCCGGCACCTACCACTGCATGCCGGAGCGGCGGTCGCTGGTCGCCCTCGGACCCGCCCCGGACCTCGACGGGCTCAAGGCGTTGTCCTCGTACCTCTCGCGCCCGGCGGACGACCCGGATTCCGTCGGGATCGACGAGGCACCGGCCGTGCTGGCGGTCCACCTGGACCTCGGGCTGCTCCGCCGCCGCTACGGGCTGCGGGCGCTGCGGCTGGGCCTGCTGGAGGCCGGGCACCTGGCCCAGACCCTCCAGCTCACGGCCGGCGCGTTCGGGCTGGCCACCATTCCGCTCGGTGGCCTGCACGACGACCTGGCGCACGAGCTGCTGGGCCTGGACGATCTCGACGAGCCGGTCCAGTACCTCCTGCCGCTCGGACGCCCGGACAGGGGGAGGGGTACCGGTTCATGACCCCGTGCGTGACAGGTGCGCGGGTGGCACGGTCGTCCCGCGATGCTTGAGGTTGACGGCCGAAGCCTTGGCCAGGGCCACGGGGTTCAGGAAGCGCAGCGGACCGATCAGGCGGGATGCGAACAGGTGCATGTGCCGCGCCAGCGATTCGTCACGCGCTGCCGCCGAGAACATCAGCCGCTCCACGGGATTGAACGGGCGGGCCTTGGCGAAGTCGGCGGCCAGGTACTGGTGACCGCGCAGCCGGCGCCGGTGCCTGCGTGCGTACGCCACGAGCGAGGTGTCGAGGTCGCCCCGGCCCGTTGCGGCCGAGGCGACCGCCTCTGCCAGCCACCTCGCCGACTGCAGGGCCCATCCGCATCCCACTCCCCACAGGGGATCGCCGGTCAGGGCGGCGTCGCCGACGAGCGCGAGGCCCGGTGCGGTCGGCTTGCGGCTGTGGAGCGGGTAGTCGACCGTTCCGATGATCTTCGTGATGCGCTCGGCGGAGTCGACGGGCGGTGCCTCGGGCAGGCCGCGGACGAACTCGAAGAAGCTGCCTTCCAGGTCTTCCCGGAAGGCCGGCAGCCGCTTCTTGTCCGGGAGCACGGCGAGGACCGTCACCCCGTCGTCGTTCGGAAACGCGTACGCCATGTCGGGCTCGAGGAACCAGGCTTGACCGACCCCGCCGTGCAGGGGGAGGTTGCGGAAGTGCGCGAGATAGCCGAACCGCGTGTTCTCGTACTGCCGGGCAGGCACGCCGGCGAACTTCGCCACGGCCGAGTCCTTGCCGTCTGCGCCGACCACCAGGCGGGCCCGGATCTCGCGCTCGCCCTGCGGTGCCGACGCGCGCACTCCCACGGTTCGCCCGGCTTCCCGGACCAGCCCGGTCACCTGGTGGCCGAGGAGCAGATCGACGCCAGGGGTCTGTGCCGCTCGGGACCGGATCAACGGGTCGAGCGTGCTGCGCCGGACGTTGTACGCGTACGGCAGCTCGGGGCCTGTCGGCGCGGCCCTCGGCTCGATCCATCCCCAGCGGGTGTACCAGCGGGCCTCGTTGCGGACGGCTCCCGCCTTCTCCAGAGCGGGGATGAGGCCGAGTTCGTCCAGCACCGGGTAGGCGTTGGCCGTGATGGAGTGGGTGCACAGCACCTTGTACGCATCGGGATCCGAGCGGCGTTCCAGCAGTGCGACGCGGGCACCGCGTCGAGCCAGCAAGATCGCCGCGGCGCTGCCGGCGAGGCTGGCTCCGCTGATGACGACGTCGTAGTCGTACCCCGCGCTCTCAGGCTTGGTCATGCGCTGATCGCCCCCCTTCGGGGTGTGATTGCCGTTCGTGGCAATGGTGCTGTGCCACTGCAGTCGGGGGCATGACCGGTTGTCAAGAGGTCCTGGAGCGAGGCACGTTGTGAACCTGGGAAACCGATGCCACGACGGGGGCGGCGCGTGCCCCCTGCCCCGCCGTGGCTTCGGTGGCTTGAATCGACTCCGGCCGCTCAGCGCACGCGTTCGACGCGTGCGCGCCGGATCAGGTTCTTGCCCGGCTCCCGCACCGTGTCGAACGCCGCGTTGTTCAGCAGGACACAACTACCCGACGGACCGTTCACGGTCACCGTCGTCGCACGACCGTTGTCCAGATTGGTCACCTTCAGCTTCGTCCCCACCGGGAACGTCCCACTGCTCGCGGCCGGGGCACCCCCCTCACCGGACAACGTCACCGTCGACCCAGGACACACCACCTCCCCGGTGGCCGGCGGCACCTGCACCCCCGCCGCACCGGACGCACCCGCAGCACCGGGCGCACCCGCCGCAGGGGCCGGTGCGCCGACGCCACCGGCCACCCGTTCGATGCGTGCGCGCCGGATCAGGTTCTTGCCCGGCTCCCGGACCTTGTCGAACGCCGCGTTGTTCAGCAGGGCACAACTGCCCGACGGACCGTTCACGGTCACCGTCGTCGCATGACCGTTGTCCAGATTGGTCACCTTCAGCTTCGTCCCCACCGGGAACGTCCCACTGGTCGCCGCCGGCGCACCCGCCTCTCCCGACAGCGTCACCGTCGACCCCGGGCACACGACGTCGGGGACGGCGGCATTGCCGGTCGCCATCGTGACGACGACCCCTCCGGTCGCGAGGGTTCCCACTGCGACAGAGAGCACGAGCTTCTTCTTGAGACTCATCGTCCGTTTCCTGGACATTGGCACTCCTCGATCCGATGGACGCTTTCCCACCCACGTCCTGCATACGGCCGACATCACGGGCGAGTTCAGTTCCTGTCGCGAGCTCACAAATCAGCCGTGAGAAGGTTTGGCGCACTGGACGAGGGCTTACCACCGGGCTCGTAGATCATGAAACACATCGAAAGGGGCAGGTCAGCACCCCAGTGCCGAGGAAAGTCGCCATGTGCCGCGCCTACACCGACCCTCTGGATCGACACCGGGGCGAGGTGACCACAGGCACCCTTAAGGTTCAGTTGATCTGCCCTTAACCCACCAAGACGAAGGGCAGCGAGCCCCCAGGGCACCGGAGTTGAGCGGTCATCGCGCCTCGCGCAGCGTGAGGATGTACGCCGCGGTGAGCGCAA
The DNA here is from genome assembly GCF_055570595.1 of Streptomyces sp. NPDC031132. Taxonomy (NCBI): domain Bacteria; kingdom Bacillati; phylum Actinomycetota; class Actinomycetes; order Kitasatosporales; family Streptomycetaceae; genus Streptomyces; species Streptomyces sp. NPDC031132. The sequence goes on from NZ_JBVIGX010000012.1 coordinate 207,874, forward strand.
CGGCGGGGTCTTCGTCATGTGACAGACCCGTGAGGGCACGTGAGGCGGTGGCTCCCGGGATGTCCGCGAGTGCCTGTGTCAGCCGTCGACGGGTGGCCGCTTCAATGGGACCGTGGGGGAGGCGGTCGACGAGCGCGGTGGCGATCTGGTCGGCCAGCGCGGGACTGCTCGCCAGCGCGCTCAGGGCATCGGCTGCATCGACGTCGTTGGCCCCCTCGACGATCATGTCGATGAGCGTCGGGACCGCGTCGGCTACGCCCCGTACTCCGAGCGCCAGAGCTGCACGCCTGCGGACCGCGGTGTCGGAGCTCGTGAGAGCGCCCTCCAGCAGGGCGGTCGCCTGCTCGTCCGGAATCTCGGCGATGGACCGGACGGCTCGTTCCCGCACCTCGGCTGCCGGTGAGGCCAGCCCTTGCGCCAACAGGTCCAATGCGCCCTCGCCTGATTGGGCCACGGCCCATCGAAGCGCTCCGGCGACGTTCGGATCCGTCTCGTTCAGCGCCGCCTCGACGAGGGCTTCCACCGGCACCGACACCTGTTCGGCCGAGGACAAGGCCGCGCGCTGGCGTTTCCCGGCACTCTCCGAGCCCAGCGCGTGCAGCAGGGCAACGGTCTGGAGCACGTCCTCCCAGTCGGCCGGTTCCGCAGCACCGATCCGGCGCAGTCGCGTCAGCAGCGCCGTCTCGACGGCGATGCGTTCCTGCGTCTGGCGGATCAGGTCGTCGACGAGTTCCGAGGGCCTGAAGCCCGGGTCGTCCAGGGCTCGCGCGACGTCACGCAGGGACAGCCCGAGTGACCTCAGGCTCTCGACGTGGAAGATCCGCCGGACGTCCTCGCCGGAGTACTCCCGATAGCCGGACACGGTACGTCCCGTCGGCCGCACCAGGCCGAGCGAGTCGTAGTGCCGGAGCATGCGGGCGCTGACCCCGGACCGCATGGCCACCTCACCGATCAACACTGCCTACGCTCCTCCTGGCTGGTCCTTCAGGGCCGCAACGCGCTTCGCCTCCTCGATCGCGGACTCGAATCCGGCATCCGGGTCGCGCAGCAGCCGTTCCGTGGCAACCGCATGGTGACGCACGCGAGGGTCGAGATCCGTCATCGCAGCACGCAGGGTCGGCACAGCGGCCTCCCCGAGGGCGATCAGCGCCCGGCTGAGGCTCAACTGCGTCTCGCGCCCGCCGCGCCCCAGCTGTGCAGCCAGCGCTCCGGCCAGCTCGGCCTCCTCGCCTTCGGGCACGAGCACCGTCGCTGCCCGCCAGGCACTCCGTGCCACCTCGTCTTCGCCGTCGGACAGGAGCGCCCGGGTGATCGCCGGCCACGCCTGCCGGTCCCCGATCTTGGACAGCGTGTGCAATGCCTGGCTTCGTGCCTGGTCCTGCTCGGATCGGAGCTCGGCGATGAGCCGTGGGACCGTCATGGTTGCCGGGTGGCGGGTGAGCGCCCACGTCAGCATCTCGCGCACGGAGAACTCGGGCTCGATCGCGCACCGCTCGACGAGCTTCTCGACGGACCGCGCGTCCGGGACGGAGCCGATCGCCAGCGCTGCCCGCAGCCGCACTGACGAGCGGCTGTCTTCCAGCCCCTGCAGGGCTCTCGCCGTATGCGTGCCCTGGTGTGCCGTGGTCATCGGAACCACCTCCTCGACCGCAGTGAAGACCTTGTCACCGTGTCAAGGTCAAGACCGACCGATCGACGGGCGTCGCTGCGCTCAGCGGGGTGCGCGGGGCCGGAGCCGGTTCGACACCAGGACGAGCTCTTCCGGCACGAGCATCTCGGCCAGGACGAACCGGCCGAGCAGACCCTGCGGCCCGTTCACGACCAGGACGTGCCCCTGCGCGGTCAGGCGCAGGTCCCGCCACGGGTGACTCCAGCGCAGCTCCGAGCCCAGCTCCCACAGCTGGAGCCGGTGGTCGGTCACCGTCAGGGAGTAGGGGGTGTCGTCGTCGGCCTTGATGTGGCGGGAAGACGAAGCGCCTTCGGCGACCGGCTTCACCCTGTAGGCGTTCAGCTCGATCTCGCCCGCATCGAGCGTTCCCTTGCGGATCTCCGCCTTGGCGCCGTCCCGGTAGCCGTTCCGCGCCCCGGCGGTGCCCAGCACGAGGGCGAGCCCGAGGGCGATCGACACGTCGAGCCACCAGGGCAGATGGCCCCAGCCCTCGATGGCGATCGGTACGACCCCGAACGCGCCGCCGATCCCACCGACGAGCGCGGCGCGCCGAATCCGCCTTCGACGTTCCCCCTCCACAGGCACCCCGCCCGCGCCCGTCCCCTCCACGGTCCCCTCCATGCGCTCCGCCCCCTGACACATGTCCTGACGGTTCGTCAAAACCCTACGTGAGCCCGGCCGGAGCCCCTCGGCCGCCCCTACGATGCACAAGGTGTTCGTCAGGCGTCAGGACCCATGTCGCCACGCCGGCGGCCGGCAGCCCGGCGGCCGCGGCACCGCCCCGCACGGCCTTGCCTTCACGTTCACGCCCCCTCGGTCGCAGGCGTGGGCGGCATTCGTCAGGGTAGGAGCTTTACATCCCGAAAAATCCCGGATGGGAGGAATCATGGCAACCTCAGCGGGTGATCGGACCGGGTACGGCGAGAGGGGGCGTGCCTGATGTCCGCCGCGAGCGGAGAAAGATTCACCGTCGAGGCGGTGTCCGTCCCGGGGGCCACGGTCCTTGCGCTGGTGGGGGAGCTCGACCACGACACCATGGAGCCCTTGCGGCAGGCTCTCGACGCCGGCTGGAGTGTCGGCGGGCGGCTCCTGGTCGACCTGAGCCGCCTGGATTTCTGCGATTCCACCGGGTTGAACTTGCTGTTGCGGGGCCGGCTCGCAGCCGGGGAATCCCATGGCAGCCTCGAGCTGGTCGGCCTCCACCCACCGGTCGAGCGGATGTTCCACGTCACGGGAGCGGACCGTCTCTTCCGGATCCACGCCGATGTGGACACGGCGCTGGCGGCCGCCCGGGGCGCGTAGCGGAGGAGCCCTCATGGACGAGGGCCGGTCGCAGGAGCTGACCCGGCACCCGGCGCAAAACGCGGGTGCGCAGGGGCGTCTCCCCTGCGGCTACGCATGCCGGGGCAGGTGGATGTCCAGGACGCACAGGTCGTCCCGTTGGGCCGGGTCGAGGGCCGACAGCAGCTGTGCCAGCGGCTCCGGAGCCCCTCCGGCCACGGCACGGGCAGCGGCCTCCGCGAGGCGGTTGAGGCCCTTGTCGATGTCCTCCCCCGGGACCTCGATGAGCCCGTCGGTGTACAGGAGCAGGTGGTCGCCGGGCTCCAGCTCGAGCGTCTCCTCCACGTACACGGAGTCGAAGGACGCTCCGAGGAGGCTCCCCTCGGGCAGGGGGAGGAATCGCGCCTCGCCACCGCGAATCAGCAGGGGCGGCAGATGCCCGGCCCGCACCCAGGCCAGGCGGCGCTCCGCCGGGCGGTACCGCGCCATGATCATGGTGGCCGTGGCGGCCGACATCCCCGCGGCCGTGTGCAGGAGGAGCGTGTTGAGCCGGCGCATGGCGTCGGGCAGTGCAGAGCCGGTGACGATCATGCCCTTGGCGGTGAACCGCAGCTGGGCCATGGTCCCGACCGCGTCCAGCCCGTGGCCCGCGACGTCCCCGACGACGAAGAGGGCGCTCTCGTCCGGCAGTTCGATGGCGCTGTACCAGTCGCCTCCGACGTTCACTCCGCTGTCCGAGGGCACGTAGGCGATGTCGACGCGCAGCCCCACGAGCTCGATCGACTGCTCCGGGACGGGCAGCAGCGCGTGCCGGAGACCGGCGGCGATCGCCCGTTCGGCCTGCAGCATGCCCCGCTGGACGAGCACCGACCGCTCGCTCTCCCGCAGCGCGAGCTCGGCGTCGCGCTGGGGGGTGAGGTCCTGGAAGAACCCGTGCACCTCCACGGGGGTGCCGTCGGCGTCCGCCTCGGCTTCGGCGACGATCCGCAGGTGCCGGACCCCGGCCGCGGTGGTGATGCGGAACGGCTGGTCGATCGGGGCCCCTTCGCCCAGCAGCTGCTGGACGGCTTCGGCGAGCGCCGGCAGGTCGTCCGGGACGACGTGCTGCGGGAGCTCCTCCAGCGTCATGGGGCCCTGCCCGGGCGCCCGGCCGAAGATCGCGTACAGCTGCTCGGACCAGCTGACCGTGTTCGTGGTCAGGTCCCATTCGGCCCAGCCGAGATTGCCCAGGCGCCCCATGGTGGCCACGCGACGGTTCTCGCGTTCGCTGATGTCGTGGCGGATCCACGAGACGATCAGCCGATCGCCCAGCCGCGTCGCACGTACGGAGAAGACGGACGTCTCGGGGATCCCCGCAACGACCTCCCGGTACTCGAACGGCTCGCCGTCGTAGACGGTCCCGGTGGCCAAGGCGTCGGCATAGCCCTGCCACAGAGGTGTTCCCGCCACGGTGGGATAGGTCTCCAGGATCCGCCGGCCCACCAGCTCCTTCCCCCGGCGGCCGGCCACGTCCACCGAACCCGGAGCGGCCGCGTCGATCCGGTAGTCCTCCACCTCACCTGCCGACGAGCGCAGGGGGGACAGGAGGATCGCCGACCCGGGCAGGGCGTCGAAGATCTTCTGGACGGCGGCCACTTCCTCGTCCACCGGTCCGGTCCTGCGGCATTCGAAGGCGCGCAGTGCGCCGCCGCACAGCCGCACGGCCTGCTGGAGCAGAGCCTGGTCGCCGTCGGCGAAGGGCGTGGGGAGCGTCCGGAAGAATCCGATGGCGCCGATCGTCGCCCCCTCCCCCGGTACGGGGATCCACGCGCGCGTGCGCCACCGCGCCGGAGAGCCGATGAGCCGGTATTTCTCGGCGTCCCGCTCCGCGTCCTGCAGCAACAGCGGCTCCCCGGAGGTGATCGCCTCCAGCGCAGCGACGCCGGTGAACGGCGGAATGTCCCGCCACTGTGCGGCCAGGACCTCGTCGATCCCCGCGTGGCCGACGAGCTCCAGTCTCCCGGCCTCGTCCAGGAGGTAGATCATCACCCCGTCCACCCCGAGGGGGGCGCGCAGCCGGTCGGTCAGGATTCCCGCGGCGTCGCCCGGGCTCCGCGCGCCGGCCAGCTCGCCGGCCAGACCGGCCAGGAGCAGGCGGGAGCCGGAGGCACGGCCACGACCGGGGAGATGGCGGCCGGAGCTGAAGACCGACCCGGCAGGGTCCGGGGCCGGACCCACACCGGCCCCGGGGGGTGGCGGGAGCACCGCGACGGGCCTCGAACGGATGCCGCCGAGAGTGATCCAGCACTGCTCGATCAAGGTCCTGGACTGCAGCCCGGCCTCTCGGACCAGCGCCTCGTACGCCGCGTCGGCGGAAAGCCCCTCCCGGGTCATCAGGACGCCCTTGGCCCGCTCCAGTACCGCCGTGGTGGTGGCAAGGCCTTCCAGTTCCGCCACCTCGACCCGGAGCCGGGCCACGACCTTGGCCAGGGCCAGTACCTCGGGCGGCGCACCCTCGCCGGTGGCCGTCGGATCCGTCTGCACCCTTTGAGCATGGCACGAGCGGGGGCCGCCATGCCCCGATCCGGCGGCTTTCGGCCGCCGACGACCGTCCCTCGGTCTGGTTTCGGACCGCCCGGGCGGGTAGACGGGTTGCATGGCCGTCACCGGAGTGGGACACGGGGCCAGTGGCACCCGCGCACAGGGAACCGCGGCCGCCGACGCCCGCCGGGGGCACGGCGGGCCCGTCGTCTCCACCATGGGAGTCGAAGAGGAGTTCCTCCTCGTCGACCGGCACACCCGGGCACCCGTGGGCCGCGCGCGCCCCGTGATCCGGGCAGCCTCTGCGGCCCTGGGGGATCAGGTGCAGGCCGAGTTCTACAGCTGCATGGTCGAGACCTGCACGCAGCCTGTCGCCACCGCCACGGACCTGCGTGCCCAGCTCGCCTCCCTGCGCACCACTCTCGCCCGTGCGGCGCGCGAATCGGGCTGCCGTGCCGTCGCATCCGGCACGGCCGTGGTACCTCCGCGGGATCCGGTCCCGGTCACCGACACCACCCGCTACCAGCTCATGGCGCGGCGATTCGGCACGCTCGTGGACGGCAGCCTCGGCATCGTCTGCGGCTGCCACGTCCACATCGGAACCACCGACCGTGCCCAGGCACTGCTCCTCGCCAACCACGTCCGCCCCTGGCTCCCCACCCTTCAGGCTCTGGCCGCCAATTCGCCGTTCGCCGGTGGCGTCGACAGTGGCTTCGCGAGCCGGCGCTGCATGGAGTTCGGCCGCTGGCCCACCGTCGGCCCCGCTCCGCTGCTGGACGCGGACACGTACGAGGACACGGCCGATGCCCTGGTCTCCTCGGGTGTCCTGCTGGACCGGCGGATGATCTACTGGTTCGCCCGTCCCTCCGAACACCAGCCGACCGTCGAGTTCCGCGTCGCTGACGTCAACGCCGACCCGGAGACGACCGTTCTCGTCGCGCTGCTGCTGCGGGGCTTGTGCGCCACCGTCCTGACCGAGGCCGAAGCGGGCCGGCCGCCGCCCGCCGTTTCGATGGCGCGGCTGCGTGCGGCGCACCGATACGCCGCCCGGTACGGCTGCACGGGCCCTGCCCTCGACCCGTTCACCGGCGCCGCCGTGCCCTCCCGTGACCTGACCGCCGCCCTGGTGAGGGCCGCGGCGCCCGGTCTACGCTCCGCGGGCGACCTGCAGGACGTCCAGGGCCTCCTCGACCGGCTCCACCGGAACGGCACCGGCGCGGACCGCCAACGCGATACGTTCCGCCGCACCCGCAGCCTGGAGGCCGTGGTGGACCGGCTCGCCGATGCCACGGCCTGCGGAGGCGGTCAGGACCCGTCCGGCTGACACCGCGGGCACCACACCGTGCTCCGGCCGGACAGACGGGCGCGGCGCAAGGTGTTTCCGCAGCACGGGCAGGTCGGGGCGGGGTCGTTTCAGTGGCCGGTGGCCATGAGTCCCGTGGCGGAACGCAGCCGGCGGTGACTGGGGCACGCACGGTGCGGCGCATGTGCGGTGACGCCGCTCGGCCTCGGTGAGGTCGCTCGCCCGACTGGTGGGACGCAGCCTCGCGCGCCACAGGATCTCGTCGGCGAGCAGACGGCCGAGTCCGGCCAGGACGGCCAGGACGGCCTGGTCGGTGAGGACGGTTTCGACTCGGCTGGCAGCCGGACCAGGGGCGGGCTCTGGCTCGTCCCGCCTTCCCCGGCGCTCCTCACCCGTCCGGCGCTCGCCAGCCGGGTCCGGCCGGACACCTCTGCTAGAAAGGCGGTGACACAGCGTCAGGCGAGGGAGGCGGACGGTATGACCGATTCGACGGATGCGCGCGAGGCCGACCGTGCGCTCAAGGCGAAGCACCGGACGATGTGGGCGCTCGGCGATTACGCGGCCGTCGCGACGCAGGTCGTCGCGGCGCTCGGACCGGCGCTGGTCGAGGCGTGCGGGGTGAAACCAGGCGACCGGGTGCTCGACGTCGCCGCAGGATCGGGGAACGCCGCCATTCCGGCGGCGCTGGCCGGCGGGGACGTGGTCGCCTCCGACCTGACGCCCGAGCTGCTGGACGTAGGGCGGCGGCAGGCCGCCGAGCGCGGCGTCGAGCTGCGCTGGCAGGAGGCGGACGCCGAGGCGCTGCCGTTCGAGGACGCCGCGTTCGACACGGTCATGTCCAGCGTCGGGGTCATGTTCGCCCCGCACCACCAGTCCACCGCCGACGAGCTGGTCCGCGTCTGCCGGCCGGGCGGCACGATCGGGCTGATCAACTGGACCCCGGAGGGGTTCATCGGGCAGATGTTCACCACCATGAAGGAGTACGCGCCGCCTCCGCCGCCGGGGGCACAGCCGCCGCCGCTGTGGGGGCGGGAGGATCACGTCCGTTCTCTGTTCGGCGACCGCGTCACCGGCGTCGAGGCGCGTCGGCAGACCATCCGCGTGGACCTCTTCGAGAAGCCCGAGGACTTCCGCGAGTTCTTCAAGGCCACCTACGGACCGACGATCGCGGTCTACCGGAACATCGCCGACGACCCGGGGAGGACCGCGGCCTTGGACCGGGCCCTCGACGAACTGGCGGGCGGCGCGCTCCGGGACGGGGCGATGGAGTGGGAGTACCTCCTGGTCACTGCGCGCCGAAGCGGCGCTGCACCCGCCTGAGGTCCGGCTCCGTCCCAGGGGGAGGCGGCGGCCACCGTGGCCGTACCGCACCGAGGAGGTCCGGCATGGCGCAGCTCAGCTGAAGGCTGCTGTCACGAAGCCGTTCGGGGCATTCGGCTGGTCCGTATGGTCTTCGTCCCTGGGCGTGGCCCGAGGCACGGCGTGCTCGCGCCGCCTAGCGTCGGCCGCGACGGTGCCGGAGAGCCCGGACCGCCACCGGTCGGCGGTCTGACGGCCGCCACGGCGTCACGCGTCGCCGTCGTGCACTGCAGGAGGTCTTGGTGTCGGGTATCGCAGTGTCGGGTCGTGCGGCGCGGGTTTGGCTGGCGGCTCTGGCGGTGCTGGCCGGAACGGTCGTCCCGACCGCCGCGGCGACCACGCAGCCCGTCCCCGCGCCGGCCGGGACCTTCGCCTACGTCGCCAACGGCCCTGCGGGCAGCGTGTCGGTGATCGACACCGCCGACAACTCCGTCACCGGCACCATCGAGGTCGGCGACGACCCCAACGGTGTGGCGGTGAGCCCTGACGGAAACGTCGTCTACACCGCCGACAGGCTTTCGGACACCATGTCGCTGATCTTGCCCGCCACGGGCGGCGCCGTCTCCGTCTCCGTCGGCGAGAACCCCGTAGGCGTGGCGGTCAGCCCTGACGGGACTCGCGCCTACGTCACGAACACCCTCTCGAACAACATGACCGTGGTCACCGCCGACGCGATCCCGCCGTCCGTCGTCGCCACGGTCCACGTCGGCACCCGTCCCCAGGACGTGGCACTCGCCGTGAACGGCACGCGCGCGTACGTCGCCAACCTCCTCGACAGCACCGTGGCGGTGGTCGACACCACGGACAACACCCTCCTCACCACGGTCCCCGTCGGCCAGCTCCCGCAGGGTGTGGCGGCGAGCCCGGACGGCACCCGTGTCTACGTCACCAACTTCGGCGACGGCACGGTGTCCGTGATCGAGACCGCCGGCAACACCGTCCTGCGCACCGTGCCCATCGGCCGCGACACGAGACCCGCCGACGTGGCGGTGAGTCAGGACGGCACCCGCGCCTACGTCGCCAACTTCGGCTCGGACAACGTGTCGGTGATCGACATCGCCGCCGACCCGCCGTCCGTCGTCGCCACGGTCCCCGTCGGGGAGGAACCGCTCGGTGTGGCGGTCACCCCGGACGGCTCTCACGCCTACGTCACCAACTCCATGGACGACACCGTCTCGGTGATCGATACCGACACGCACACGGTCTCCGACACCATCTCCGGCTTCGACACCCCCTTGGGGATCGCGATCGGAACGAGGAACGTCGGCGCGACTCCGACCGGCATGACGCTGAAGGCGGAGAAGCACGGGAAGGGGAAGGCGAAGGACTCGTCGGGTACCCCGGGCCGTCCCGGTCTCGCGCTGAAGGCCGGACTGACCGGTGGCGGCGAGCCCCTGGAAGGCAGGAGCATCCTGTTCACCAGCGACTCGACCCCGGTCTGCGCCGAGACGACCGACAGCAGGGGCCATGCCAGGTGCGTGGTCCCGGGCAGGCAGGACGACGACACCTGCTACACGGCCATGTTCGCCGGCGACGGCACTCACGCGGCCGCCACCGCGAGCACGTGCGCGAGCCACGGCCACGGCCACGACCAGGGCCACGACCGGGGCCCTGCGGTCCGGGCCCGGGCACCGGGGAGCGAGTGACCCGCCGCTTGCCTTCAGGGCTTCGCGGCGGTCAGGCGCCGGGCGGCCGATCGGTCTGAGACGAGTGCTTCCCACTGCTCCCGGGTCGGGCCGTCGTGCTGCGGCGAGAAGTCCGGGCGGGCAGCCAGCCAGGCGGTGACGTGCCGGTCCACTTCATCGGTGCCGTAGGCCTCGTGGGCCGGTCGCAAGAGATGGCGTACCTGGGCTCGGGCCCTCATGACGACGGGATCGTCAAAGGCGCAGGCGCCCAGGGCGGCAGCCCGGCGATCTGAGGCTGGTGAGCTCTCGGCGAGGCGCTGCGCGGTGGAGCGGTCGGCCGTCACCTGCGCGTCGAACCACTGGCGGAGCTCCTGAGCCGTCCAGGTGTGGTAGCCCGTGGGGTCCGCGGCGATCCGGTCGACATGGGTGGCGACGTGCTGGGCGGCGCGAAGACCGAGGGACACGCCATGGCCCGAGGTGGGGTTGGTGTGGACGAGGCTGTCCCCGGCGTTGACCAGGCCGGTGACGACAGGCCCGTCGTCGTCGGCGAGCGCGGTCCAGCGGTTGTCCAGGCCGGCCATCGGCAGCACGTCCGACTGTGGTTCGGGGGCCAGGTCGAGCCAGGCGGCGGTGGCGGGGAAGCGGTGGGCGGCGGCCTCGAACACGGCGGGGTCGGTCAGCGCGCCGCGGGTCGGATCACCCGTGGAGAGCACCAGGTTCACCGCGAAGGTGTCGTTGTCGGACGGGAAGACGCCGGCGATCGCGAACGGCGCGGCCGAGCCGGTCTTGACCCGCCCGGGATCACGCGGGCCGTCGGCACGCAGGCGGTACCAGCGGCACAGGTACGCGATCCCGGCGCGGTGGCTCTCGATCGCGGGCGGGCGGCAGCCGGCCGCGGTCAGCCAGGCGGGGACCGGCGAGCGACGGCCGGCCGCATCGACGACGAGGTCCGCCTGGTGCGTTTCCGCGCCCACTTGCACGCCGGTGACCCGTGCAGGGCGGCCGTCCTCGACGGTGAGGCCGCGCACGCGGCAGCCTGGCCGCACGTCAACGGTGCGTTCCCGCCGCACGGCCGCGGTCAAGGCGGCCTCGAGGACGATCCGGCGGGTGCGCAGGGTCACCAAGTCCTCGTCACCGGCCCGATGCGGCGGATGCTCACCGAACCAGTCGAACTCGTGGTACTCCCGGGCTCCGCGTGCCAGCAAGTCCGCGTAGACATCGGGGGTTTCGGTGCGCAATACGGTGCGTACGGGCGCGCGGAGCGAGTGGGGTTGGACGGCCTGAGGTGTCCGGGGCCCGTCCCAGTGGAAGAAGTCCTGGTTCAGGTCCTCTCCGGCCTGCCGCGCGTCCTGCTCGAACAACATGACCGTGTGGCCCCGCCGCCCCAGCATGAGCGCCGTCCCCAGCCCGCTGATACCCCCACCGATCACCGCAACCCGCGCCACTTGCTCCCCTTCGCGTCGTGTTGCAGCACGAGCCTACGGCTTGGTGATCTACGGCCACGAGCCGGGTACGGGTCCGAGGTGCTCAGCCCGTCGGCTGGGCGGGCTCGGTCTGCCCGCCGCCGAACACCTCCTTGACGAGCCGCTGCTTGACCTTCTCGAACGCCTCGGCCATGGCCGCCAGGTCGAGCTCGGCCTCCCCCATGGTCAGCGAGCCGGTCAGGGTCTTGCTGCCGTCGGGTGTGCTGTACATCAGCGCCGCCCAGCCCCAGAAGCCGCCGTTGTGCTGGAGGATGGTGCCGCCGCCCTCCATCTGCTCCACGAACACCCCCAGTCCGTAGCCCATCTTGGGGTTCGGCGTGCGCATCTCGGCCAGCAGCGGGGCCGGCAGGAGCTTGCCGCTCATCAGCGCGGAGAAGAACGTGTGGAGATCCTGGCTGGTCGAGATCATGTCACCGGCGGCGGAGATCCAGGAGGGATTGAAGCGGGTGGTGTCGGCCACCTTCCACCGGCCGGCGTCCTCGTACCCGTAGTAGCCGTGGGCGTGCGGCTCGGGGATCTCCGGCGAGGCGCCCGGCACCACGGTGCCGGTCAGCCCGAGCGGACCCAGGATCAGCCTCTGCATCTCCTCGGCGTAGGAGCGGCCGGTGACGCTCTCGATCAACAGCCTGGCCAGCACGTAGTTGGTGTTGGAGTAGCTCCAGTCCGTCCCCGGCTCGAACCGCGCCGGCTTGGACAACGCCATCCGTACCAGCTCCTCCGGCTGGTAGGTGCGGAACTGGTTGTCCATCCACTCCTTGCCCATCCCGGGGACGCCACCGGGCACGACCGTCCCGTCGTCGTAGATCTCGCCGGTGAAGCTGAACAACCCGCTGGTGTGCTGGAGCAGCATCCGCACGGTGATCCGTCGGTCAAGGCCGAAGTCGGGCAGGTGGTCGTCCGCCGGGGTGTCCAGCCCGATCTTGCCCTCGGCCACCAGTAGCAGCACCAGCGTTGCGGTGAAGGTCTTGGTGATGCTGCCGACCCGGAAGTGCCCGTCGGTCGGCGGCTTGGCTGCCTCGCCCAGCTTGCGCACCCCGGCGGTGCCGACCCACTGGCCCCGCTCGTCGTGCACGCGCAGCTGCACCCCGGCGAAACCGGCATCGACGATCTCCTGGACGGCCTTCTGCAGCTCCGGCCGATCGGGCCCGGCAGCGGTGTTCTTGACGGTGTGGAGGGACTCACCCATGGTCATTCCTCGTCTCGCGGTGGTAGGTGTTCGGCACGGCTCGAGAGCGCAACGTTGCCCGCGTGGTTGCCGTTGCGCCGGCGAGGCAGCCATGCGACGAGCGTGCACCCTGACCCAAGGTCAAGGTCAACCCCCGTCGCGGCCATGGGCCGGCGGTGTCGGCCGAGAGCCGGAAGTCGCACGACTGGCACGACCGGGTGGTCACGCGGCACCGGACGGGTAGTCCGAACAGCGCTCGGATGGTGGCTGCGGGGGGCTTCGCCGTTCGCCGGCTGGCTCTCCGACCGGAGGGACCGCGCCACGGTCCTGGTGTGGGCCCTGCTGTTGTTCTCGGCGGCCAACATCGGTACCGCTCTGGCGCCGAACTTCGGACTGCTGCTGGTGACCCGTGTGGTGGCCGGCGCCGCGGCCGCGGCCACCGGACCCACCGTGTACGCGCTGGTCAGTACCCGATCCCGGCCCCAGGCACGGGCCCAGGTGCTGGCCGTCGTGGGATCGGGTCTGCTGACCGCCTTGTGGGTGGGTGCCCCGGCGGGATCACTGCTGAGCCGGCACGTGGGATGGGAGGCCACGTTCGTCATCCTCGCCGCAGGCACCTTCCTGCTGGCTCTGCCCAACGCGTTCGCCTGGCGCAACGGACCAGGTTCGGTGAGCGGCAGACCGAAGGCGCCGGTGACAGGCGGGCGGACCGGTCCGGGCGTCGCGATGTCCGGCGTCGCGGTCACGGCCCTGTGGGCCTTCTCCGTCTACAGCCTCTCCACCTTCCTCGCCGTTGCGCTGCACGCCGACGGCAGGGCGGCCGAGGTGACGTGGCTGCTCGTCGTCTACGGGGTCGGAGCCGTCATCGGCGGGCAGGTGGGCGGCCGGTTCGCCGACCGGGCCGGCGCCGTACGCGTCACCGGGGCGGCACTGGCCCTGACGGCCGTGCTGGAGGCCGCCGTGGCACTCGTCTCTCCGGCCACCTGGGGCCTGGCCTGTGCGCTCGGACTCTTCGCGCTGGCCGGGTACGCCTTCTTCCCCGCCCAGCAGCGCCACCTGGTGGACCTGTTCCCCGACCGGGCGACCGGCATCCTGTCGTGGAACAACAGCGCACTGTTCGTCGGCCTGTCGGTGGCGGGTGCCGTCGGGGGGGCAGGCCGTACACGCGCTCGGTTACCCGACGTTCCTGTACATCGGCGCCGCCGCTGCCGTAGCGGCGTGCCTGGTCGCCCTGTGGCGACCGGGCCGACCATCCGGGCAAGCGGTCCGGCCGTAGCCGATTCGACACCCGCCCCGGCATCCCGGCCACCGAGCGATGGGAGGACATCATGAAGCTCACCAAGGAGTACGTAGAGCGAGCGCTGAACGAGGTCTGCTTCGGATCGGAGGAGGAATTCCCGCTGGAGCGGACCGTGGCCCGCTACTTCAGTCCGCAATACGTCCAGCTCACGGACGGGGTCTCCTCGAACTACGACGAGTGCGCTGGGTGGAGGAGATCACCCGGATGGTCGAAGGCGGCAACGCCGGGGATGCCGACTTCGCCCACGCGCGCTGACCAGCCGCGGCGCCGACTGTAAAAATTGCCGTCCGTCGGCCGAGACACGGTGATGGGCAGTCAGCGCGACAGAGCCGCCGGCAGATAAGTCCGCATCGGTGGGCGCCCCGGCCGCACCTTGGGAGCGCGAGGCCCTGCCGGCCGCGTTGGCCGCATCCACGCAGGAACTGCTGGAGGCGCTGCGGGAGGCCGGCCGGGATCGCGGTCGCCTGGCCGCACAAGCCCACCCCTCGCCTCCGGCGCGCCGGCCCCTCGGTGAACGGGGCGGCCGGCGCCCCCGCTCCGGCGCCGACGAAACGCCGACGGCGGCCAGCTCGACGCGTTGGCGGGCCGCCGCACGTGGTCAGAGGGGCTGGAGCCGCGTGCGCAGGAGGCAGAACTCGTTGCCTTCCGGGTCGGCCAGGACGTGCCAGCTCTCGGTGCCGGTCTGGCCGACGTCGGCGGGCCTGGCGCCGAGAGCGAGCAGCCGCTCCAGCTCGGCGTCCTGGTCGCGGTCGGTGGCGTTGACGTCGATGTGCAGTCGGAGCTTCCCGGGCCGCGGGTCGCTGCCGGGACTCAGGACGAGAGTGGGCTGCGGGCCGCCGAAGCCGGCGTCGGGCGGCCCGATCTCGATGCTCCCGTCGTCCTCCCGGCCGAGTTCGACGTAGCCGAGGACGTCGCTCCAGAACGCGGCGAGCCGCTCGGGGTCGGCGGCGTCGATGACGAGCTCACTGATGCGGCATGCCATGCCCGTCAGTGTACGGAGACGACCCGAGAGCCGATCCCGGACCGTTCGAGCGAGCCGGCCTGGGGCGCCGCGCCCCTCCGGGCTGATCCCGGACGGCAGCACAGCCCTCGCCGAGCTGCACGGACGCGGGCCGGACAGTCCCGGACAGTCCCGGACAGCGGTTTCGCTTGGCCGCGCCGCGCCGCCCCGTCGAGAGTTCTGCCATCCCAGCGAACAGCCGTGCGAACCACAGCTCTCGAGCGATGGAGTCAGCCATGCGCAAGTTCACTTCCCTCGCGGCCAGGGGCGCCGCGGTCACCCTGCTCGCCGGTACGGCGCTCACCGCGACAGGGGTCGCCAACGCCCAGCCGGCCTCGTTAGGAGCGAACATCGCCACCACCGCCAAGGGACAGATCGGCGCGGGCCCGTGCGGCCTGAACAACAAGGGCAGCTACTGGGGCCGGGGCACCGAGCAGACGGGCAGCTGCGGCCCCAACCACACCGAGGCGCACGCCTGGTGCGCCGACTTCGTCGGCTGGGTGTGGTGGAAGAACAGCGTGGGCGGCAGGATCAGCAAGCTCAACGACCTCGCCTCCAGCTTCGCCGGCTACGGTCCGGTGCACTCGACCCCGAAGGTCGGCGACGCGATCCTCTACAACCAGCACACCCCGGACGTCGGAGACGACCACGTGGCCGTCGTGGTGGCCATATCCGGGTCGAAGATCACCGTGGTGGGCGGCAACCAGGGCGAGCCCGGCGAGGTGAGCTCCCACACCTGGGCCTCCTACAAGGTCGGCACCTGGGCCAACGGCGTTCAGAAGATCAGCGGATACGTCACGCCGGTGGCCGGCTGACCTCACGTCAAACCCAGGTGACCCGCCGCCCTCCCCGGGGCGGCGGGTCGCTGCCCGGACCGGGACCGTGGCTGGGCCCCGTGAGCCGGCGTCCGGTCGCGGGTCTGCCGTCAGCTCGGGACGGCTGCCTGAGGGAGCAGGTCGACGAGGAAGCGTTGGGCGGGTTGGTCGCCGCAGGGTTGTTGTACGGCCTCGACGCCGGCGGTCGTCTCGCCGTCAAGGATTCCCAGGCAGAGCTCGGTGTGCGCGCGCCTCAGGCGGTAGCCCTCCGCCGTCGTACTGAAACGCTCGATGCGGAAGAACTGTGCGTCCTTGTCGGCCGGGCAGTTGCCCTGCGGTTCCACCAGCCCCTTGGCGGGTCCGCTGTCGAGGATGGTCAGACAGCCCATTGCCCTGTTCCTCGGATGCTCCCACTTGATGTTGGCCAGGTCGTCGCCGACGGGCTGCAAGAACGAGCGCGGGCCGGGGTCCGTGCAGGGGCGTTGGACCGCCACCTCTGATTGGTATCGCCCGGAGCGTTCGTTCCCCGCCGTGAGGCACAACTCCGGGGTCCGCGCGGGGCGGATGCGGGCCCAGCTCCCGGCGGAGACCACGGGGAGGAGCGCAGGACGGCGGTTGGCGGGGGCAACCGGCACGCGTGGGCCCGAGGTCGTGAGATCGTGGATCAACAGAGCACCGGCCGCGAGAGCTCCCGCCAGCGTCACGGCGGCCACCACGATCACGGGCCGCCTCCGGTGTCCGGTTCCCGTCGTCGGCGACTGTTCCCGGGTGTCGCGGCCGCCACCGGCATCCGCAGGAGCGTCCCCGCGCGCCAGGAGCTCCCATGCTCCCAGCCACTGCGCCGATCTGTCCTCTGCACCGCAGGCACGGACGAACGCGGCGACGGTCTCGCGGCGGGGCAAGGTGTCCTTGCGCAGGAGGTCGGCGACCGTACTCCGGGGCAGTACGTCGCCCCGGGTCACAGCGCGGCTCTCCAGCTGGCGCAGGGTCAGGCCGGACCGGGCCTTGAGCCCTCGCAACGCCGCCATGAACTCTTCGACGCTGCGTATGTCGGCAGGCTGTAACTCGATCTCATCCATCCGACCAGGAGTAGTGCACAGGACGATGGCAGGCAACGGGTTCCTCGGCCGACCGGACGACGTCCTGGAGTCGTCGTGCCACGCGCGAGGGGGTGGCGGGGCGCAAGCCGGGCCCGTCATCGAGCCCCCGGGCCGCGCTGCGGTGTCATTCCACCCAGACGACCATGCTGACGATGGTGGCCAGGCTCAGCGTCCCGAGCACGAGCCCGACGATCGCGGGCCTTCGGCGGTTGGCCGAGCCGCGCAGCCGGCGCAACACCAGCCCGCCCGTGACGATCGCCGCGACCGACGCGAACGGCAACAGGAACACGAGCACGAAGGCAGGAGTGACCAGCAGCGGGACGACGCAGATCCAGCCGACGACGGACACCACGCCGAGCGGCATGGGCCAGTCGTCGATGGCTTTGTGGGGCATCTCCTGCCGACCGTCGGGGTTCTCGGACACACGCTCTCCTTCGGATCGCCCCCCGGCCAGGGTGACACCGGCCCGCGCGTCCTCGGTCCCGCCACACCGCCAACCACCTGGCAGTGGAGTGCTGGGCGGCGTGCGGATCAGCGTTGTGGAGCGTGCCCGTGTCTCGTCGCCGGGACACCTCGACACGCTCCACCCCCTGACAATGCTGCGCCGTTTTGCCCCGTGCAAGCCCGTCCTACGCGCTTTCGCTGCTCCTGCCTGCATTTGTCTGGACGCCACGTGCTTCCCGTCTGTTAACTGTTCTTGGAGAGCGGCCGTTCACTGCTCTCGCAGGGCGCGCGGAGGGCGGTCCGACCGGGCGGTCACTGCCGCGAATCCCCCGCGCCGACACGGCACACATCACCAGGGGGATGATCTCATTGCGTTCGTTAGGCCCTTCCGCTGCGCAGGAAAGCCTGAGGTCGGCGCAGAAGCGGCACGCCGTCGAAGCGACCGGCATGGGGCAGGTCGACGTGGCGTTGTCCGCCGAGGAGGCCCAGGCCGTGTCCCGGCGCGCCACCGAGCTCGGCGTGACCGTCAACACCCTGGTCCAGGGCGCCTGGGCCGTGCTGCTCGCCGGGCTCACGGGCCGTGACGACGTGGTGTTCGGGGCCACCGTCTCAGGACGTCCGCCCGCCGTCGCCGGTGTCGAGTCGATGGTGGGCCTGCTCATCAACACCCTGCCCGTACGCGTCCGTTGTACCCCGGGCATGTCGTTCGCGCAGATCCTGACCAGGCTCCAGGAGCGGCAGACAGCCCTGCTCGACCACCACCATCACAGCCTGTCCGCGATCCAGCAGGCCACCGGCCTGAAGGAGCTCTTCGACACCCTGGTGGTGTTCGAGTCGTACCCGGTCGACCGGGCCGCGGCCGCCGACGCCGGCACGGCGGCCGGGATCGCCATCACCGGTCTGCGCCCGTTCACCGGAACCCACTACCCGCTGACGTTGATGGCCAGCATGGATCCGTACTTACGCCTGTCGCTGCACTACCAGCCGTCCGCACTCGACCGGGCCACCGTCGGCCGCATCGCCGCGCGCCTGCCCGACGTCGTGCGCCTCGTCCTGACTGCCGCCGACTCGCCGACGGCCCTGGTCGACGTCGTGGCCCCGGCGGACCGCGACCACGTCCTGCACGGCCCCGACGACACGGCGGCGGCGGTTCCGTCAGCGACGCTGGCCCAGCTCTTCGAGCGGCAGGCGGCGGCCACACCGGACGCGACGGCGCTGGTCTGCGACGGCGCCGCCCTCTCGTACGCGGAGACCAACGCGCGCGCCAACCGCCTGGCCCGGGAACTCGCCGCCCGGGGCGCGGGCCCGGAGACGGTGGTGGCCATCGCACTGCCGCGCTCCCCCGACCTGATCGTGGCCATGCTCGCGGTCCTCAAGGCGGGCGCCGCATACCTGCCGGTCGACCCCAAGTACCCCAGCACGCGCCTGGACTTCATGCTCAGCGATGCCGCCCCCGCCCTGATCCTCACCGACACGGAGACGACCGGCGTACTGCCCGAGGCCGCGGCCCCGATGCTGCACGTGGACGACCTCGACGTTTCCCCCTGGCCCGCCGACGACCTGGCCACCACGGACGGGCAGGGCCCCCGGGCGTTGGCCTACGTGATGTACACCTCCGGCTCCACCGGCACCCCCAAGGGCGTCCTGCTCGACCACGCCACCCTCACCAACGGCGTCCACCACCTCGCCGACCAGACCGGCATCCAAGCAGGCTCACGCGTGCTGGCCTCCACCTCCGTCAACTTCGACGTCTCCGTCTTCGAAACCTTCACCGCCCTCTGCCACGGCGCCACCCTCGATCTCGCGCAGGACATCCTCGAACTCGCCGAACGTGACACCTGGACCGGCAGCGTCATCAGCACCGTCCCCTCCGCCTTCGCCGAACTCCTCGACCGGATCAGCCGTACCACCTCCGTCGAGACGCTCGTCTTCGCAGGCGAAGCCCTGCCGTCGACGCTGGTCGAGCGGGCGCGGGAGGCGTTTCCCGGCGTCCGGATCGTCAACGCCTACGGTCAGACGGAGTCCTTCTACGCCACCACCTTCACCACCAACGGCACCCGGACCGGTGTCGGCAGCGAGCCCATCGGCACCCCGCTGCCCGCCCTGCGCGCCTACGTGCTCGGCCCCTGGCTGAGGCCCGTTCCCCGGGGCGTCGTCGGCGAGCTGTACGTCTCCGGCGAGCTGGCCCGCGGCTATCTCGGCCGGGCGGCCCTGACCGCCGAACGCTTCGTCGCCGACCCCTACGGCCCACCCGGCTCCCGCATGTACCGCACCGGCGACGTGGCCCGCCGGAACGACGACGGGCACCTGGAGTACGCAGGACGCACCGACACCCAGATCAAGATCCGCGGCTTCCGCGTCGAACCCGGCGAGGTCGAGGCCGCCCTCGCCGCCCATCCCGACGTGACCCGCGCGGCGGTCGTCGCGAGGGACGTGCCCGCCGGGAAGCAGTTGGTGGCCTACGTGACGGGGGACGCCGTCGACGGCGGGGCGCTGCGCGCGTTCGTGGCGGCGCGGCTGCCCGACTTCATGGTCCCGTCGGCCCTCGTGGTCCTGGACCGGCTCCCGCTGACCCCGAACGGCAAGCTGGACCGTGCCGCCCTGCCCGCGCCGGACCCCACCGTCGCCGCGGACGCGTACCGGGCTCCGCGCACTGCGCACGAGAAGACGCTGTGTGCCCTGTTCGCGGAGGTACTGGGTGTGGAGCGGGTCGGCATCGACGACGACTTCTTCGCTCTGGGCGGTCATTCGCTGCTGATCGTGCGCCTGCTCGCCCGCATGGACGCCGAACTCGGCGTGCGCGTCCGGGTGCAGGACGTCCTCACCGCCCCGCGCCCGTGCGACCTCGCCGGGATCGTCTCCGGCGGTTCGGCGGGCAACGCACCCGGCTCTCCCGCCGTGGTGCCGCCGTCGGAGGCGCGGCTCGGGCCCGGCCTGCGCTTCCGGGACGCCGGGGGCTTCGGCGCGCCACCGCGGCGGGTGCTGCTCACCGGTGCCACCGGGTTCGTCGGAGCGTTCCTGCTGCGGGAGCTCCTCGCGCAGACCGACGGGGAGGTGCACTGCCTGGTGCGCGCGGATGCGGAGCCGACCGGACGCGCGCGCCTCCACGCCGTACTGGACTCGTACGGCATCGACGTGGGCGCCGACGCCCGGCGTGTGCACATCGTGCCCGGCGACCTCGCGCAGGACGGCCTCGGCATCGGCGCGGCCCGGTGGGGCGGGCTGCGGGACGAGCTGGACACGATCGTCCACGCGGGCGCGTACGTGCACCACCTGTCGGCGTACGAGCGTCTGAAGGCGGCCAACGTGGAGGGCACGCGGGCCTTGCTGCGGCTCGCGGCCGAGGGCAGGCCGAAGCGCTTCCACCACCTCTCCACGCTGGGGATCTTCGGCCACGGCCCGACGCCGCGTGTCATCACCGAGGGCTCTTCGATCGAGGACGCGCGGCACAGGGCCGCCGACGGCTACCTGGCGAGCAAGTGGGTGGCCGACGTGATGGTCAAGGAGGCCATCGCCCGCGGTGCGTCCGCCCGCGTGTACCGGCTCGGCCGGATCTGGGCGGAATCGGAGCGGGGCGCCGTCAACCCGGACGACATGTTCTGCCGCCTGCTGGTCAGCTGCGCCGCCCTCGGCTGCCACCCGGAGGGCACGGCGCTGCAGGCCGATCTGCTGCCCGCCGACGTCGCGGCCCGCGCCCTGGTGGCCCTCGCCCTGACCGACGGGGGCCCGGACTCCGCCGCCGTGCACCATCTGCATCATCCCCGGCAGACCGGCGCGGACGCCTTCCTGCGGGTCTTCGACGCGTGGCGCGGGACGCGGTCGGAGCCGGTGGGGCTCGGCACGTGGCTGCGCCGCCTCAGGCAGGCGAGCGAGGCCGGGCTCGACCTGCCGTTCCTGCCGTACCTGGACGTGTTCCAGCAGCACGTCGAGCAGACGGAGAACGCCGCGGGCGCGGCGGACGCTGCAGATCTCCCGTCCGACACCTACCGCAACGACCGGACCCTGCGGGCCCTCGAGCGCCTGGGCGTGGCCCTGCCCGAGGTCGACGAGCGGATGATCCGGGACTTCTGGCAACACCTGGAGGCCGCCGGAGTTCTCGGCTGAGAGCCCGCCCCGGTCGGGGCCCCCGACGACGAGCCGCCCTCCGCGACGGGGGGATTCGGCGCCGGTGACCCCCGTACACCGGCGCCGATGTCCCCTCGTCGGCGTGCTCGCCGTCAGTGGCCGTCTCCTCCACCGCCCTCCCGACGCCTGCGGCGGCGTCGGCCGAGGGCTCCCGCCAAACCGATCAAGCCGCCTGTGAGCGCGCCGGACACGAGGATGCGCATCAGGTCTTCCATGGAGTACTCCCCCTTCTGGGCCGGTTCACCGTTGCCCGGTCCGCCCTCGGCCGCCAGTTGAAGGTCTCTTCGTCTCGCGACAGGGGCGTAGCTCTGGGGCTCGGGTGCCTGATCCACTACGAACGGGGACACTATCGGCGGTCAGGCGGCCTGGCTTGGACAAAATTGACCTCGCCCCTCACAGGGCGAGGGCACCCTCCGCCACACGGGCGGCAGCCACCTGGCCGGGAGTGGTCTCGGCGAGGGCGCGGAACTCGCGGTTGAGGTGGGCCTGGTCGTAGAAGCCACAGGCAGCGGTCACTTCGGTGAGATTCGCATCCTCGCGGGAGAGCAGCCGCACGGCCCGGTGGAAGCGCAGCACGCGGGCGGACGTCTTGGGCGTCAGGCCTATCTGTTCGGTGAAGCGGCGCACCAGGTGGCCCTGGCTCCAGCCCACTTCGGCCGCGATCCGGCTGACCTGGATCGCC
Source organism: Streptomyces sp. NPDC031132 (assembly GCF_055570595.1). Classification (NCBI taxonomy): domain Bacteria; kingdom Bacillati; phylum Actinomycetota; class Actinomycetes; order Kitasatosporales; family Streptomycetaceae; genus Streptomyces; species Streptomyces sp. NPDC031132. Next base: position 229,746 of record NZ_JBVIGX010000012.1, read on the forward strand.
CCGCCGGCGTGGGACAGCAGTCGCCAGGCGTGGCTCACCTCGGGTGCGGGATGCGGACCGCGCTCGATCCGGGTCGCCAACGCGACGTCGAGCAGGTCGAACCGGGCTGCCCAGTTGCTGGTGGCTGCCAGTTGCTCCGCCAGCAGTCCGGCCTCGGGTCCGAGAACATCGCCGAGCCCGACCACCTTGTTGGTCAACTTGCTCATCGGCACGGCGAACAGCCGGTAGGCGCCCAGTGGGGTCAACTCGAGCCGGATCGCCTCCTGGCCACCGGGGTGGTCGCACATCCGGGGCCCGTCCTCCAGACCCGCAACGAGCGACCCGGTCACCTGGCTGTCGGGACCCGACTCCCCCAGCCGGCGGACGTGGGTGAACGGCTCGCCCAGACTGATCACCACGACGGCTCGACCCGTGGGTACCAACCGCACCCGATAGGGCACGGCGCCCGCCGCCTCCCAGTAGCCGGCATAGCTGTGTACGTAGGGGCGTAACCGGTCGGGCCACGGGCGCGTCACCCGCCACCGGCCACCCAGCCGTGTCATCGCGACTCCCCGACCGGCCGTGCCTGCGCTTCCGGCGACCTGCATGTCCCTCCCCCTCCAGCGGCGACGACCGCCCGGCGCCGGCCGAGCTCCCCTGACGGGTCGGCGCGGGGGGGGGGGGGGGGGGGGGGGGGGGGGGGGGGGGGGGGGGGGGGGGGGGGGGGGGGGGGGGGGGGGGGGGGGGGGGGGAGGGGGGGGGGGGGG
>NZ_JBVIGX010000013.1:0-150951 GCF_055570595.1 Streptomyces sp. NPDC031132
CCGCAGGCCATCGCGAAGCGACGCGACGAAGGAGCGCCCTTGACGGCCCGGACCGCACCGGAAGGACAGTGGACTGACGGGACGCCCCCGGACACCCTCCGACGCCGAGTGCGCGGACCCCGCCCCCCGACATCCCGCCAGACACTCCCGACCCCGAGTACACGGACCCCGCCCGGTATCCCGACCGGCCACCCGACACCGAGCACACCGACCCCGCCCGCCGCGCCTCCGACACCGAGCACACCCACCCCGCCCCCACACCCCGCCCGCCGCACCTCCGACACCAAGCACACCGCCCCCCGGCATCCCGCCCCACGCGCCTCCGACCCCGAGCACACCGACCCCGCCCCCACACCCCGCCCGCCGCGCCTCCGGCGCCGCGCACACCGACCCGCCCCTCACCCCCACACACATCCCGCCCCACTCCGACACCCCCCTCCCGGCCCGGATCCGGCGAATGCCGGAGTCGGGTCGCGTGGTTCGATGGGCGGTATGACCCGCGAGATCAGCAGCTCCGAGATGGATGACATCGAGGCGTTCCACGCCACCCTGCACTCCCTGCGCGTGTGGGACGGCCCGCTGCCCGGGTTCGACCCCGGGGCCGCGCCCGCGGAGCCGTTGGCGCTGTTCCGGGAGTGGTTCCTGCATGCCGCCCAGGCCGGGCAGGCGGAGCCGCACACGATGAGCCTCGCGACGGTGGACGCCGACGGGCGGCCCGACGTACGCATCCTGATGCTGCACGACGCCGACGGGCACGGCTGGCACTTCGCCTCGCACGCCACCAGCGCGAAGGGCCGGCAGCTGGCCGGACACCCGGAGGCCGCGCTCGGGTTCTACTGGCCGGCCGTGGCCCGGCAGATCCGCATCCGCGGCCGGGTCACCGCCTGCGGGCCGCAGGAGAGCCGGGCGGACCTGGCGGTCCGCTCGCGGGGTGCGCTCGCGGCGGCGCTGACGGGCCGGCAGAGCGAGGTGCTGGGCTCGGTGCAGGAGCTGGCGGACGCCTCGGCGGCGGCGTGGGAGCGGGCGGGCGCCGAGCCGGACGCCCCGGCTCCGACCTGGACCCGGTACGTCCTTGACGCCGATGAGGTCGAGTTCTTCCAGGGTGACGCGGCCCGTCGGCACGTCCGGCTGCGCTACCGCCGCAGCGAGGACGGCACCGGCTGGATCCGCGAGCTGCTCTGGCCCTAGAGGGTGTCAGGCGGCGGTCGCGGCCGCCCGTGCGCCGTCTGCGGCGTCCGTCTCCCTCAGGGAGGCCGACAGCGCGCGGGCCTCGTGTTCGGTCATCCGGGGCGTGTCGTACGGCACGGCGTTGACCCAGCGCTGAGTCAGCCGGGCGATCCGCTCGCCGTACCGCTGCGCGGTGATCCGGTCGCCGCGCGAGCCGCGGGTACGGGCATCGGCATCACCGTCGAATCGGCACTCGACCACCAGCCGCCCGGCCTGCGCATCATCCCCCTGACCGGCCCTTCGACCACCGCCGACCAGGTCGTCCTCACCCCTGCCGAACCGTCGGACTCCGCCACGGCGCTGCGCGACCTGCTGCTGCACGCCTCGACGGGGGCGCCCCGCGCCGACCACTGAGCGGCGCGCTCCCCATCGGCGCGCAGGGGAGGGCGCCTTCCTGCCGGAGGCGTCCCCCTGCCCGGAGGCGTCCCCCTGCCCGGAGGGCGCTCGCCCCGGCAGGAGGGCGTCCGCCACCCCGCTTCGTCAGGAGTTCCCCGGGCGGAACACCGCCACGTGGACACCTTCCGCCGCCTCGCGGAACGTCACCTGGAGCGGCATGCCGATGCGCAGGTCCGCCGGGGCGCAGTCCACCACCTCGGTCATCATCCGCGGGCCCTCGGCCAGGTCGACCACGGCCGCCGTGTACGGGACGCGGGTGCCGAACGGCGGGAGGTCGTTCCGGTGGATCACCGACCAGGTGTAGAGGGTGGCGCGGCCGCTCGCCGGCTCCCAGGCCACCTGCTCCTCGCCGGCCCAGCAGAACGGGCAGAACTCCCGCGGGTAGTGGTGGGCCCGCCCGCAGTCCGCGCAGCGGCGCAGCAGCAGCCGGCCCTCGGCGGCCGCGTCCCAGTAGGGGCGGGTGAAGTCGTCGGTCTCGGGGAGGTCGTAGCGGGTGCTCACAGGAAGAGTCCCGTCGCCGCGTCCAGGGACCAGGTCTGCCAGGCCATGGCGAAGAGGGCGACGAGCGAGATGAGGGCCATCATCGCGTTCTGGCCCTGCTCGGCCCAGTCGTGAATCATCAGGACGAGGTAGAGCAGGTTCAGGAGCAGGCCGCCGACCAGGGCGATCGGGGTCAGGAAGCCGAGGACCAGGCCCAGGCCCAGGGCGAGTTCCGCGTAGACGACGATGTACGCCATCAGTCGCGGGCGCGGCTGGACGACCTTCTCGAAGCCGCCCTTCACGAACGGCCAGCGGTGCTTGCCGGCGACGTCGGCGGCCCAGGCGATGCCGGTGCCGCGTTCGAACCAGCCCTTCTTGTCCTTGTGCCGCCAGCTTTCCAGCCACCACAGGCCGAGGCCTATCCGGAGCACGGCGAGCCATTCGGCCCCACTGAGCCAGACGGTCTGCATCGGGCCCTCCTCCCTTGATCTGACGGTACGTCAGTTCAGCGGATCCGGAGCGATCCCGCAAGGCCCCGAGCCGCGGCGGCGCATGGAGCGACCGGACGCATCCGGCCGAGTCCCGGCGTTCCTCCCGACCGCGCCGTGATCGATCCGCAATCGATTCCCTGCTTGTCCGAGACCCATCAACGCTGTGTGTCGATACGCTCACTCCTCATGCCCGGAGTCCTCACACCCCCCGACTTGACCACCCAGCCCCGCCCGGTGTACGTGATCGGCGCCGGCCCCGGCGGCCTCGCCGCGGCCGCCGCGCTGCGCGCCCGCGGGGTCCGCGCGGTGGTCGTCGAGAAGTCCGACGAGGTCGCCACCTCCTGGCGCAGCCACTACGACCGCCTCCACCTGCACACCACCCGCCGGCTCTCCGCCCTCCCCGGGCTGGCCATGCCGCGCCGGTTCGGCCGGTGGGTCTCGCGCGACGACGTGGTGCGGTACCTCGAGAAGTACGCCGAGTTCCACGAGCTGGAGCTCGTCACCGGCGTCGAGGTGACCCGGATCGACCCCGCCCCCGGCGGGGACGGCTGGCTGCTGCACGCCACCGGCGGGCGGGTGCTCGACGCCCGGGCCGTCGTCGTCGCCACCGGGTTCAACCACACGCCCGCGCTGCCCGACTGGCCGGGCCGCGACGCGTACGCCGGGCAGCTGCTGCACGCCCGCGACTACCGCAACGCCGCGCCCTTCGAGGGCCGGGACGTGCTCGTCGTCGGCGCCGGCAACACCGGCGCCGAGATAGCCGTCGACCTGGCCGAGGGCGGGGCCGCGCGGGTGCGACTCGCCGTGCGCACCGCCCCGCACATCGTGCGCCGCTCCACCGCGGGCTGGCCCGCGCAGCGCACCGGGATCCTGGTGCGGCGGCTGCCCGTGCGACTCGTGGACCGGCTCGGCGCGCTCGTCGCCAAGGCCTCGGTCCCCGATCTGGCCGCGTACGGGCTGCCGCGCCCCGGCACCGGCCTGTACAGCAGGGTCAAGGAGGGCGCGATCCCTGTCCAGGACGTCGGCCTGATCGACGCCGTGCGCACGGGCAGGGTGGAACCGGTCGCCGCCGTCGCCTCGTTCGAGGGCGCGGACGTGGTTCTCACCGACGGCTCCCGCATCACCCCGGACGCGGTGGTCGCCGCCACCGGATACCGCCGCGGCCTGGAGGGCCTGGTCGGACACCTGGACGTACTCGACGGGCGCGGGCGGCCCCGTACGCACGGCACCCGCACGCCCGCACAGGCCCCCGGCCTGTACTTCACCGGCTTCACCAACCCCATCAGCGGCATGTTCCGCGAGATGGCCCTGGACGCCGAGAAGATCGCCAAAGCCCTGTCCCGCCGGCTCGGCCCCCGAACCGGCCTCCCGCCGGCCGAGCCCCTCCCGGACACGGGCCTGCGCCCGGTCGACCCGCTCGCGTAGGCGCCGGGCCGCCGAAGCCGCCGTTTTCCGGTCTCCCGCAGAACAGGCCGAATCCGGTCCTGGACCCGTCCCGCCGGGATCTGGGACCGTTCCACACATCACCTCCACCAGCTTTCCTACGCAGCACTGTTCCTGACGGCACGTCAGTTCAGTAATCTGACTACGCGTCAGTTATTGAGGTTCATCGAGCAGGAGCGGGCGGAACGATGCTTGGATCTACTCACGGCACCCTCACCACCGACTTCCGCGCACGTGTCGAGGCCTGCGGGGAGTCCCCCAGGACGGCCGTCCACTCCACGGCAGCGCCGTCCGCCGCGGACACGGTCGCGATGGACGTCAGCGGACGGCCCTTGCACGCCGACGTCCCCGACCTGGACCGGTTCTTCCGGCCCGAGTCCGTGGCCGTCATCGGCGCCTCCGACGCCGAAGGCAGACCGAACACCGGCATCACCCGCCAGCTCATCGCCTGGGCGGAGCGCGTCGGTGCCCGGATCCACCCCGTGCACCCCACCCGCCCCACCGTCTTCGGGCTGGCCTGCCACGCGTCCGTGGCCGATCTGCCCGAGCAGGTGGACCTCGCCGTCCTCCTCGTCGGCGATCCGCTGCCGGTCATCGAGGAACTGGCGGAGGCCAAGGTCAAGTTCGCCGTCGCCTTCGCCTCCGGCTTCGCCGAGACCGGCGACGCGGGCGCCGCCGCCCAGGCCCGGCTCACCGCCGCGGTCCGGCGGTCGGGCCTCCGGCTCCTCGGCCCCAACACCAACCTCAACGCCTTCGAGAAGTTCCGCGAGGACCTCGACGGCCCGGCGATCGCCCTGATCACCCAGTCCGGCCACCAGGGCCGGCCCGTCTACACCCTCCAGGAGCTGGGCATCCGGCTCTCCCACTGGGCTCCCACGGGCAACGAGGCCGACCTCGAGACCTCCGACTTCATCTCCTACTTCGCCGAGCAGCCCGAGGTCGGCGCCATCGCCTGCTACGTGGAGGGCCTCAAGGACGGCCGGTCCTTCCTGCTGGCCGCCGACCGGGCCGCCCGCAACGGCGTCCCCGTCGTCGCCGTCAAGGTCGGCCGCACCGAGACCGGCGCCCGGACGGCCGCCTCCCACACCGGGAAGCTGACCGGCGCCGACACCGTCGTGGACGCCGCGATGCGGCAGTTCGGCGTCATCCGCGTCGACGGCCTGGACGAGCTCCAGGACACCGCCGCCCTGCTCGCGAGGGCCCGCAAACCGCTGGCCGACGGGGTCGTCGTGTACTCCATCTCGGGCGGCACCGGAGCCCACTTCTCGGACCTCGCGACGGAGGCCGGGCTCAGCCTGCCGACCCTCTCCCGGGCCAAACAGGACGAGCTCCACCAGTGGATCCCGGAGTACCTGAACGTCGCCAACCCCGTCGACAACGGCGGCCACCCCGTCGGCGACTGGCGCGGCCGGAAGATCATCGACGCGATGCTCGCCGATCCGGCCGTGGGCGTGCTGATCTGCCCGATCACCGGGCCGTTCCCGCCCATGAGCGACAAGCTCGCGCAGGACCTGGTGGACGCGGCCGAGCAGAGCGACAAGCTGATCTGCGTGATCTGGGGCTCCCCGGTCGGCACCGAGGAGGCCTACCGCACCACCCTGCTCGGCTCCTCCCGCGTGGCCACCTTCCGTACGTTCGGCAACTGCATCACCGCCGTCCGCGCCTACCTCGGCCACCACCGCTTCACGGCCGCCTACCGCTCCCCCTTCCAGGACGCACCGCGGACCCCGTCCCCCTCGTACCGCAAGGCGCAGGCACTCATGCGCCCGGGCCAGCAGCTCAGCGAGCACGCGGCGAAGCAGCTGCTGCGGGCCTACGGGATACGGGTCCCCCGCGAGCAGCTCGTGACCAGCGCGGCGGCTGCGGTACGGGCGGCCGGCCTGGTCGGCTACCCGGTGGTGATGAAGGCCTCGGGGCCGCAGCTCGGCCACAAGACGGAGCTGGGCCTGGTGAAGATCGGCCTGACCTCGGCGAGCCAGATCCGCGACGCGTACCGGGAGCTGACGGACATCGCCCGCTACGAGGACGTCCCGCTCGACGGGATCCTGGTCTGCCAGATGGTGGAGCGGGGGGTGGAGATGGTCGTCGGCGTCACCCAGGACGACCTCTTCGGCCCGACGGTGACGGTGGGGCTCGGCGGGGTCCTGGTGGAGGTCCTGCACGACGCGGCGGTACGGGTCCCCCCGTTCGGCGAGGACCAGGCGCGGGCGATGCTGACCGAGCTGCGCGGGCACGCGCTCCTGGAGGGGGTGCGGGGGGCGCCGCCCGCGGATGTCGACGCGCTGGTGGAGGTCGTGCTGCGGGTCCAGCGGATGGCGCTGGAGCTGGGCGACTCCCTCTCGGAGCTGGACATCAACCCCCTGATGGTGCTCCCGCGGGGACAGGGGGCGGTGGCGCTGGACGCCCTGGCCATCTGCCGCTGACGCCGCCGCCCCGCTGCGCGGAGACGGCTCCGCGCAGCGGCAACCCGCCGCACCAGCGCTCGGCATCAACCGCGCACACCCGGAACGGGAGTTCAACTCATGACCAGCGCCCCCGCCGACGAAGTCCTCCACCGCATCGAGAGCGGCGTCTCGTGGATCACCCTCAACCGGCCGGAGGCCATGAACGCCGTCACCTGGGACCAGCGCGAACGCGTCATCGCCCTCCTCGGAGAGGCTTCCGCCGACCCCACCCTGCGAGCCGTCGTCCTCACCGCCACCGGCAAGGGCTTCTGCGCGGGCGCCGATCTGCGCGGCGCCCCCGCCGCAGCAGGCGAAAGGGTCGCCGGCGACGTCGCCCGGATGATCCGGCTCGGCGCGCAGCGCCTGATCACCGCCGTGCTCGACTGCGAGAAGCCGGTCCTCGCCGCCGTCAACGGCACGGCCGCCGGCATCGGCGCCCACCTCGCCCTCGCCTGTGACCTCGTCATCGCCGCCGAATCGGCCCGCTTCATCGAGGTGTTCGTCCGCCGCGGCCTGGTTCCCGACGGCGGCGGCGCGTACTTGCTCCCGCGCCTGGTCGGCCCGCAGAAGGCCAAGGAGCTGATGTTCTTCGGCGACGCCGTCCCGGCGGCCGAGGCCGAGCGGCTCGGCCTGGTCAACCGGGTCGTCCCGGCCGAGGAGTTGGAGGCCACCGCCCGGGAGTGGGCGGAGCGCCTCGCGCAGGGCCCGACCCGCGCCCTCGCGCTGACGAAGCAGCTGGTCAATGCCTCCTTGGACGGTGGCCGGGCAGCCGCACTGGCCGCCGAGGCCACCGCTCAGGAGATCAACATGACCACCGCCGACGCCAACGAGGGCGTCGCGAGCTTCGTGGAACGCCGCTCCCCCAAGTACCTGGGGCGGTAGTCGTCAACCAGCGGCTCACATCTGCGGGTTCGGCTTCAGCAGGGCGAACACCGCGCCGTACGGGTCCGCCACCCACGCGATCCGGCCGACGTCGGGCACGTCCGCCGCGGGCATGAGCACCGACCCGCCGTTCCCGCCCGCCGCCGAGACGGTGGCGTCGACGTCCGTGACGTTGAAGTACGGCACCCAGCGCGGCTTCTCCACGCCGCCGCCCGCGCCCTCGCCCATGGGCGCGATCCCGCCGAACGAGGTCTGCTGCTGGTCGCCGTCCTTGAGGCTGAGCACGCGGTAGGTCATCCCGGGCGCCTCCATGTCCTGGCTGCGCCAGCCGAAGACGCCGTCGTAGAAGGTGAGGGCCGCGGCGGGGTCGGGTACGTGCAGCTCCGCCCAGATCAAGGTGTTCTCCTCGGACACCTTCCCCAGCCCGCTGGTCTTCCCGGGCTGCCAGATGGCGAACTCGGCGCCCTGCGGGTCGGTGGCCTGCGCGAGCCAGCCTTCGCCCATGACGTCCATGGGCTCCATCCGGATCTTCCCGCCGCCGGACTGCACGGCCTTGACCGTGGCCTGCACGTCCGGGCTCATGAAGTGCACCATCCAGGCGGACTTCGCCCCGTCCTCGGTGAGCGGCCCGAGCGCGGCGACCGTCTTGCCGTCCACCTGGAAGAACCCGTACCCGCCGGCCTCGGGCCCGAGCGCGGTGAAGGCCCAGCCGAAGACCGAGCGGTAGAAGGCGGCGGCGCCGTCGGTGTCGGGGCTGCCGAGGTCGAGCCAGCAGGGTGATCCGGTACGGAAGTCGGTGCCGAGCATGCGGGTCCTCCTGGGAGACGGGTGGATCGGGCCGGGGGCCACGATGCCGACCTCCCGCGGGGCTGTCCGCCGTACGGGTCCCGGCAGGGCAGTGGATTCACCCGTACGGGCGAACGGTCCGGCACCCCGAGCCGGTGGCTACACGCGGTGCAGAGTGACGGCGGACCGGGGGTGGAGGTCCTCCGGATCTCCGCGTACGCAGAACAGCTCGGGCCGTTCGGCCGTGCCGGCCACCTCCCAGTCGCGCAGGGGTCCGCAGCCGTCGATCGTGAGCGTGACCCGGTCCCGCGGCCCGCGGTGGAAGAGGCCGCCGGATTCGCGCCTCGGCACGAACGCCCACGTCCCGGTCCCCGAACACGTGTCCCACAGCCCGGTCTGCGTGACCAGCTGCATGCCGTCGGCCACCGCCTCGCCGTTCTCGCCCAGCCGCAGGCTCTGCGCGCCCCCGCCGCCGATCCAGTCACCGACGTACTGGCCCCGTTCGAGCCGGGGCGGTTCGTACGCGCCGAGTCCGGTCCGCTCCTGGAGGAAGGCGCCGAGCGCGCAGACGAGCAGGGCGATCCCGGTGACGGAGCCGGCCCGGGCCGCCATCCCGGTCCACCCCGGCGACCGGTGGTTCGCATACGTCGCGGCCACCACCGGGAGCACGCCGGGGCCCGCGATCCAGAGCACCGTCCAGCCGTACGGCAGGTCCCAGCCGGCACTGGCCCACCCGGCATAGGCCGCGGCGATCGCGGCGGCCCAGGGCGCCGCCCACCACCGGCTTCCCAGCGCTCGCGCCAGGGCCATCACGGGCAGGACGAACAGCACCCGGTGCAGGTACGCGACGAGGACCACCACGAGGAGCATGAACGGCACCGCGGCGAAGACACCGGAGTCGATGCCGAGGCCGTGGTCGTCGCGCATGCCGGCGGTGGCGAGGAAGACCGCTCCCGCCACGATGCACTGCGCAATGAAGGCCAGCTCCGACCCGGTCGCCAGGGGCGAGCGCCTCCTGCCTAGAGCGACCGGCTCCTCGTGCGTCTCCGGCATCACCACGACCCCCACCCCCACAGCAATTGAACACGTTCAATCAATGGGGACGATACACCGTTCCGATTTCCGAGTCACCCGCCCGCACCCCTTCCCATCTGACGGGCCGTCAGCTTCAATCGTTGACGTGATGGGACACGCAGGGATGGCGGCCACCGTCGTCCGATACCTCAGGTCAGTCGGCTCCCCCACCTCCGCCGCGTCGGAGCAGGAGCCGGACACCGGCCACGTCGATGCACTGCCGCGCCCCGAGCTGCGGGCCGTCGGCGACGATGAGCGCGCGCCCGTCAGCCCCGCCGAGTTCCGGGCCGTGCTCGGGAACTTCGCCAGCGGGGTCACCGTCATCACCGCGCCGCCGGCAGACGGCGAGGAGGGGCCGGCCGGCTTCGCCTGCCAGTCCTTCGCGTCGCTGTCCCTGGACCCGCCCCTGGTCACGTTCATGGTGGCCCGTACGTCGACCACCTGGCCGCGGATCGCCCGCGCCGGGGTGTTCTGCGTCAACATCCTGGGCGCCGAACAGGGCGAGCTGTGCCGTGCTTTCGCCGTGAGCGGCGCCGACAAGTTCGCCGGGATCGTCCACACCCCGGCCCCCGTGACCGGATCACCGCAGCTCGAGGCGGTGCCCGCCTGGATCGACTGCCGCATCCACGCCGTGCACACCGGCGGGGACCACCTGATCGTGGTCGGCCGGGTCGAGGCCATGGGCGCGGCCGGCGAGGACGGCCCGCTCCTCTTCCACAAGGGCCGCTTCGGCCGCCTCGCCGCCGAGTAGCCCCGGATCCGGAGCCCCGGAGCTCAGGAGCTCAGGACGCCGGTCCGGCCGGCCTGGTAGACCCTTCCGTGCCCGGAAGCCCGCGCGTCACAGCGAAGGCCGCCGGGCCGGTCGGTCATCGCTCGCTGATGTGCTGGTCCCGCCCCGCCTGGTACACGCGGGCGTTCCCGCTCGCCCGCGCGGTCATCCGTACCTCACCCACGTCGGCGCCCCGCGCCGCCGGCGACTCCCCGACCTCGTCCAGGAGCGCCCTGAGCGCCCCCGCGACCTCCGGATTCTCGACGAGCAGGCGACGCACGCGCCCCTGCCACTCCGCGCGCAGCTCGGCCTCGGACAACGCGTCGCTCCCGGCCCGGGCGGCGAGCAGATCGTCCCGGCAGGCGTCGAGGTCGGCGCCGACCGCGTCCGCCCGGTCGGGATACACGCGTCTCCACACCGTGACGACCCCGTCCCGCAGGCGCGGCCACACATCCGTGGCGACCGAACTGATGATGGCCGCGGAAGCCGCTTGTGCCAGCTCGTTCAACGTGCCCCCTCCATCGACATATCCAGATGGTAGGACAACTCACTTCAGAACGAGGCTCGTTGGGCTTCAGGCCGGCCGGCTGCCGGCCGAGGGCCGCGTTCAGCGGCCCCCGCCTCAAAATGTGAGCACGCCGCGCGCCACCCGCCCGTGCTGTGCGTCGTCCACGGCCTTCGCGAAGTCCTCGATCGGGTAGGTCTCCGTGACGAGTTCGTCGAGCAGCAGCTTCCCCTGCCGGTAGAGCTCGGCGTACAGGGCGATGTCCCGCTGCGGGCGGGAGGATCCGTACCGGCAGCCCATGATGGTCTTGTCCAGGTACATGGACGAGACCTGGAACGAGGCCTCCTCCTTGAAGCCCGGTACGCCCAGCAGGACCGCCTGTCCGTGCCGGTCCAGGAGGTCGACGGCCTGGCGGATCAGCTTGACGTTGCCGACGCACTCGAAGGCGTGGTCGGCGCCCGTCGGGAGGATCTCCTTGACCGCCGCCGAGGAGTCGGGGACGGCCGAGGCGTCGATGAAGTGCGTGGCCCCGAACTGCCGGGCCACCGCCTCCTTCGCCGGGTTCGCGTCCACCGCCACGATGGTGGTCGCGCCCGCGATCCGGGCCCCTTGCAGCACGTTGAGCCCGATGCCGCCCGTGCCGATGACGACCACCGATTCGCCGTGGTCCACCCGGGCCCGGTTCAGTACGGCCCCCACCCCGGTCAGGACACCGCAGCCGATGAGCGCCGCCGACGTCAGCGGGATGTCGGCCGGGATCTTCACCGCCTGGACGGCCTTGACGATCGTCCGCTCGGCGAAGGCCGAGTTGGACGCGAACTGGAACAGCGGCTTCCCGCCCCGCGAGAACGGCTGGCCCGGCATCCCGATCGCCTTGCGGCACATCGTCGGCCTTCCCCGGTCGCAGTCCGTGCAGGCCCCGCAGTTCGCCAGGGTCGACAGGGAGACGTGGTCTCGCGGTGCCACATGGGTCACTCCGGACCCGATCGCCTCCACCACCCCCGCGCCCTCGTGCCCCAGCACCACCGGCGGCGGGAACGGTATCGTCCCGTCGATCACCGACAGGTCGCTGTGGCACAGCCCGGCCGCCGCGATCGCGACCAGCACCTCCCCCGGCCCCGGATCGCGGATCTCGAGGTCCTCGACCACCTGGGCCTGCTTGCCGTCGAACACGACGCCTCTCACCTGGGCTCCTTAGGCAGGCCGAGCACGCGCTCGGCGATGATGTTCCGCTGGATCTCGTCCGAGCCGCCGTAGATCGTGTCGGCACGGGTGAACAGGAACAGGCGCTGCTCCTCGTCGAGTCCGAGTTCGTACGGCAGCCCCGGCGCCCACGCCGACGGCCCGGCGGAGGCGGCGGCTCCGCGGACCGCCACCGCCAGCTCGCCGAGCCGCCGGTGCCAGCCGCCCCACAGCAGCTTGGCCACGCTCGGCGCGCCCGGGTCCGCGGCGGTGCCCAGCGTCCGCAGGGCGTTCCAGCGCATCGTGCGCAGTTCGGCCCACTGCCGTACGAGGCGCTCGCGCAGTACGGGGTCCCCCGCGCCGGACGCCGCGGCGCCAGAGGAGACGTACGCCCCCAGCACCCGCTCCAGCTCCGCCGCGAACCCGATCTGCTGGACCAGCGTGGAGACCCCGCGTTCCAGGGCGAGCAGGCCCATGGCCACGGTCCAGCCGTTGCCCTCCCCGCCGACGACCTCCGCCGCCACCGCCCCGTCGAAGAACACCTCGTTGAACTCCGAGGTCCCCGACATCTGGCGGATCGGCCGGACGTCGACCCGCCCCGGCTGGTCCATCCGTACGAGCAGGAAGGACAGCCCGTGGTGGCGCCGCGAGCCGGGCTCGGTCCGGGCCAGCACGAAGCACCAGTCGGCGTCCCGGGCCAGCGAGGTCCAGATCTTCTGCCCGGTGACGCGGAAGAGGCCGTCCGGTCCAGGACGGGGTTCCCGTACCGCCGTCGTACGGATCCCCGCGAGGTCCGATCCGGCGCCCGGCTCGCTGTACCCCTGGCACCACAGCTCCTCGCCGCGCGCGATGCCGGGCAGGAAGCGGTCCCGCTGCTCCGGGGACCCGTACGCGATCAGGGTCGGCGCGAGGAGGTTCTCCCCGATGTGGCCGACCCGGCCGGGGGCGCGCAGTGCCGCGTACTCCTCGGCCCAGACGACCTGGCCGGTCAGGGAGAGCCGCCGGTTGCCGTACCCGTCGGCCTCCCAGCCCTGGCCGATCCAGCCGCCGCGGCCGAGCTCGCGCTCCCACGCGCGCCGGGCGTCGACCCCCTCGTGCTCGCTGCCGGGCCCGCCGAGGCCGAGGGCGTCCGCGTACGGGCCCACGAGGTGCTCGGTGAGCCAGGCCCGGGCGCGGGCGCGCAGTTCCTCGTCCTCGGCCCCGAAGCTGAAGTCCATGTCGTCGGGGCTCCCCTACGCGTTGGGGCGGTCCTTGGCGGCCGCCGCCTTGGCCATGGCCTCCAGCTGCGCGAGCATCGGCATCGGGTCGGTGCCCACCGTCCCGGGCAGGAAGTCGGCGATCTTCTCGGGGGTCCAGGAGCCCTCGGCGTATCCGGCGCGCAGCTCGCGCGGCTGCGCCCAGACGGCGATCTTCGGGCCGGCGATCGTGTAGACCTGCCCGGTGATCTTCTCGCCGCCGGTGGCGACGGCCTTGTCGGAGAGCAGGTAGGTGACGAGCGCCGCGACGTCCTCGGGCTCGCCGATCTCCTTGAGCTCCATGGGGACGTTCGCCGACATGCGGGTGCGGGCGACGGGTGCGACGGCGTTGGCGGTGACCCCGTACTTGGCCAGCCCGAGCGCGGCGGAGCGGACGAGGGAGATGATCCCGCCCTTGGCGGCGCTGTAGTTGGCCTGGGCGACGGAGCCCTGGTGGTTGCCGCTGGTGAAGCCGATGAGGGTGCCGGAGCCCTGGCGGCGCATGACGGCGGACGCGGCGCGGAAGACGGTGAAGGTGCCCTTGAGGTGGGTGGCGACGACCGGGTCCCACTCCTCCTCGGACATGTTGAACAGCATCCGCTCGCGCAGGATGCCGGCGACGCACACGACGCCGTCGATCCGGCCGAACTGTGCGAGGGCGGTGTCGACGATGCGCTGGCCGCCCGCCATGGTGGAGATGTCGTCGGCGACGGCGACGGCCTCGCCGCCTGCGGCCTGGATCTCCTTCACGACGCCGTCGGCGATCTCGCTCGTCGGCTCCCCGCCCTCGATGCCGACTCCGTAGTCGTTGACGACGACCTTGGCGCCCTCGGCGGCCGCGGCGAGTGCCACGGCCCGCCCGATGCCCCGGCCCGCGCCGGTGACGGCCACGACCTTGCCTGCCAAGAAGTTCCCCACGCCCGACCCCTTCCCGCGTTTTCTGACGGACCGTTAGATTCTATGGGCAGTCAGACACGGGAGCACAAGCCCCAGTTCGTCTCGCATCCGTCCGTCAACAGGGAGCTGATGAGATCCATGGGCATGCCCCCCGAGTTCCACGACATCGCCAAACGCGTCAACAACTGGGGCCGATGGGGCGCCGGCGACGAGATCGGCACCCTGAACCTGATCACCGACGAGGTCGTCCGGGCGGCCGCGGCCGAGATCCGCTCGGGCCGCCGGATCGCGCTCGCGCTCCCGCTCAAGGAGGACGGGGTGCAGGCCGGCCTGATCCCGGGCCGGATCAACCCGCTGCACACGATGGTGCAGATCAACCAGGAGCTGTTCGGCCCGGGCACGGTGGCGTGCAGCGACGACGCCGTGACCATGGGGCTCCAGGCGGGCACCCACTGGGACGCGCTCACGCACGTCTCGCACTCCGGGAAGATCTACAACGGCCGCCCGGCCGGCACCGTGACGGCGCACGGCCGGGCCGAGTTCAGCGGCATCGACAAGGCCGGGCACATCGTCTCGCGCGGCGTCCTGCTGGACGTGGCCCGCGCGAAGGGCCTGGACCGGCTGCCCGGGGGCCACGCGGTGACCCCCGAGGACCTGGCGGAGGCCGAGGAGTTCGGCGGGGTCGCGGTCCGGGCGGGCGACGTCGTCCTGGTCCGCACCGGCCAGATCCAGGTCTACCTGGCGGGCGACAAGCACGGCTACGGTTTCCCGTCGCCGGGGCTGTCCGTCCGTACGCCGGAGTGGTTCCACGCGCGGGACGTGGCCGCCGTCGCCAATGACACCCTGACCTTCGAGATCTTCCCTCCGGAGATCGACAACCTGTGGCTGCCGGTCCACGCACTGGACCTGGTCGAGATGGGCATGCACCAGGGCCAGAACTGGAACCTCGAAAAGTTGTCCACAGCCTGTGCAGAAGAAAACCGGTACAGCTTCCTCCTCTCGGCCATGCCGGAGCCCTTCGTCGGGGGCGTCGGCACCCCGGTCGCCCCGGTGGCCGTCCTCTGAGTCGTCCGAGTCCTCCGAGCCCTCCGGCCGTGCCGCCCACTGAAGAAACGATCACTCGGCACCCGGCGTCCCGAACTCGCCGCACAGGTCCAGCATTTGCAGAACAGAAACCGGCAAACTGACATGCGCGGTCGGCATGCCGGTCTCGTCCAGTGCGGCAGATCGCTGTCTTTGCGTTCCCGGGGTGCCTTGCACCCCGCAGCGAGAGGGACTTCTATGCGACGAACCGCGAAGCGGCTGCGCCTCATGGCCGCCGTGGCGGGATTTGCGCTCCTGCCGGCATTCATGCCGGCCCACGCGCAGGCCGCGGGCACCCGCCCGTTCTCGGTCACCATCACCCATGTCGGATGCGTCGATCCGTGCTCGGCCGAAGGGCTCGAGGCCGTCTTGGAAGGGCACCCCGACTTCTACGCAAAAGTGTTCATCGACGGCGTCGAGCACCGGACACCCACCGTCGACAACGTCTTCGGCGTCGACCCGTACTGGGTCGTCTCCACCGAGCTGCCCGACACCATCCAGAACGTTCCCGTCACGATCCAGATCTGGGACGCGGACGACACCTCGGGCGACGACCTGGGCGACGACACCCCGCACGACCACGACAACAACCTCGACTTCACCGTCTCCTACACCGACGGCAAGTGGCGCGACACCGCCCTCAACAAGACCGACAACGTGAACTGGCCGCAGTCCTGCGCGTCCGGTGACGGCGACGCCGGGGACGACGACGACGAACCGTCCGTCAAGGTGTGCTGGGACGTCAGCACGACATCCACCAGCGGTGACGCGGACGGCGACGGCCTGCTCGACGGCTGGGAGCGCAACGGGTACAACGACGACGGTGACGGCACCATCGACGTGGACCTGCCGGCGATGGGTGCCGAGCCCGACCACAAGGACGTCTTCCTCGAGCTGGACTGGGCAGCCGGACGCGCGCCCACCCGCGCGGGCATCCAGGCCATGAAGAAGGCCTTCGCCGCGGCGCCGCCCGACGTCGGTTCCGGCGCGGCGAGCCGGCAGGCCCCACACGGCGGTTCCGGTGTCAACGCCCCGCCGAACCCCGACGGCACCGACGGCATCAACCTCCATGTCGACACCGGCGGCCTCCCCGACCCGGGAGGCCGTGAGGACGGGCCGGTCGGTACGTGTTCCGACGGGATCGACAACGGCGCGGACGGGCTGATCGACGGCAACGACCCCACCTGCAACAGGGTGCAGATCGACTACCTCGACGCGAGCGTCGAGAACCCGCAGCCGACCAACTGCACGGACGGCGTCAACAACGACGGCGACGCCTTCACCGACACCCAGGACCCCGACTGCCGCGTCGGCGACGACCTCGGCGGCGGCAGCGTCATCACCGCGCCCGGTGGGTGCGGCCTCGACACCGCCTTCTACAACTCGAGGAACCTGAACTTCAACCGGCAGCGGCGGCTGATCTTCCATTACGGGCAGATCGTCGCGCAGCCGGGCGTGGCCACCTGCCCGCAGCAGACCGGCGGCCAGGGCGAGATCGGGGGCAACGACTTCACGGTCTTCAATGTCGACGCCGGCACGATCATGCACGAGCTCGGGCACAACCTGAACCTGCGCCACGGCGGCTTCGAGAGCCGGCCCAACTGCAAGCCGAACTACGTGAGCATCATGAACTACGACTTGCAGGACGGCATCCCCCGCGTCGGGGACGGGACCATCCTCGACTACTCGCCCCCCAGGCTCGCAGTCGGCAGCCAGCCGCCGGGCGACAAGCCGCGCGGGCACGCTCCGCTGCCCGATCTC
Organism: Streptomyces sp. NPDC031132; assembly: GCF_055570595.1. Classification (NCBI taxonomy): domain Bacteria; kingdom Bacillati; phylum Actinomycetota; class Actinomycetes; order Kitasatosporales; family Streptomycetaceae; genus Streptomyces; species Streptomyces sp. NPDC031132. The sequence goes on from NZ_JBVIGX010000013.1 coordinate 16,656, forward strand.
AAGGAGGACGCCCTCACCGAACCGACGATCCTCGACGCGACCGACACGGCAAACCGGTTCACGTTCGTCGACAGCACCGGCCAGAAGGTCCCGAACAACCTCAACACCAGCCCCAACTGGAACGCCGACGCCGATCCGCCGCTCGACCCGACGGTGCCGGCCACGAACATCGACAACGCCGGCCCCGGTCCCATGCCCACGCCCCCCGCCTGCATCAACACCTCGACCAACGAGACGTTGAAGGGCTCCGACGACTGGACCTTCGTATCGCTGCCGTTCCGTCAGTTCGGCGACTCCGCGAATGCCGCCCTCGGCCCGGAGAGTGACGACGTCCCCACCACCAGCGAGCTGCTCGCGATGCACGAGGAGCGGAACACCACCGACGTCGGAGTCACCGTCACCGACAACCCGGACCCGGTCGCGGCCGGAACGGACCTCGTCTACACCGCCGTCGTGTCCAACCACGGCTTCAGGCCGGCCGCCTCGGTGACGCTCGTCGACACCCTGCCCGCGCAGGTCTCCTACGTCAGCGACGACGCGGCATGCCACCCGTCCGGCGCGACGGTGACCTGCGGCGTCGGCGATCTGCTCCCCGGTGCCACGCGCACCGTCACGATCACCGCCCACGTGCCGGCCGACCTCGTCCACAACGCCGGCGGCCCCGTCACCCTCACCAACCGGGCGGTGGTGGACAACCTCGCGGGTCCGGACCCCGTGGCGGGCAACGACAGCGCCGTCACCGACACCCGGGTGGTGGCGGTCGCCGACCTCGCCGTCACCTCCTTCGCCGCCACGGCACCGCCCACGCAGGTGCTCATCGGGCAGACCCTGGACGTCACCCTGCACGGCACGGTGGCGAACAACGGGCCGTCCAGCCCGATGGACGCCGTGCTCGCCACGGCCGCCACGGCCGACCCGGGGGCCACGGTCACGCCTTCCTCGTCGACCAGGAACATCCCCGCACTCGCGATCGGGGCCCCGCAGTCGTTCGACGGCACCTTCACGGTCGGCTGTGCGCAGCCGGGATCGCACACCTACCGGTTCACCGCGTCGATCACACCGGGGCGACCGGACGACACCGACCCCGTCGCGGCGAACAACCACCGGCCGTCCGAGTTCACCGTCGACTGCGTCGTCCCGGTCGCGATCAACATCAAGCCGGGTGGCAACCCCAACTCCGTCAACATCCCGGCCGACACCGTCCCCGTCGGCGTCCTGACGACCAGGGCGGGCGAGTACGCCCTCCCGCTCGACTTCAACGCCACGACCATCCAGCCGCTGACCGTCCGCTTCGGACCGCGCAACGTCGTCTACGCCGGCCCGGGTGGGAGCGCAGAAGTGCACGACAGGGGCCACATCGAGGACGTGGTCGAACGGACCACGACTCCGGTCGAGCGCGTCAGGGACGGCGACCGCGACATGGTGCTCCACTTCGCCTCGGCCACCTCGGGCCTCCAGCGGGCGGACACCGAGGCCTGCGTGAAGGGTTCGTTCACCGACGGAGCCACCGGGCGCACCTATCGCTTCTTCGGCTGCGACGCGGTGCGAGTCGTACAGTCCTGACGGACACCCGGAGCCGGGGAGTACGGCACCCCGGGAGCACGTTCCGGCCGAGGCCCGCACCCGCCGCCGGGTGCGGGCCTCGGCCGTTCGGTCCGTCAGCGGTAGCGGGCCGCGGCCGAGGCGAAGGCGGGGGCCTCGGCGGGGGTCAGGGCGTCGAGGGCGACCCAGGAGAGGTCGGCGAACTCGATGTTCATACGGCCCTTCTGGAGCAGGCCCGTCGCGTTCGCGCGGACGACGGTGATCGCCGCTCGCGGGACCTCCCAGTACTGCTTCATCTCGGGCGTCGACTGCCACAGCGGCGAAACGTCCGTCAGGGCGAACCAGCGCCGGTCCGTCACCACGAGGACGTCCGTCGCCGCGCCGTGCGCGTTGGCGCGGCTGATGAGGAACCGGCCGGCCACGCTCTGCCAGCCCCCCTCCATGCCCTTGCCGTCCGCCGGGTCGGGGATCCGGTCGGCCGCATCCCGGCGCGGGTCGTGCGTGCGGGCCTTGAAGAGCTGCTGGAGGGAGCGAGGGAGCTTCTCCTCGATCCGCCGGCCGAGCGCCGCCGGCTCCGGGGGCGCGAGCAGGTCCTCCGGAGGGCTCGGCACGCCCGGACCCGGTTCGCAGGCACATACGGCGATCAACTGCTCGTCGGGCTGCAGAAAGTCCTCGGCCTGGCGACGCCTGTCCTGGTTCACGCGCTTGCTCCTACTGCTGAGTAACATCGGTGCGTCCCCAATTGTCCTCGAAGCGGAATGCCTCGTTACCACCGGGTCCGGCACCCCCCTGTGGGATGCATCCCGAAGGCCGATGCCGGTGCCGCGTACGGCCGTTAGGGTCGCGACATGGACACCTCATCAGGGCAGACGGGCGGGGGCCGGACCGGCCTGCGGTGGCAGACCGCGGCCCTCTGGACGGGCGCCGGGCTGGGCACCCTCGTGCTGTCGAACCTCGCGTTCCGCGTGCCCCTCGGCATCGGGGACCGGATGTTCGAAGTGGGACCGCTCCTCGCGATCATCGGCGTACTGACCGGCGCCCTCCTGGTGCGGCGGGCGCCGCTCACCACCCTCGGCCTGATGCTCCTCGGCACGTACCTGATGCTCTTCCTCGGCCGCGCCCCCGGGCTCACCCTCGCCATGGTGCTGCCCGCCGCGGTGGCGCTCGGCGTGGTCGCGGCGACCCGCTCGCGCCGGGTGACCCTGTCGGCCGTGAGCACCACCGTCCTGCTGCTGCTCACCGCCCAGTTCGCCCTGCCCGTGACCGGCTCCGCCCTCTTCCTCACCCAGAGCCAGCTGCCGATCGTCGTCCTCGCCTGGCTGATGGGGGACTCCGTACGGCGCGGCCGCGAGTCCGCCGCGCAGGCGCAGGCCCGCGCCACCGAGCAGGCCCTCACCGACGAGCGGCTGCGCATCGCCCGCGAGCTGCACGACATGGTCGCCCACAGCATCGGCGTGATCGCCATCCAGGCCGGGGTCGGCAGCCGGGTCATCGAGACGCAGCCCGCTCAGGCCCGTGCGGCGCTGCAGGCCGTCGAGGCCACCAGCCGCGAGACGCTCGCCGCCCTGCGCCGTACCCTCGTCGCCCTGCGCCGCAGCGATCCGGTGTCGGCGGCGCCCGCGCCGGGCCTGGACGGCATCGAGCGGCTGGCCGCGGCCACCGCGAGCGATACGGGCGTACGCGTGGACGTGGTGTGGGCCGGGGAGCGGCGGCCGCTGCCGGCCGACGTCGAGCTGGCCGCGTTCCGTATCGTGCAGGAGGCGCTGACCAACGTGGTCCGGCACGCGCACGCCGACGGCTGCCGCGTGGGCATCGCGTACGGGCGGGAGGAACTGGCCCTGGAGATCACCGACGACGGGCGGGGGGTCCCGGAAGGCGGCCCGGCCGGCGCCGGATTCGGCATCACGGGCATGCGGGAGCGTGCCGCCCTGCTGAACGGGCGGTTCGAGGCCGGCCCGCGGGCCGGCGGCGGCGGCTTCAGGGTGTCGGCGGTCCTGCCCCTCGAACAACCCGAACAGCCGGAACGACCTGAACAACCGGAGCGGCCGGAGCAGCCGGAGCAGCCGGAGCAGCTCGTGGTACGGGAACGGGAGGAGAAGCGATGAGCGGCAGCAGCAGCGTCCGCATCCTGCTCGCCGACGACCAGCCCCTGGTGCGCTCGGGACTGCGCGTGCTGATGGCCGACACCCCGGACCTCGAGGTCGTGGGCGAGGCCGCGAACGGCGCCGAGGCGGTCCGGCTGACCGCCGAGCTCGCCCCCGACGTCGTCGTGATGGACATCCGGATGCCGGAGATGGACGGCATCGAGGCCACCCGCCGGCTCACGGCCGGCCCCGGCGCCGCCCGCGTGCTGATCCTGACCACCTTCGACGAGGACGACCACGTGTACGGGGCGCTGCGCGCCGGCGCGAGCGGTTTCGCCGTGAAGGACATGGCGCTGGACGACATCCTCGCGGCGGTGCGCGTGGTCGCCGCCGGCGACGCCCTCATCGCCCCGGGCGTGACGCGCCGCCTGATCGCCGACTTCGTCGCGGGCCCGGCGCCCACCCCCGCCCGCGCTCCGGCGATCACCGCCCGGGAGCAGGAGGTGCTGACCCTGGTGGGGCGGGGCCTGTCGAACAGCGAGATCGCGCAGGACCTGTTCATCACGGTGGCGACGACGAAATCGCACGTGGCGCGGCTGCTGACGAAGCTCGACGCCCGGGACCGGGTGCAACTGGTGATCAAGGCGTACGAGATGGGGCTGGTCACGCCGCCCCGGTGAAGGCGGCGCGGTCCAGCGGGTGGCGGCGCGCGGTCGTGCACGCCCCGAGCGCGGCACGGCAGCCGCCACCCCGCGACCCGCACTCGTCAAGGTCTGCCCTTGGCGTCCCCTCGCGACGAATCGCTCAGTACAAGAGTGATCAACAGTTGACGAACCGTCAACACCTCGTTAGAGGTACACGCGCGGTTCCCGCGTCGACCCGCATACTCTGTTCGAGCCTTCACCCCGCTCGGGTGCGCGGTCCGCGGGCTTGTCGGCGCGGTCGATCTCGCACCAGATCCGCTTGCCCGCACCCTCGCGCTGCCAGCCCCAGCGGTCGGCCAGCCCGTCCACGAGCTCCAGCCCGCGCCCGCCCGTGTCGTCCCCGGCGGCCTGGCGCCGGGCAGGGCCGCGGGAGCTGGCGTCGGCGACCTCGACGCGCACCCCCGGCTCCCCGAACAGCATCCGCAGGACGGCCGGACAGCCGGTGTGCACGACGGCGTTGGTGACCAGCTCGGAGATCAGCAGGATCAGCGTCTCGGCGAGCGGCTCGTCGTCTCCTATGCCCGACCCCGCCAGCCGGGACCGCGCCCAGCGGCGGGCCCGGCCGACCTCGGCGGGATCCGGTCCTACCTCCAGCTGCACCTGAAGCACCTGCACCGCTCACACCATCCGAACCGGCGGACACTTCGCCTCGCGACGGGATGGGATCACCGAGTGTGACCCCCTTGCGGAGCAGCATGGTTGACATACAGTCACCACAACAAGCGCTTCGGGCATATTCCAGCGCGAAGGAGTAGGCGTGGTGCATACTGCGCGACGCTCGCGCCGCTCAACCGCTCGCATTCCCGGGAGCGTACCGGAGCAGGCCCCCGACTCCGGGCCGCAATGGGGCGGGCCAAGGACACAAACCGATATCAACTCTCTGTAATCGGACATGCGTCCCGCTCCGTTCCGACCGTGCCCCGTTCCGCCCCGTTCGTGACAGCGAGCTACCCCGCCGCGGCCGGCAGCTCCGCCGCGAAGAGTTCCCCGGCGAGGAGTTCCGCGGCGAGGAGTTCCTCCGCCTCCCCCGCCGTCCGCCACTGCCGGGCCCGCACCCAGGCCCGCTTGAGGTGCAGATGGACGTCGGCCTCCCACGTGAAGCCCATCCCGCCGTGCACCTGCAGGCAGTCCCGGGCATTGCGTACGGCGGCCTCGTCGGCCAGCAGCTTGGCCCCGGCCACCTCCGCCGGGTCCGCCGTCACGGCCGCCGCGTAGAGCGCCGTACGGGCCACCTCGGCCCGCACCAGCATCTGCGCGCACAGGTGCTTGACCGCCTGGAACGCCCCGATCGGCTGCCCGAACTGCTCGCGCTCCTGCGCGTACCGCACGGCCAGCTCCACCGTGCGCAGCGCGCTGCCCGTCTGGAGGGCGGCCGTCAGCAGGGCGCCCTCGTCGCGGTGCATCGCGGCCGCGCTCCCCGGCGCCGACACCCGGTGCAGCGGGGTGAGGGGGTCCGCCGAGCGCACCGGCTCACCCGGAGGGAGCAACGGCGTACCGAGCACCGCGTCCGCGTCCGCGAGGTGGGCCACCAGCGGCCCGCCCAGGTCGAACGCGGTGACCACCTTGGTGCCCCCCGCCGCCCCCGGGACCGTCCCGGCCGCCAGGTGCGTGGCGACCAGCGGCCCCGGCAGCAGCGCCCGCCCGGCCTCCTCGAAGACGAGGACCGCCTCCGGCAGTCCGAGCCCGACCCCGCCGTCCGCCTCCGGGAGCCGCAGCGCGAAGAACCCGGCCTCGCCGAGCTCCCGCCACAGCCCCCGGTCCAGGGCCCCGCCCGAGTCCACCGAGACGCGCAGCGCCTCGCGCCCGTACCGGCCCTCCAGCAGGTTCCGTACGCCGGCCCGCAGGTCCTGCTGCTCCTCGGTCAACCGGAAGTCCACGGTCCTCACCGGCCCTTCGGGAGGCCGAGGATCCGCTCGGCGACGATGTTCTGCTGGATCTGCGAGGTGCCCGCCGCGATGGTGTACGAGAGGGACGAGAGCCGGTCGAGCACCCATTCCTCGTCCAGCGCGAGGGAATCCGCGCCGAGCACCTCGGCGGCGGTGTCGTACAGCTCCTGGCGCGCGTGCGAGTAGGCGAGCTTGAAGACGGAGCCGCCGATGCCGGGGACCCCGCCGGTCCGCTCGGACTCGCTGACGTTCCACTGGGTGAGCCGCCACAGGGCGCCGAACTCCCCGTACAGCCGCCCGAGCCGGCGTCGCAGCACCGGATCGTCCCACCGGCCGTTCGCCTTCGCGGTGCGCGCGAGCTCGCCCAGGGTACGGCGGCAGGCCACGACCTCGCCGACGAAGGCCGTCCCCCGCTCGAAGGAGAGGGTGACCATGGTGACGCGCCAGCCGTCGTTCTCGTCCCCGACCCGGTTCGCGACCGGCACCCGGACCTCGTCGAGGAACATCTCCGCGAACTCGGTCGATCCCGCGAGGGTGCGCAGCGGCCGTACCGTCACCCCGGGGGCGTCCATGGGCATGGCCAGCCACGAGATCCCGCGGTGCTTCGGCGCCGCGGGATCGGTGCGTACGAGCAGTTCGCACCAGTCGGCGACCTCCGCGTGCGAGGTCCAGATCTTCGAGCCGGTGACCACGTAGTCGTCGCCGTCGCGCACCGCGCGCGTGCGCAGCGAGGCCAGGTCGGAGCCCGCGTCGGGCTCGCTGAACCCCTGGCACCACACCTCGTCCCCGCGCAGTACGGGCGGCAGCCAGCGCGCCCGCTGCGCCGCGGTGCCCTCGGCCGCGATGGTCGGGCCGGCGTGCAGCAGTCCGACGAAGTTGGCTCCGACGTACGGGGCCCCGGCGCGCTCGGTCTCCTCCAGGAAGATCAGGTGTTGGGTCGGGGTGGCTCCGCGCCCGCCCGCGTCGACCGGCCAGTGCAGCCCGGCGTACCCGGCGTCGTACAGCCTGCGCTGCCAGCCGAGGTCGTACGCGCGGCGGCCGGGCCAGTCGTCGGGCGACGGCTTCGCGGGCAGCTCGGGCAGCGTTTTGCCGAGCCACCCGCGCAGCCGGGCCCGGAAGTCCTGCTCCTCCTCGGTGTAGGTCAGGTCCATCAGCGGTCCAGGTCGAGGCCGAGCATGCGGATGGCGTTGCCGCGCATCAGCTTGTAGACCGTCTCGTCGTCCAGCCCCTTCACATGGTCGAGGGCGACCTCCTTGGTGTGCGGGAAGGTCGAGTCCACGTGCGGGTAGTCGGTCTCGAACGTGGCGTTGTCCCGGCCGACGACGTCGAGCGAGGCGATGCCGTGCTTGTCGCGGAAGAAGCAGCAGAACATCTGCCGGTAGTAGTACGTGGACGGCGGCTCGGGGATCAGGTCGCGGACCCCGCCCCAGGCGCGGTGCTCCTGCCACACGTCGTCGGCGCGCTCGAGCGCGTACGGGATCCAGCCCATCTGGCCCTCGCTGTACGCCAGCTTCAGCGTCGGGAACTTCACCAGCACCCCGCTGAACAGGAAGTCCATCATCGAGGCCATGGCGTTGTTGAAGCTGAGCGAGGCCTGCACGGCGGGCGGCGCGTCGGGCGAGGCGGCCGGCATCTGGGAGCTGGACCCGATGTGCATGTTGACGACCGTCCCGGTCTCCTGGCAGACGGCGAAGAACGGGTCCCAGTAGCCGGAGTGGATGGAGGGGAGCCCGAGGTAGGTGGGGATCTCGGAGAACGTCACGGCGCGCACCCCGCGGGCGGCGTTGCGGCGGATCTCGGCGACGGCGAGGTCGATGTCCCAGAGCGGGATGATGCACAGCGGGATCAGCCGGCCTCCGCTGTCGCCGCACCACTCCTCGAGCATCCAGTCGTTGTACGCGCGCACGCAGGCGAGGGCGACCTCCTTGTCGTGGGCCTCGGCGAAGGTCTGGCCGCAGAAGCGCGGGAACGTCGGGAAGCACAGCGAGGCCTCGACGTGGTTGAGGTCCATGTCGGCGAGGCGCGCCTTGGGGTCCCAGCACCCCCGCCGCATCTCCTCCCTCGTGATCCCCTCCAGGGTCATGTCGTCGCGGTCGAAGCCGACGGCGGCGATGTTGCGCTTGTACGGGAACTTCAGGTCCTCGTAGATCCACCAGTCGGTCGGCGGGCCGTCGGGGTCCATGGTGATCACGTACTTGCCGCCCGTGTACTCGAGCTCGCCGATGCCCGCGGTGAGCGCCTTGGGCCCGCGGTCGCGGTACTTGGCCGGCAGCCAGACGTCGAAGAGGTGCGCGGGTTCGATGACGTGGTCGTCGACGCTGATGATCCGAGGCAGTTCCATGGTGTCCCCTCGCCGCAAGCCGGTGAATGCCTGAGTGAATCCGATAGCGAATCTGATGCATCGTCAGAAACAAGCTAGCTCCGCCACCCCTGGACCGACAAGCGGCGGAGCCCTACGCTCTCCGCGTGATCTGACGAACCGTCAGCGAAGGGGAGGCTGCGATGCCGGACAGCAGGGACACGAAGGACACCGCGATACGGCTCGGCCAGTCCCCCACCCTCTGGGAGCTGGTCGTACGGCGGGCCGAGCTGAGCCCCGGCGCCACCGTGCTGATCGAGGCGGCCGACGACCCCGCCGACGACCGGACGCTCACCTTCGCCGAGCTCCGCGACCGCGCCGAGCGGGTCGCGGCGGGCCTGTACGGGAAGGGCGTACGGCCCGGCACGGTCGTCGCCTGGCAGCTGCCCACCCGGATCGAGACCGTCCTGCTCTCCCTGGCGCTCGCCCGGATCGGCGCCGTCCAGACCCCGGTGATCCCCTTCTACCGGGACCGCGAGGTGGGCTTCGCGCTGCGCGAGTCCAAGGCCGAGTTCTTCGCCGTCCCGGGCCTCTGGCGGGGCTTCGACCACACGGCGATGGCCGAGCGGCTCGGCGCGCGCGGCGTCTTCGAGGCGTACGAAGCCCTGCCTACGGGCGATCCGGCCGTACTCCCCCCGCCGCCCGGCAACGGGACGGACGTCCGGTGGATCTACTGGACCTCCGGCACCACCTCGGACCCCAAGGGCGTCCTGCACACCGACCGCTCACTCATCGCGGGCGGCTCCTGCCTGGCCCACGCCCTGCACCTGAGCCCGGCCGACGTCGGCTCGATCGCCTTCCCGTACGCACACATCGGCGGCCCGGACTACCTGGTGATGCTGCTCCTGTACGGCTTTCCCGCGGTCCTCTTCGAGAAGTTCGCGATGCCGGACGCGCTGGCCGGCTACCGGCGCCACGGGGTCACGGTGGCCGGCGGCTCCACGGCCTTCTACTCGATGTTCCTGGCGGAACAGCGCAAGGACCCGGACCTACGGCTCGTCCCCACCCTGCGCCTCCTCGCGGGCGGCGGGGCCCCGAAGCCGCCGGAGATCTACCACGCCGTCGTCCGCGAACTGGGCTGCCGGCTGACCCACGGCTACGGCATGACCGAGGTCCCGATGATCACCATGGGCTCCCCCGACGACTCCCCGGAGCACCTCGCCACGACGGAGGGCCGCCCCCCGGCGGGCATGTCGATCCGCATCACGACGCCGGACGGCCGGCCACTGCCCCCGGACACCGACGGCGAGGTCCGGCTGCGCGGCGAGGCGGTCTGCCAGGGCTACCTCAACCGGGACGCCCCGGCGGACGCCTTCGACGCCGACGGCTACCTGATCACCGGAGACCTCGGCCACCTGACGCGGGACGGCTACCTCGTCCTCACCGGCCGCAGCAAGGACGTGATCATCCGCAAGGGCGAGAACATCTCCGCGAAGGAGATCGAGGACCTCCTCCACCTGCTCCCGGGCGTCGGCGACGTGGCCGTGATCGGCCTTCCGGACCCCGAGCGCGGCGAACGCGTCTGCGCGGTGGTGGAACAGCCGGCGGGCGCGGCCCCTCTGACCCTGCCGCAACTGACGGCCCACCTCCGCGCCCAGGGCCTGTCCCCCCACAAACTCCCCGAGCAACTGGAACTGGTCGAATCCCTCCCCCGCAACGACGCCCTCCGCAAGGTCCTGAAGTACAAACTCCGCGAACGCTTCGCCTAGGGGGTGTTGCAGGAGCAGGCCTCTCGGACCGCCGTGCGGCGCACGGCCGCACGGCGATCCGGGTTCGGACCTGCGGGCTACGCGTCCGGGGCCTCGACCCCGCAGTAGCCTGCGAAGGCCGACAGGATCTCCTCCTCCGCGATGCGGCCGTCGCCGTCGCCGTCCAGGGCCGTCGCCACCTGGCCGGCCAGCTCGGCCGGGGTGCCCAGGGCGCGCAGGACGCGGACCGCCGCCGCCGGGGTCGGGCCGCGGCCGTCCTCGTCCGCCACCGCGATCACCGCGTGCAGGAACGGTCGCGCGATCTCCGCGAACCGCTGCGGGTTGTCCCGCAGCCGCTTCGCCGCCCCCGTGATGAACTCCTCGCGGGTCACGCGCTGGTCCCCGTCGACGTCCGCGATCCCGGCCATCCCCTGCCAGAACGCCTCCGCACCTGCGAAGAGGTCCTGGCCCTTGTCCGACCGCGCGGTCGTGCCGAATTCGGCCAGCACCGCCTTCGCGGCCGCACTGAAGTCCTCCCGGTCGATATATCCGTTGCCGTCCTGGTCGAAGGTGGCGAATCGGGCGGCGATCTTGCGCTCGTATTCTGCGCTGTCCATATTCGGCGTTCCGCCTTCACATGTGCGGTGGGGTGCAGTTCAAGACAAGCCAGGAGCGTAAGGCCTACGTGGCCTGCCCGTTAAGCGAAGTCGTCAAGGAGGTGGCCGCATCGAACCCGCGCACGGGAAGCGCGACGGGGCGCGTACACCTGTGCCCATGTGCCGCGGCCCGTCCCACGGTTCACACCCCGCGACGCGCCTATCACGCAGGGCACACTTCCAGGGTCCGGTTCCCCCAAAACGGGCGCGAACCCGCATGTGCCCATTACATTCGATGCGTCGACACACGGCTGGGGGCAGTTATGCCGAAGGACGTACCACCGCGCTGGGACCGCCGCATGCAGCAGCGCCTCGCCCGCGGCGAGGCCGCCGCGCTCGGAGAGCTGTACGACCGCTTCGCCTCGCTCGTGCACAGCCTGGCGCACCGGGTCCTCGGCGACGAGAAGGCAGCGGACCGGATCACCCGCGAAGTGTTCGGCTACATCTGGGAGAACCCGGACGCGTACGACCCCAAGCAGGGCTCCATGCGGTCCTGGGTCGCCCGGATCACCCAGGGCCAGGCCGTGGCCCGGCTGCGCCAGGCCGAACTGGGCCGCGGTTCGCGCGAGGAGCTCGAGCAGAAGGTGCGCAGCGCCAGCGCCGCCGCCCGCGCGGACTACATCGTCACCTCCATGCCCGCGCCGCTGCGGGCCGCGCTGGAACTCGCGTACTTCAAGCGCCGCGACTACCGGCAGGCCGCCGCCGACCTGCAGATCAGCGAGGACGAGGCCCGGCGCCGGCTGCGCCTCGGGCTGCAGCTGCTGTCGACCGCCAACGCCCTCCCGCAGGAGGACGCCGCACCGCCCGGATACGGCCCGCCCGGATATGGAACGCCCCGATGAACGGCCCCGCCGACCCGCCCGCCGACGGATACGACGAGCAGCGCCCCGCCGGTCCGCCGCGCATACCGGGTCCGCGCGGGGCCGCCGACGACCTCGACCCGCGGCACGCACCGGAGCCGCTGCCGCAGCCGGCGGCTGCGCCGCAGCCGCCGCGGTCGCACGCCGTACTGAAGTCCCTGCTGGGCGCGTGGGCGCTGGCGGCGTGCTCCGCCGAGGAGACCCAGGCGGTGGAGGACCACCTCACCGAGTGCGCGCCCTGCGCGGAGGAGGCCCTGCGGCTGCGTGACGCGGTGGGCCTGCTGCACCCGGAGGAGAGCCTCGACCTCAAGCCGCTGCTGCGCTCGCGCGTGCTGGAGGACTGCCTCGGCAAGCGGCCGGCCCGGATCCCGGTGCCGGTGTGGGCGAGCCCGTACGACACCGAGACGGCGCGGCTCGACGCGCTGCTGCGGGACTTCGGCGACTCGGAGTGGCAGACCCCGGTACGGCTGAAGTGGTTCGAGGAGGAGCGGCGCCAGTACCGCCGGACGACGGTGGCCGGGGTGATCGGGCACCTGCTCACGGTGGACGGGATGGTCGCGACGGCGCTGGGCCTGGACGACCCGCTGGGCCCGGAGGCGCCGTCGGACGCGACGGGCCGTACGGAGCACTACTGGAACTCCGCCGCGCAGCCCCTCACCCGGCAGATCCGCGAGCCGTGGCGGGAGCAGGGGCACACGCTGGTGCGGACGGTGTCGTTCGCGGGACGGGGCGTGGGCCAGCTGTCGGTGGACTACGGGGCCTTCGCGCTGCCGCTCGGAGACGCGTTCCTGGAGCGGGCCTTCGAGTGCTGGGTGCATGCGTGGGACATCGCGGAGGCGGTGGACTACCCGTACGACCCGCCGTCGGGGCCGCACCTGAACCGGATGATCGACCTGGCGGCGCGGCTGCTGCCGAGCGCGCTGGCCCACCGGCGCCGGGCGGGGCTGGCGGCCCCGGCCCGCGGCCTGGTCGCGGCGGGCGCACCGGGCCGGACGCTGCACCTGGAGATCGAGGGCGCGGGCGGCGGCAGCTGGGACATCGCGCTGGACTCCCCGGCGGCGAAGCCGTCGCCGGAGCACACGGTGGCGCAGATCGCACTGGACGGCGCCGAATTCTGCCAGCTGGCCGCCGGCCACATCTCCCCGGAGGAGGCCGCGGTCGGCCAGCACGGCGACCGCGAAGCCATCCGCGACGTCCTCTTCGCAGCGGCTTCCCTGAGCCGCCTCTAGTCCCGGCGGCCGAGGCCCCGCCCCCGGGGCTGGATGTGCCGGGCGGCAGCCCGAACGATGCGGGGGGGCGGGGGCGGAGGCTCCGGGTTACGCGAAGACGACCGTGCGGGTGCCGTTCAGGAGTACGCGGTGTTCGCTGTGCCACTTCACGGCCCGCGCCAGCGCCTGGCATTCCACGTCGCGCCCGACCGCCACCAGCTGGTCAGGGGTCACCTCGTGGCCCACCCGCTCGACCTCCTGCTCGATGATCGGGCCCTCGTCCAGGTCGGCCGTCACGTAGTGAGCGGTGGCGCCGATCAGCTTCACACCGCGCGCATGCGCCTGGTGGTACGGCTTCGCGCCCTTGAAGCTCGGCAGGAACGAGTGGTGGATGTTGATGATCCGCCCGCTCAGCTCCTTGCACAGGGTGTCCGACAGCACCTGCATGTACCGCGCCAGCACCACGAGCTCGACGTTCTCGGCCCGCACCAGCTCCAGCAGCTGCGTCTCCGCGGCCGCCTTCGTGTCCTTCGTCACCGGGATGTGGTGGAAGGGGACGTCGTACGAGCGGACCAGATCAGCGAAGTCGGTGTGGTTCGAGACCACCGCCGCGATCTCGACCGGCAGCGCGCCGATGCTCGTACGGAACAGCAGGTCGTTCAGGCAGTGCCCGAACTTCGACACCATCAGCACGATCCGCATGCGGTCGTCGGAGCGGTGGAGCTCCCAGTCCATCCGGAACGAGTCCCCGATGGCGGCGAAGCTGGCCCGCAGCTTGTCCAGCGTCACCGGAGCGTCGGCCGAGAAGTGGACCCGCATGAAGAAGAGGCCGGTGTCGTGGTCGCCGAACTGACGGCTGTCCTCGATGTTGCATCCGGTCATGAACAGGTAACTGGACACGGCATGCACGATGCCCTGCTTGTCCGGGCAGGACAGGGTCAGTACGTACTGCTGGGGGGCCTGGGGCTGCGGGTCGTCGCTCATGACCCCACAGCCTTTCACACCGCGCGGGTGACGATCCTCAGCAGTTCCAGCGACTGCGGCGCGGCGTCCGGTTCGTCCCCGTCCGCGGTCGCGAGCCGTACGTGCGCCTCGCGCGCGGCGCGTACCGCCTCGGGCCAGGCGTGGTGCTCGAGGTAGGCGGAGACGGGGGCGTCGGGCCCGACCTGGTGCAGGATCCGCAGCACCCGCAGCACCGCGAGGTCCACGAGCGCGGCCTCCTGGGAGTCGCGGAAGATCGTGCCGACGTACTTCTCGGCGGACCAGCTGTCGAGCCAGGTGTCCTCGACGAGCCGGTACACGGCGTCGGTGACGTCCCCGTACCCCTCGACACCGGCGAGCCAGGTCTCCTCGTGGAAGACCGGGTCGGAGAGCATGTGAAGCGCCGAGCGCACGTTGCTGCGCCAGCGCCACCACGGCATGTCGTTCAAGGGCATGCCGCCCATGGTGGAGGAGCGGCCACCGCGGCGGGAAGAGTTCTTCGAACCTTGGGCGAATGTCACGCTTTCGATCGTACGTTCACGGCCGGCGCGATCTTGAGGCGCCCGTGCGCAACCGACCCCCTGCAATTCACCTTCGCGTCACTCTTTGTTGTGTCCATCTCATTTCCCAGTTACCCGTGGGGCGGAAGGGTGCATGGACATGACCGATTGGCGACGCACGGCATCCTTCTCCCGCACTCTCGTGGCAACGGCGATGGGCGCGTGCCTCGTCGCCGGTTGCGGGGTGCTCCCCGGAGGCCCGGGGGGCTCCGGGGACACCATCACGGTCATGACCTTCGCACCGCAGGGCACCCAGGCGACCAACATGCCCGGAATGCCCGGCATGGCCAAGGCCTATGAGGCATGGGTCAACTCCAAGGGCGGCATCAACGGTCACAAACTACGCGTACTGACCTGCAACGAGAAGAACACCGCGAACGGTGCCGCCGACTGCGCCCGCAAAGCCATCAGCGAGAAGGCCGTCGCGGTCGTCGGCTCGTACAGCCAGCACGGGCGCGCCTTCATGGCCCCGCTGGAGGCCGAGGGCATCCCCTTCATCGGCGGGTACGGGGTCTCCTCCGAAGAGTTCCAGAGCCCCTTCTCCTACCCCGTCAACGGCGGCCAGCCCGTGCTCCTCGCCGGCGCCGGCCACCAGCTGGGCCGGGCCTGCAGCCAGGTGGCCGTCGTCCGCCCGGACACCCTCGCGGGCGACTCCATGCCGCTCCTGCTCAACGCCGGGCTCAAGGCGAACAAGATGTCCGACGCCAACGACATCCGGGCCGCCGAGGACTCCGCGGACTACACGCCGCAGGCCCGCGAGGCGCTCGCCAACTCCACGGGCGGCAAGGACAAGGGCTGCGTCACGGCCGTCCTCGGCGAGCGCACGGAGACGTTCTTCGACGCCTTCCGCCGCGTCGACGACAAGCACAAGAACCCGCAGATCTCCTCGGTGCTGGGCAGTGTCAGCCAGGCCGTGGTCGACCGCACCGGCGGCAGGGAGAGCCCCTTCGAGGGGGCATACGTCACCAGCTGGTACCCGGTGTCGACCGATCCGCTGTGGGAGCAGATGCGGAACGTGATCTCCGAGCACGCGTTCGGCAACGACGCCGTGGACGGGGACGACAGCGGGACGCAGACGACCTGGATCGCGTACACGGTGCTCAGCGAGACGCTGAAGCGGTTCACGTCCGGCGAGGACATCACGGCGCGCAAGGTGGCGCGCGCGCTGAGCCAGTCGGAGCCCGTGAAGACCGGCGGCCTGACCCCGGACCTGAGCTGGCGCTACAAGGACATGCGCGCCGTCGCCGGCTTCCCGCGCATGGTGAACGGACGGGTCAACTTCCAGATCGTCCAGGCGGGCCGGCTCGTCGCCCAGCAGGGCGAGCAGTCGATGGACATGACCCAGACCCTGGAGCAGGCCCCCCGCGCGGCGTAGGGGTGCTCCGGGCCTGCGTCTAGAGCTGGGACTTGTCCCGCTTGGTGAGGCCGTACTTGGCCGCGATCGTGTTCCACAGGGTCGCGGCCGACTCCTTCGCCTTCGTCGCCTCGCCGCTCGCCTTGTCGCCGTCGGCGCTGTGGTCGCTGTTCTTGGCCTTCCCGTCCTTGCAGCCCTTCTTGTCACCGGCGGCGTCGTCCGCCCAGGCCGCGTAGCTCTTGTCGGCGGCCGCGGAGGACTGCCAGGCCTTGGTCAGCGAGGCGGCCAGCTTCGTGTTGTCGGGGAGCTGGTCCAGCTTCAGTTCCTGGAGACGGGTGACGAGCTCCTCGCGCTGCCGGGCGGCGTCGCGCAGGTCGGTCGCCGCCTGGCCGAGGTTGCGGCAGCCCTTGATGTCGTCGACGGACCGGATCACGGCGGCGCGGCTGTCGTTGCTGTCCGCGAGGAGCTTGTCCAGCTGGACGGCCTGCGACCGGGCCGGATCCACGGGCGCCTCGGCGGCGGCCGCGGCCGAGCTGCCGACGCTCGGGGTCGCCGCTGCCGCAGCGGGGTCGTTGTTCTGCGCCTTGCCGTCGCTGAGCAGCGCGCCGACGCCGAGCCCGACGACGGCCAGGCCGATGACGACGGCGGCGATCACGCCGGCCGGCACGCGCCGGGGCGCCTCCGGCGGGGGCGGGGGCGGCGCGTACTGCGGGTGCTGCTGGAACTGCTGGGGCTGGGGGGCCTGCGCCTGGGGCGGTACGGGCCGCTGGCCGCGCGGCGGATAGCCCCGCGGCGGCGGCTGCCGCAGCACCGGCTCCTGTACGGGCGGCAGATGCTGGGTGTGCCCGGCGTCGGCGCCGTCCCCGCGGAACAGTGCGTCGAACCCGTCGGTGACGGGCGGGATGTACTGCGTGGCCGCCTCACCGTGCGCGGGGGCAGCCGGGACCGGCGGAATGTACTGCGTCGCCGCCTCACCGTGCGCAGGACCGGCCGGAACCGGCGGAATGTACTGCGTCGCCGCCTCACCGTGCGCGGGACCGGCCGGCACCGGCGGGATGTACTGGGTGGCCGCCTCACCGTGCGCAGGACCGGCCGGAACCGGCGGAATGTACTGCGTCGCCGCCTCACCGTGCGCGGGACCGGCCGGAACCGGCGGGATGTACTGGGTGGCCCCTTCGTCGGGCGTGGGCGCGGCCGGGACGGGCGGGATGTACTGCGTGACCGCCTCGGGCAGCGGCGGGTAGCCGTACCCGTGCGGGTCCCCCGGGCCCTCGTAACCGGGCCCCACCACGTGCCCGGGTGCCGGCTGCCCCGGCTGCGACCGGTCCGCCAGGGGCTGGTCCGGCGCCGGGGGGTAGCCGTACGCCGGCCCGCCCGGCTGCTGCGCCGGGGGGTAGCCGTACGCGGGCTGCCCCGGGCTCTGCGGCTGTTGCGGGTACGCCGGGTCGGGGCCCCACGGCGCACCGGCCTGCGGGGCCGCCTGCCGGTCGCCGCCCTGTCCGCTCTCCGTCACCGGGACTCCTTCGCCGACTGCGGTGTTCCGAATCGTCGGCTCACGCTACCCGGTCACCCCCCGCCCCCGGCAGGCCCACCCGCCCCACCGCCGCCGGGCCGCCTACGCCACCACCTCCAGGCGGGCCGTGAACTCGCGGGCCGCCGGCTCGTCGCGGTACGGGGCGAGCCGGGTGCGGAAGTCGTCCAGGTACTCCGCGCCCCGGTTCGAGCGGAGCCCGGACAGCAGGTCCGCCGCCTTCGCGGCGGTCTGGCAGGCCTGCTCCACCTCACGCTGCTGCACCTGCGCCGACGCCAGCAGCAGCAGTCCGATCGCCCGGCGCCGCGCCTTGCCCGCCGGCAGGCCCCGCAGCGCGTCCTGCGCCTGCCGGGCCGCCGCGTCCGCCTGTCCCAGGTCCCGGTGGCAGTGCGCCAGCTCGTCCGCGAGGTACGCCGCGTCGAAGTGCCGGATCCAGACCGGATCGTCGCCCGACTCCGGCTCCGCCCGCTCCAGCGCCGTCACGGCCCGCGAGGACAGCACCGCCGTCGCCCGGGTGTCGCCCAGCAGCGCGTGCCCGCGCGCCTCGGCGGCGTAGAACATGGCCTCCACCCGCGGTGTGACCTGCCCGCGGGTCCCCTCCTGCGCGGCCCGCGCGAGCTGCGCGATCTCCCGCGGATTGCCCAGTTCCGCCGCGAGGTGGCTCATGGACGCCGCGAGCACGTAGCCCCCGTACGCCCGGTCCCCGGCCGCCTGCGCCAGCCGTAGCGCCTGGATGTAGTAGCGCTGCGCCAGGCCCGGCTGCCCGGTGTCCACCGCCATGTACCCGGCCAGCTCGGTCAGTCTGGCCACCGCCGCGAACAGCGCCCGCCCGACCGGCTCCCGGTACGAGCCGCCGATCAGCCCGGAGACCACGGAGTTGAGGTAGTGCACGACGACGGGCCGGACGTGACCGCTGCCGAAGCGGTGGTCGAGGTCCTTGAGGGCCTCGGTGGTGGCCCGTACGGCCTCCACGTCCGGCATCCCGACGCGCGAGCCGCCGCTGCGCGCCACCTGCGCGTCGGCGCCGGTGATCAGCCAGTCACGGCTCGGCTCGACGAGCGCCGAGGCGGCCACACTGGAGCCCGACAGGAAGTCGCGGCGGCCGACGTCGCTCCGCCACAGCTCGCTGACCTGCTCGATGGCGCCGATGACGGTCGGGGAGAACTGCAGGCCGATGCCGGAGGCGAGGTTCTTGCCGTTGGCCATGCCGATCTCGTCGATGGTGACGGTCCGGCCGAGTTTGCGCCCCAGTGCCTCGGCGATGATGCCGGGCGCCCGGCCGCGCGGCTGCTGGCCGCGCAGCCACCGGGCCACGGAGGTCTTGTCGTAGCGGAGATCGAGGCCGTGTTCGGCCCCGCACATGTTGACGCGCCGGGCGAGCCCGGCGTTCGAGCACCCGGCTTCCTGGATGAGCGCCTGTAGCCGTTCATTCGGCTGGCGCGCGACGAGAGGCCTGGCTGCCATGAAAACCCCCAGTAGCCGCGGGTGATCGTTGGAATGATCACTTCCCGCCTGAGTTGCGGAGAATCATCCGCTCTGCGTCGTGCCGCTACCCAACTCCGGCGCCCCGACCTCCTACGCGCCCCCGTGCGTGCTCCAGTGCGCCCCGTATGCAGGATCGATGCTCCGCCCACCGGCCGGTTTACGCCCGTAACCCCGGGTGACCCCGGGAGTTGTGATGGGCGTGGAAGAGACCATCGGAGTCACGGAGACCGCACCCATCCCCAAGCAGCGCGGCGAGCAGCTGCTGGACCATGCCGTGCGGTACGCGGAAGAACGGCACTGGGACGTCTTCGCCGGCACCTGGCTGGAGTCCGCGGACGGGCGGGAGCTGTGCTCCTGCGGGGCGCAGGACTGCCCGGCGCCGGGCGCGCACGCCACGGTGAAGGACTGGGCGGCCCTGGCCACGGGCAGCGCGGTCCAGGTGCGGCGGATCTGGGCGAAGCGCCCCGAGGCCTCGATCCTGCTGCCGACGGGCCGCACGTTCGACGCGCTGGACGTCCCGGACTCGGCCGGGTTCCTGGCGCTGGCGCGGCTGGAGCGGATGGAGCGGACCCTGGGACCGGTCGCCCTCACGCCCGACCACCGGATGTTGTTCTTCGTCCTGCCGGGCGCCGGGGCGAAGGTGCCGGACCTGGTGCGCAAGCTCGGCTGGTCGCCGGCTTCGATCGACCTCGTCGCGCGGGGCGAGGGCGAGTACGTGGCCGCTCCGCCCACCCGCTTCGGCGGCCGGGGCTCGGTCCAGTGGGCGCGCCGGCCCACCCCGGCGAACCGGTGGCTGCCGGACACGGAGGAGCTGATCGCCGCGCTGGCGTACGCGTGCGGACGCGAGGCCGCGGCGGACCGGGACCGCCGCAGCTCCTGACCCGCGCCCCCGGCGATCTCCGGCAGATCCGCGGAAGACCGCAGGTCAGGACAGGGACATTCCTGTACGGAAACTCATGACATAAGTAACTGCCCCCGCCTCACCCCGTCCTCCTATCGTGAAGAACGCAGGACCACGGGGAACACAGCGAGAGGCAGGCGCATGCCGGACCAGGCAGATGCGACGGGTGGGACGTACGGACCGGACGGCGCGCGAACCGCGCCGTCCGCCGGACGGGCGGCGGTACGGGTAGAGGGTCTGTGGAAGCGCTTCGGCGACCAGGTCGCGGTCGCGGGCATCGACCTCGAGCTGCCCGCGGGGCAGTTCATCGGCCTGGTCGGGCCGAACGGCGCGGGCAAGACGACGACGCTGTCGATGGTGACGGGGCTGCTGCGCCCCGACATGGGGCGGGTCTTCGTCGCCGGGCACGACGTGTGGAGCGACCCGGTCGAGGTGAAGTCGCGGATCGGCGTGCTGCCGGAGGGGCTGCGGCTGTTCGAGCGGCTGTCGGGGCGCGAACTGCTCGGCTACATGGGCCGGCTGCGCGGGCTGCCGGGCGAGGAGACCGACAAGCGGGCCACTCAGCTGCTGGAGGTCCTGGACCTCGCGGGCGCGCAGCACAAGCTGGTCGTGGACTACTCGACGGGCATGCGGAAGAAGATCGGCCTGGCCGCCGCCCTGCTGCACAACCCCGAAGTGCTGTTCCTGGACGAGCCGTTCGAGGGCGTCGACCCGGTGTCGGCGCAGACCATCCGCGGGGTGCTGGAGCGGTACACCTCGTCCGGCGCCACGGTCGTCTTCTCCTCCCACGTCATGGAGCTGGTCGAGTCGCTGTGCGACTGGGTCGCCGTCATGGCCGCCGGCCGGATCCGCGCCGCGGGCCCGCTGGCCGACGTACGGGGCGAGGCGCCCTCGCTGCAGGCCGCGTTCCTGGAGCTGGTCGGCGCGGGCGGCCGCGACGCGGGCGACTCGCTGGACTGGCTCGGCGGGCAGGCGGCCCGATGAGCGCCGCATCCGCCTCCGCTCCGACCGCCACCACGGCCGCGGCGCCGGCCGCGGCCGGCGCGGCCGACCTGACCTCGGTCTTCGTCAGCCTCAAGCTGTCGCTGATCCGCAACGGGCTCAAGGGCTCGTCGAAGCGGAAGGCCGCCTACTTCGGCTCGCTGGCGTTCGCGCTGGTCGTGGCCTGCTTCGCGATGCTCGGCCTGGCCGTGCTGCACGGGAACGCGCATGCGGGCACGGTCGTCGTCCTGCTCGCCGCGATCCTGGCACTGGGCTGGACGTTCATGCCGCTGTTCTTCCCCAGCGGGGACGAGACGCTCGACCCGAGCCGGCTGGTCATGCTGCCACTGCGCCCGCGTCCGCTCGTACGGGCCCTGCTGGCCTCCTCGCTGGTCGGGATCGGCCCGCTGTTCACGGTCTTCCTGGCGGTGGGCTCGGTGGTGGCCGTCGCGCGGGGCGCGGCGGGCATCGTGGCCGCCGTACCGGCCGTACCGCTCCTGGTGCTGGGCTGCGTCACGCTGGCCCGCGCGGTGGCCACGGCCAACGTACGGCTGCTGACCAGCCGCAAGGGGCGTGACCTCGCGCTGCTCAGCGGGCTGCTGATCGCGGTGGGCGCGCAGCTGGCGAACTTCGCCAGCCAGCGCCTGTTCCAGTCGGGCGGCCTGGCCCAGCTGGAGCCGGTCGAGGCCGTGGTGCGGTGGCTGCCGCCCGCGACGGCCGTCGGCATGGTGGACTCCGCGAGCAAGGGCTCGTACGGCGTGGCGGCGGCGCAGCTGGCCGTGACCGTCCTGGCGCTGGTCCTGCTCCTGCGGTTCTGGGAGCGGAGCCTGACGACCCTGATGGTCACCCCGGACGGCTCGACGATCGCGGCCGCGAAGCCGACGGCGAAGCGGGAGTCCGCGGGCGGCGCCGGGGTCTGGTCGTTCCTGCCGGGCGGGCGGACGGGCGCGGTCATGCAGCGCACGCTGCGGTACGTGGTCCGGGACCCGAAGACGAAGTCGGCGTGGGTGACGGCGCTGGCGATCGGCGTGATCGTCCCGGTCTTCAACGCCCTCCAGGGCACGGGCTCGGTGTACCTGGCCTGCTTCGGCGCGGGCATGCTCGGCGTCCAGATGTACAACCAGTTCGGGCAGGACACCTCGGCGTTCTGGATGGTCGCGCAGACCATCTCGACCCCGCGGGAAGCGTTCGCGGAGCTGCGCGCCCGCGCGTACGCCCTGGCCCTGGTCACCGTCCCCTACACGGTCGCGGTCACGGCGGTCACGGCGGCGCTGGTCCACAACTGGGGCGGTTTCCCGGCGGCGCTCGGGGTGGCCCTGGCCCTGCTGGGCTCGATGCTGTGCACGGGCGCGCTGGCCTCGGCCCGGTTCCCGTACTCGATCCCGACGGAAGGCGCCTTCAAGAACGTCGTCCCGGGGCAGGCCGGGCTCGCCTGGGCGGGCATCTTCGGCGGCATGCTCGCGTCGGCGGTGATCTGCTCCCCGGTGATCGTCCTGGCGGTCTACCTCAACGTGGCGGACCACCCGTCGCTGACCTGGATCCTGCTGCCGCTGGGGACGGCCTGGGGAACGCTGGCCACCTGGACGGGCCTGCGCCTGGCGGCGCCGACGGTGGCCCGGAAGCTGCCGGAGATCCTGCTGGCGGTCAGCAAGGGCTGAGCCGCTGCGGGTGACGGCGTACGAAAGGGGGTGACCGGCGGGAAGCGCCGGTCACCCCCTTTCTCTGGTCCTCGTCCGCGCAGGACGATTAGGCGGTGCTGGGCAGCCATCCGTGCTGGACGGCCCGTACGCCGAACTCGAACCGGCTTGCCGCGTCGAGCCGTTCCATCAGACCGTTGGCCAGCCGCCGCGCCGTCCGCGGCGAGACGGCCAGGCGCTTGGCGATCGCTTCGTCGGTCAGCCCCTGCGCCAGGAGCCGGATCACCGTGCTCTCCTGCGCGCTCAGCCCGCCCGTGTCCCGCTCCTGCTCCGCGCCGAGCGGCTGCGCCGAGCCCCACACGTTGTCGAAGAGCGCGCACAGTGCCGTCAGGGTGCCGTGGCCCGTCAGGACCACGGCACCGGCGGCGCTGTCGTCGCTGCTGACGGGGATGACGGCCGTGGTCCGGTCGAAGATCATCAGGCGGGTCGGCAGGTCAGGGGCGGTCCGTACCTCTCCGCCGAGCTCGGTCAGCCACGTCGCGTACGACACGGTGGTCTGGCTGTTGCGCACGCTGTCCTGGAACAGGGAGCGCATCCGCACCCCGCGGCTCAGCAGTACCTCGTCGCTCGACTTCGACGCATCCAGGGTCTCCGGCCGGTGGCCGCCCCCCGGCGCGAAGGTCATCAGCTCGGTCTTCACCCCGTGCGCGAGGCTCGCGATCCGGCTCCGGATCTCGTCCAGGCCCACCAGCTGCTCGACGCCGGGACTGGAGGCGGCCGGGGTCAGATCCGCGAACTCCGCGATGAGCTGCGCGGCAGCGGCACGGGACGCCTCGATCCGCAGCTGCTGAGCCGCCAACTCGGCCTGCTGGCGGGCCATCAGGAGTTCCATGCCCACTTCGGGCGCGACCGCGCGCAGTTCCCCGGCCTGCTCGTAGGAGGGCCGGACCAGGGCCAGCTCGCTGAGCAGGTCCAGACTGCGCCGGACGTCCCCCTCCGTCAGGGCGAGGCGGTCGGCGAGCGCGGCCACGCCCTCGCGCGGATACGCGAGCATGGCCCGGTACAGGGCCTCCGTAGTCGTGTCGAGGCCAAGAGTTGCAAGCACAGCGATCCCCCCCGGGCATACCCCTGTCGATCAGGGCAGATTGATCATCGCATGCAGAATTTCGGAGGGAGCGGTACGTCCGTGGCCTGTTCCGGCCACGGCCCCAACCGTCCCGCTTAACCCCTTCTGTCCGATCCCGTGTTGTGGGAACAGTGGATACATGTACCTCATCCACGCCACGCTCCGGGCCCCTTCTGCCGATGTCCAACTCCCGTCCCACACAGCGGAACTCGTGCGCGAGCTCTCCGATGCCCACAACCCGGTGGAGCACGTCTCGGCGCATCCGTACGCGCATCCGGACCCGGTGCTCGGGGTCTTCCTGCTCGCCGAGAGCCTCGACGAGGCGGAGACGCGTACGAAGGCACTGGCGCGCCGCGCGGTCGCCGAGGTGCCGGCCCTGCGGGGCTGGACCGTCGCCCGGGTCGGAGTGCCCCTCGTCGCGCCGTACTACGAGCGCCTCCTGGCGGCCGCTCCCGGACCGGCCGCTGTCGGGCTGTCCGCTTCCGGGGTGTCCGCTGTCGGGCTGTCCGCTTCCGGGGTGTCCGCTGTCGGGCTGTCCGCTTCCGGGGTGTCCGCTGTCGGGCTGTCCGCTTCCGGCCCCGCTGGCCGGATCGGTCCAGGACCGGTTCCGTCCACCTGAAAGCCCTTCCACCCGTCCTGACCTGCGACGAAGCTAGTTCTTGCCAGCAGGGAACACCGGAAACACCAACCCGGCCGGCACCACCGGACGAAGCGTCACCGCGGGACGCGAGACCGGATCAGCCGTTCACCACAGCTCTCGCAGCTCTCGCCGAAGGACCATCGCCATGCTTCGCACCCGCTTCGCCAAGGCCGCCGCGGTCGCCTCTCTCGCCCTCGCCGCCGTCACCCCGGCCCTCGCCGGCCACTACGGCTCCGCCGACACCCACGTCTCCGCCACCACGGCGTGGGAGACCGCCCCGGTCGGCCTGAACACCACCGCCTGGGAGTAGTTCGGACGCCGGTCCACCGGCCCCCGAACCTCAACCCGCGAGCTGCGCCCGGCGACCTGACAGCTGCTCCTGCAGGGCAGCCGTCCTTCGTGCCACGGCGCGCTCACACTCTTCCGGCCTGTATCAGGCCTGCCTGCGGCATCCCGCAGTGCCACCCCACACTTCTGCCACGCCATCAGGAGCTCCGTCATGTCCAGCAACACCCTCAAGACCGCCGCCATCCGCCTCACCTCCGCCTCCGCCCTGGCCGTCACCGTCCTGACCGGAGTCGTCGCCTCTCCGGCCAGCGCCTCGCCCCTGACGGACGGCATCTCCGCCACCGCACGGGCCGAGGAGGGCCGCGGAGCCTGTGCGAACGGCGGTTACTGGACCGGCGTCTCCCCGCAGAACAACAGCTGTGTCAACGGCAGAACGGACCACGCCTGGTGCGCCGACTTCGTCGGCTGGGCCTGGGCGCGCAACGGGGTCACCGGTCTGTCCAGCCTGACGGACGGGGCGGCCAGCTTCATGTCCTACGGCAGGAAGTACGGGACGCTGTCGAACACCCCGCACGTCGGTGACGCGGTCGTCTACGGCTACGACGGTGGCAACTGGGCCCAGCACGTGGCCGTCGTCACCGGGATCTCCGGGAGCAAGGTCACCATCACCGGCGGAAACCAGGGCCACACCCAGAACCCGAACGGCATCGTCACCACCAACTCCACTTACGACTGGCACGTCGGCGACTCCCCCTGGGGCCAGCGGATCAGCGGCTACATCTCCCCGGCCGGCTCCACGACGCACTCCCTCCCGAACCCGGCCTCGCTGGCCGACGGCACGCTGGTGAAGTCGGGGAACGGCCCCGAGGTCAAGGTGATGATCAAGGGCTCCGGCATCCCGGTCGCCGCCTCCGACGTCACCCCGGACAAGTACGACCTGAGCAAGGTCGTGACGGTGGACGACACGGCCTTCCGGGCCCTGCCGAGCGCTCCGCCGGCCGGCACCGTGGTCCACGACGCGGCGGGCGGCGCCAACCGCTACGTGGTCATCGACGGTGCGGCGCTGCTGATCGGTGCCGAGGACTGGACCGCCGCCGGTTACAACAACCGTCCGGACATGGGCGTTCCGACCGCGTGGCTGCAGAACGCCGCCCAGCGCGACCTGCCGAGCGGGATCGTCGTGATGGACCAGACCGGGACCGACCCTGGCCGGTACGCCGTCATCAACGGTGCGGCCCTGCACATCTCGGCCTCCGAGTGGACGGCCGACGAGTACAACCTGCAGACCCTGATGGGCGTCCCGGCCCAGTGGCTGAAGGCCGCGATCGCCAAGTCCCCCGCGACCGGCACCGTGATGATGGACCAGTCGGGCACCGACCCGAACCGCTACGTCATGATCGCCGGTTCCGCGGTGCACATCTCGGCCTCCGAGTGGACCGCGAACGGCTACAACCAGCAGAGCCTGATGGGCGTTCCGGGCGAGTGGCTCGCCTCCGCGGCGGCCAAGCAGGTGGCCAACGGCTCGATCGTCAAGGACGCCTCGGGTGCCAACGCCACGGTCTACGTGATGGCCGGCGGTGTCGCGGTCCCGCTGACCTACGCCGACTTCACCGGCTTCGGCTACGACAAGCTCTCGCTGCTCGGCACCCCGGGCGAGTGGCTCACCTCGGCCGCCGCGAAGGCCGCCCCGGCCGACGGCACGATGCTCCTGTCGCCCGACAGCAACACCGTCTGGCAGATCCAGGGCGGCAAGAAGCGTGCGATGTCCGGCTCCGAGTTCGGCGCGGGCAAGCTCAGCTTCAGCGACGTGATCAGCGTCCCGACCGCCTTCACGGCGAAGTTCCCGACCGTCTGATCCCCCTCCCCCGCCTGAGCCGCCCGCCCGGTCCACACCGGCCGGGCGGCTCGGGTCGGCCCGGGGCCTTCGCCCCGCAACTCCCGTTCTGCCTCCCTTGCTTCGCAGCCGCCGGCTCCCCGGCCTGCCCCTGAACCCACCGAGGAACCCGCCATGCCGTCCGCCGCCCGCAAGAAGTCCGCACTCGCCGTGACCGCCACCGCCCTAGTCGCCATCGCCGCCCCGCTCCTGACGACCACCACCGCCTCGGCCGCCTCCGTGTCGACCTGGGACAAGGTCGCCCAGTGCGAGGCCAGCGGCAACTGGTCGATCATCGACTCCACCTACACGTACTTCGGCGGGCTCCAGATATCGATGTCGACCTGGCGCGCCTTCGGCGGAACGCAGTACGCCGACCGCGCCGACCACGCGACCAAGCAGCAGCAGATCCTGATCGGCGAGAAGATCCTCGCGGGCCAGGGCGAGCGCGCCTGGCCGAACTGCGGCCCCGCCGCCGGCCTCGGCGCCGACCACGCCAACCCGTACCCGACCGCCCCCTCGTACCCCAGCCCCACGTCGCTGGCGAGCGGCACGCTGGTGAAGTCGCCGAACGGTCCGGCCGTGAAGGTGATGATCGACAAGGCGGGCGTCCCGGTGGCGGCCTCCGACGTCGCCCCGGACCACTACGACCTGAGCAAGATCGTGCTCGTGGACGACGCAGCCTTCAACGGCCTGCCCAGCTCGCCCCCGGCCGGCACGGTCGTCCACGACCAGGCGGGCGGCGCCAACCGCTACGTGATCATCGACGGTGCCGCGCTGCCGATCTCTGCCTCGGACTGGACGAAGGACGGCTACAACGTCCGCCCCGACATGGGCGTGCCGACCGCGTGGCTGCAGAGCGCGGCGCAGCGCACCGTGTCGAACGGCCGGGTCGTGATGGACCAGACCGGCACCGACCCGGCCCGGTACGTCATGGTGAACGGTTCGGCGCTGCACATCTCGGCCTCCGAGTGGACGGCCAACGGGTACGACAGCCGTTCCCTGATGGGCGTTCCCACGGACTGGCTGGCCGCCGGCAGCGCCAGGCAGGTCCCGAACGGCACGGTCGTGAAGGACGTCTCGGGTGCGGACGCCACGGTCTACGTGATGGCGGGCGGGGTCGCGGTTCCGCTGACCTACGCCGACTTCACCGGCATGGGCTACGACAAGCGCCCGCTGGAGAGCACCCCCGGCACGTGGCTGAAGTCGGCCGCCGCGAAGGCCGCCCCGGCTGACGGCACGATGCTGCTCTCGCCCGACAGCAACACCGTCTGGCAGATCCAGGGCGGCAAGAAGCGGGCCATGACCGCGGATGAGTTCGGCGCCGGCAAGCTCAGCTTCAACGACGTCGTCAACGTCCCGACCGCGTT
Source organism: Streptomyces sp. NPDC031132 (assembly GCF_055570595.1). NCBI lineage: Bacteria > Bacillati > Actinomycetota > Actinomycetes > Kitasatosporales > Streptomycetaceae > Streptomyces > Streptomyces sp. NPDC031132. The sequence continues at coordinate 44,370 of NZ_JBVIGX010000013.1, forward strand.
CACGGCGAAGCTGCCGACCGTCTGAACGGTCCGGGCAAGGGCCCGTACGGGCCGGGCCGGGTACTCGCGCGCCGATGCCGGCGCTCGAGTACCCGGCTTCTCGCGTTCCGTCATGGAGCGTCGGCCCTGATGCCGTTCAGGAAGGGTTCCAGGGCGGCGCGCCACGCCGTCGGCTGGTCGTAGTGGAGGTAGTGGCCCGCGTCGGGGATCTCGGCGTACTGGCCGGCGGGCAGGACGCGGACCATCTCCTGGGCCTCCGCGCGGCCCAGTTCGCCGTCCAGGCCCCGGACGACGAGGGTCGGGCAGCGGACCTGGGCCAGTTCCTCCCAGTGCGCGTCGTGGACCCAGGTCTCGCGGGCCTTCAGCATCTGGCGGCGGGAGAACAGGGGGCGCCAGCCGTCCGGGGCCTGGTGCATCACCTCGGCGAAGAAGGCGCCGCGGCCGGGGTCGGGGCGTTCCACCCGGGGGTCGTCCTCGCCGAACCAGCGGCGGGCGGCGTCCTGGGTGGGGAAGGGGAGGGGCCAGCGGTGGAACCATTCCTCCCATTCCTGCTGGGAGGCCTCGCCGAGGGCGGAGGCGCGCATGTCGCAGATGACGAGGGCCTCGACCAGGTCGGGGCGGCGGGCGGCCAGCTGCCAGCCGGTGAGGGCGCCCATGGAGTGGCCGATCAGGGTCACGGGGCCCAGGCCGAGCTGCTCGACGACGGCTTCGGCATCGGCCACGAAGGCCTCGCGCCCCAGACGGGTCGAGGCGCCGGGGCCGGCAGGGGGGCGGTCGCTCTGGCCGTGGCCGCGCTGGTCGAGGGCCACGACGCGGCGGTTCTCGGCGAGCCAGCGGGCGGTGCCCGCCCAGTGGAAGGCGCGGCCCATCAGGCCGTGGAGTAACAGCACCCGGGGGGCGTGAGGATCCGGGGGCGCAGTGGCGGCGGATTCCCGGAACTCCCAGGCGGCCAGGCGCACACCGTCGGCTCCTGTCACATCGATGCGCTCTACCACGGCAGATGCACCCCCTTCGCTCCCGGCCAGACTATCGAACCCGTATTCGAAAACGGGGTTCTCGGCTCCAACACCGCTCTTTCGAGTGACCTTGCTCAAGGATTGGCCGCCGCTGCCGATGGAGATCCTTTCAACAGGGAGGCGGGCCGCTCGGGGAAGACGGTCCGAAGGGGATGACCTTGAGAGCTCGGGGCTCCAGGTCAACAAAGGGGAGGACCGGTCCCGGCGCCGCAAGGCGCCGGGACCGCCCACTTCCACCACCCTCGAACGCCGCGTGCGTGCGTGCGTGCGCAGGGTCAGCGCTTGGCCACGAACACGTGCGAGGCGATCTCCGCGTCCAGTTCTGCGGCCTCGCCGCCGCTGCCGACCAGCACACCGCCCGGCGATTCGGTCACGCTGACCACCGAGCCGGGCTGCACGCCCGCCCGCCGCAGCGTGTACATCAGCTGGGCGTCCGTCTGGATCGGCTCCCCGATCCGGCGCACGACCACCGTCTTGCCGTCCGCACCCGGGTCCAGCTCCGACAGGCTGACCATGCCGTCCTCCAGGAACGGATCCGCCTCGGCCTTCTCGCCCAGCTCCTCCAGCCCCGGGATCGGGTTCCCGTACGGCGACTCGGTCGGGTGGCGCAGCAGCTCCAGCACCCGCCGCTCCACCGCTTCGCTCATCACGTGCTCCCAGCGGCAGGCCTCGGCGTGCACCTGCTCCCACTCCAGGCCGATGACGTCGACGAGCAGGCATTCCGCGAGCCGGTGCTTGCGCATCACGCGCGTCGCCAGCCGCCGGCCCTCCTCCGTCAGCTCCAGGTGACGGTCGCTCGCCACGGCCACCAGGCCGTCCCGCTCCATGCGCGCCACCGTCTGGCTCACCGTCGGACCGCTCTGGTCGAGCCGCTCGGCGATACGGGCGCGCATGGGGACCACGCCTTCCTCTTCCAGCTCGAGGATGGTGCGGAGATACATCTCCGTGGTATCGATCAGTCCGGACATTCGTGCCCCTCGGATATCGTGCGCTGGCCCTGCCCCCAATTCTGACGCATCGCGCGGACAACCGTCCCGTGCCGGACGTCAAGCGCTGCCCGGGACGTCCATTGACGTTCGTATTGACACGCCCTTGGTCCAGACCGCACGGTGAGCGGCGGACACGGACGAACCCCACCTCTGGAAGGGCCATCGGCGTATGAGCGAGAGCAAGCTGGCCGGTCAGTTCCTCGACGCCGCGATCGGGCTCCTGCAGCGGGTGCGCGACGAGGAGGCCGCGCACATCGCCGAGGCGGGCACCGCCGTCGCCGACGCCGTCGCCGCCGGGAACCGGCTCTTCGTCTTCGGCGCGGGCCACTCCTCGCTCCCCGCGCAGGACGTGGTCTACCGGGCCGGCGGACTCGCCCTGGTGAACTTCCTCGCCGTCCCCGGCACCGTCGGCGTCGACGTCATGCCGGCCACCCTCGGCAGCGCCCTGGAGCGGGTCGACGGCCTCGCCGGGGCCGTCCTCGACAGCAGCCCGGCCGCCGACGGCGACGTCCTCGTGATCATCTCCCTCTCCGGGCGCAACGCCCTGCCGGTCGAGATGGCCATGAACGCCCGCGCCATCGGCCTGAAGGTCATCGGCGTGACCTCCGTGGCGTACGCGACGGAGACCAAGTCGCGGCACGTCTCGGACACCTTCCTCAAGGACCACTGCGACATCGTCCTCGACAGCAAGATCGCGGTCGGCGACGCCGAGCTGAGCCTCGACGGCATCGACGCACCCTTCGCGCCCGCCTCCACCGTTGTGACCAGCGCGATCATGCAGGCCGTGATGGCGGCGGCCGCCGGCGAGCTCGCCGCCCGCGGGCTGGAGCCCCCGCTGCTGCGCTCGGGCAACGTCGACGGCGGCCACGAATGGAACGGCCGCGTCCTCCAGGAGTACGGGGACCGGATCTTCTTCCGCCACTGAGCGGCCGCGGGCCAGGCAGGACTCTGCGGACACCCCCTAGGAGCGCGGTGATCCGTCGTCGGGGGTGCGGGGCCAGGCGGCCAGGTCGAGATCGGCCGCGACCCGGGCCGCCACCTCCTCCGCGTACGCCGCGTCCGCCTGCTCGAAGGCGGCCCGTGAAGCCCCCCGTACGAAGGTCAGCGCGCCCAGGGTCCGCCCGCGGCTGCGCAGCACCGTGCACAGCACGTGCGCCGCGTCCTGCGGCCACTGCCGGTCCCGCGCCCAGCCCGCGCCCGCCTCCCCGCGCGGGGCACTCGTTCGCACCGAGCCGATCCGGTCCAGCGCCTGCAGCGCCGGGTGCCCCGGCTCGTACCGCGCCGGGATCGCCCCCGCCCCGGGCAGCACCGGCGGCGAGGCTGCCACCCGTACGAGACGCTGCCGGTCCGGGTCGGCCGACTGCTCCAGCACGTCGAGCAGCGCGTGCTCCGCGAAGCCGGCGAGGGCGAAGTCCAGCCGTACCGCGGCCGCCTCGGCCGGGTCCTCGCACTCGGCGGCCGCCCGGCCCGAGCGGTGCAGCTGGCCGGCCCGGAACCGCAGCTGCGCCGTGTCGAGCGCCGTCTGCCGGGCCTCGGTGATGTCCTGGAACAGCCAGCCGACCCCGAGCGGCACCGGCTCCTCCGCCAGCGGCGAGCCCAGCCGCAGGAACCCCGACCGCCAACACCGCCGCCGCACCCCCTCCGGCGTGCGGACGGACACCCACAGCTCCACGGGCGCCGGCGTCGACCCGTCCGCGAGCACGTGCTGCAGCGCACCCTCCAGCTCCTCGACGCCCTGGACCAGCAGCTCCCCCAGCGGCCGGCCGAGCAGCGCGGTGCGCCCCGATCCGAAGGCGCGGGCGGCGTGCGCGTTGACCACGGCGGGCCGAAGATCCACGTCGACGAGGACGACCCCCCACGAGGCGTCGTCCATCAGCGCCTCGCTGAGCGCGATGGACCGCTCCAGGTCGATCTGGGCGTGGACCTCGCTGAAGGCGCAGTACACCCCGGCGGGCTTCCCGTCCGCCCCGGGCACCCCGGCGGACTGGGTCCGCACGAGCACCCGCCCGCCCTCCTTGGTCAGCAGCGCGAACTCGTGCACCTGCCGCCCGGGCACGTCCTGGGCGGCCATCAGCCGCTCCTCGACGTCCTGCGCATCGGCGGCGCGCACGGCCCACCCGGCGAAGCCCTTGCGCCCGACCGCCTCGGTGGCGCTCCAGCCGAGGATCCGCTCGGCCTCACGGTTCCAGTGCGTGATCACGCCGTCGGCGTCGAACGCGCACAAGGCCGCGTCCATCCCGTCCAGCAGCGCTGCGAGCAGATCGTCGGTGGGCTCACTCCGTCCGGAAGCACTCACCTGGCACCCCCTGCAGGTGTTCGCGTGTGCGGCACGTCAGATCATTCAACTGGAACGTGACGCAGCCCACACCGCATTCCCGAAAACAGCCGTCGCGAGCTTTCATCGTGCACCCGTGACACACGTTCGGGCGAAGCCTGTTCGTACGCCGGAACTCCCGAGTCCACCAGCGCATAGCGTCGCAGCCGCACGAGAAGGGAGGCCGCTCGCTCCGTATCGAACCGAGCGGCCAGCTCCAGTCATCACGATCACCGATCAGATGGGTGTGCATCGATGGCTACGTTTCCTGCAGGCGAGAAGACCCACCGGGCTGTGCTTCCTCAGCAGCCCGCTCTGGAATCCGTGGGAGCAGACACCCCTGGGAGCAGGGACGAAACGGCCCACGGACTCCCCACCGCACGGCGGGGCGCCGACAGCGAACATGGGCGAGGGGAGACCCGCGGGGACCGCACCGAGCCCCGCGGGCGACACGCCGCCTCCGATGCCAAGGCAACGGGGACGGCAGAGAACGGGAACGGTGACGTTCCCCTCGGCGCGAGCCGGGTCTTTGTCCTGGCCAAGGGCGGGGAACCGCTGAAGCCCTGCCATCCGGCCCGAGCGCGTGAGCTGCTCGGAAGCGGGCGGGCCGTGGTCGCCCGCCGCGCGCCTTTCGTCATCCGGCTCACACGTCGGACCCTCGACGACTCCGAGGTGGACGGCGTGGAGGTCCGCATCGACCCAGGGTCCAGGAAGACCGGCATCGCCCTGACCGAGGACCGGATCCAGGCAGGCGGCCGGGGCGGCCCGGCCGTCGCCGTTCGCCTAGGGCTGCTGGCGGTCGAGCTCCGCCACCGCGGCGGGCAGATCCGTGACGGGATGCTGCGACGCGCGGGATACCGCCGTCGGCGCCGCTCGGCCAACCTCCGCCACCGCGCCCCGCGGAATCGGAACCGCACGAAGCCGGAGGGCTGGCTCCCGCCGTCCCTGCGGCACCGCGTGGACTCCACCCTGTCCCTCGTGCGTCGCCTGTGCCGATACGCGCCCGTCACCGCCCTTCACGTGAAGCGGGTGGCATTCGACACCTGTGCCATCGCAGGTGTCGACTACCGGCGAGGTACACGCGCGGGAGCCGAGATCCGCGCTTACCTGCTCGACAAGTGGGAACGGGCGTGCGCGTACTGCGGCGCATCCGGTGTGCCGCTGAACGTCGAGCACATCCGCCCGCGGAGCCGCGGCGGCTCCGGACGGCCGGCCGGCCCGGCTCCACCGGCTCATGTCGCAGGTACGGGCCGATCTTCACGACGCGGCCGCGATGAACGCCACCCGCTATCGACTGGCCGAGGCACTGGAGGCCTTGGGACCACCCGTACACGCCTGGTCCGGAGCCCGCACACGATGGAATCGCGAGGCCATGGGAGTGCCGAAGAGCCACACGCTCGATGCGCTTCTGACCGGAAATCTGGATCACGAGAACGGAGCCGCCGTGGCCGCATCCCTGAGCAGGTGCTGGCGGTGACGTCCACCGGCCGTGGCTCCTACGCTCGGACCACCCCCGACCGCCACGGCTTTCCGCGGCTGCTCCGCAGCCGGGTGAAGCGGCACCACGGCTTCGCCACCGGCGATCTTGTGCAAGCCGACGTCCCGAGGGGCAAGTGGCGGGGCCGCTGGGTGGGGAAGATCGCTGTGCGCGCCAGCGGCCAGCATCGGCTGACCACTGTGACCTGCAGGTTCGATGTCGGCCACGGGAACCTGCGGCTCTTGCAGCGCGGAGACGGCTACACGTACGAAATGGCCACGGAAATAATCCCTTGAGGCTCAGCTCACGGCGTCCTAGGCTGGCGCCACGCTGAGAAAGGAGGTGTTCCGAAGTGATTTCTACTCGGACTAGCGAGGTGACTGCGGGCTGACGCCCGTCGTCCACGCACCCAGTGCGGCGCCGACGTAAGCGTCGGCCAATCCCAAGCAGTCACCCGACCCGCGGGCTCGCCGGTACGTCCGGCCGGCTTCTCTCACTGCAGGAGAGAAACCCGAGCCCGCGGGTCGTCTGCGTTTCCGCGGGCCCGGCGTGATCCGAAAGACAGGCCCTAAGGGCAGAGGCGCTCGAGGCGCCACTTGCCGTCCTCGAGGACGTAGCGCAGGCGGTCGTGGAGCCGGTTCTCGTGGCCCTGCCAGAACTCCATCGCGTCGGGGACGACCCGGATGCCGCCCCACTCGGGCGGGACGGGGACCTGCTCGCCCTCGGGGTAGCGCTCCTCGAGTTCCGCGTAGCGGCGGTCGAGCTCGGCGCGGGATCCGATCACCCGGGACTGCTCGCTGGCCCAGGCGCCCAGCTGGGAGCCGTGCGGGCGGGAGCGGAAGTACGCCGCCGTCTCGTCGCGGCCGATCCGCGAGGCCGTGCCGGTGACGATGACCTGGCGGGCGATGGGGTGCCAGGGGAAGAGCAGCGCGACGTGCGGGTTCGCGTCGATCTCGCGGCCCTTGCGCGAGCCGTAGTTGGTGTAGAAGGCGAAGCCCCGCTCGTCGAACTGCTTCAGCAGCACCGTGCGGGAGCTGGGGCGGCCGTCGGGGGTCGCCGTCGAGACGACCATCGCGTTCGGTTCGAAGAGGTGCGAGTCGGCGGCCTGCTGGAACCACTCGGCGAACTGCCGCATGGGGTCCTCGGCGAGGCTCTCCTCGTGGACGATCTCCGAGCGGTACTGCTTGCGCATCGTGGCGGGGTCAATGTCCTGATCGGTCACGCCAGCCATCCTGCCGCAGGAGTGCTTGCAGCAGTGTGCCGTATGTCACGCTTCCGCCTGCCATCCGGAACCGCCAAAATCTTGGGGCCGGTCCGGAGGTCCCCACACGGGTGACCGACGGCCGTGCCGGGCATCAACGGGGATGACCGCGCCGGACCGCGAGTCACGCCGGGAGCCGCGCGTGTTCGCACTATCTGAGGAGCCGCCTGATGTCCGACTTCGTACCCGGGCTCGAAGGGGTCGTCGCGTTCGAGACCGAGATCGCCGAACCGGATAAGGAGGGTGGGTCGCTCCGCTACCGCGGGGTCGACATCGAGGATCTCGTCGGGCACGTCTCGTTCGGCAACGTCTGGGGCCTGCTGGTCGACGGGGCGTTCAACCCCGGTCTGCCCGCCGCCGAGCCCTTCCCGATCCCGGTGCACTCCGGTGACATCCGTGTCGACGTGCAGTCCGCCCTCGCCATGCTGGCCCCCGTGTGGGGTCTGAAACCGCTGCTCGACATCGACGAGCGGACCGCCCGTGACGACCTCGCGCGCGCCGCCGTGATGGCGCTGTCGTACGTCGCCCAGTCCGCGCGCGGGCAGGGCCGGCCGATGGTCCCGCAGAGCGAGATCGACAAGGCCGAGTCCGTGGTCGAGCGGTTCATGATCCGCTGGCGCGGTGAGCCGGACCCGAAGCACGTGAAGGCCGTCGACGCGTACTGGACCTCGGCCGCCGAGCACGGGATGAACGCCTCGACGTTCACCGCGCGGGTGATCGCGTCGACCGGTGCGGACGTCGCCGCCGCCCTCTCGGGCGCCGTCGGCGCCATGTCCGGGCCGCTGCACGGCGGTGCGCCGTCCCGCGTCCTCGGCATGATCGAGGAGATCGAGCGCAGCGGCGACGCCGTGGCGTACGTGAAGAAGGCCCTGGACAAGGGCGAGCGCCTGATGGGCTTCGGGCACCGCGTGTACCGGGCCGAGGACCCGCGCGCCCGCGTGCTGCGGCGCACCGCCAAGGAGCTGGACGCGCCGCGCTACGAGGTGGCCGCGGCGCTGGAGAAGGCCGCGCTGGAGGAGCTGCACGCGCGCCGCCCCGATCGGGTGCTCGCGACGAACGTGGAGTTCTGGGCCGCGATCATGCTGGACTTCGCGGAGGTCCCGGCGCACATGTTCACCTCGATGTTCACCTGCGCCCGGACCGCCGGCTGGTCGGCGCACATCCTGGAGCAGAAGCGGACGGGCCGCCTGGTGCGCCCGTCGGCCCGCTACATCGGGCCGGGCCAGCGCAACCCGCGCGAGATCGACGGGTACGCCGACATCGCCGCGACGGCCTGAGCGTCTCCTTCGTACGCCGGTCGCCGGTCAGGGCGCCGCCTCCCGTGAGTACGGGGGGCGGCGCCCTCGGCGTTCTTCAGCCTTCAGCCTTCAGCCTTCAGCCTTCAGCCTTCAGCCTTCAGCCTTCAGCCGAGGGTGTCGTCCAGGATCCGGGACCACTGGGCGACGACGCGGGCGCGGCGGGCCGTGTCGTCGGTGAGGACGTTGGCCAGGCCGAGGCCGCGGGCCATGTCGAGGAGGCCCTGCACGGTCTCGCGTACGCCGGGGACGGACTCGTCCGCGCCGAGGAGCTCCACGGCGATGCGGTGGGTCTCGCGGCCCACGCGGGCCTCCAGTTCGGTGACCTGGGGGCGCAGCTGCTCCTCGTTGGAGGCGGCGACCCACAGCTGGAGGGCGGCCCGGAAGAGGGCTCCGGTGTAGAGGTCGACGAGGGCTTCGACCACGGCGGGGCGGGCGGCGGGCCCGGCGTGGAAGAGGTCGAGCAGGGCGGCGGAGCGTTCCTCGGCGACGTAGGCGACGGCGGCGGTGAACAGGTCCTCGCGCGTCGGGAAGTGGTACTGGGCCGCGCCTCTGGAGACGCCGGCGCGTTCGGCGACGACGGCGACGGTGGAGCCGGCCCAGCCCTGTTCGGCGAGGCAGGAGACGGCCGCTTCCAGGAGGTGGCGCCGGGTGACGCGGCTGCGGGCCTGCTTGGGCCCGGGCTGGGCGTCCTGCGCGGGGCCGGCGTCGGTCACAGGGCCCATGACGGATCCCGGCGTTCGAAGCGGGCGCCGATGCCCTCGCGCGCCTCGGCGGAGCCGAAGTGGTGTGCGGACAGCGCGGTGAGCGCGGCGCCGTCGCGGGCGAGGACGGCCCGCACCGGGGCGGTGAGCAGGTCCTTGGTGGCGGCGAGGGCCTGCGGGCCGGCTTTGCGCAGGCCGGTCAGGACGGGGTCGAGGACGTGGTCCACGTCGTCGCCGTGCAGGGTGAGCAGGCCGATCCGGACGGCTTCGGCGGCGTCGAAGGCCTCGGCGGTCAGGAAGTACCGGGCGGCGGCGCGCGGGTCCAGGCGCGGCAGCAGCGGCGCGGAGATCACGGCCGGGACCACGCCGAGGTGGGTCTCGGTGAAGGCGTACGTGGAGGCGGGGCCGGCGGCGGCGATGTCGCAGACGCCGAGGAGGCCGAGGCCGCCCGCCCGGACGTGGCCGGTGACGCGGGCCACGACCGGCTTGGGGAGTTCGGCGATCTCGCGGAGCAGGGCGAGGAAGTCGGCCGGGTCGCACGGGGACTTCAGGTCGGCGCCGGCGCAGAAGGTGCTGCCGGTGTGGGTGAGGACGACGGCCCGTGCCTCCGGGTCCGCCGCCGCGTCGGCGAGGGCTCCCCGCAGCTCGCCGACGAGGTCCGCGGAGAGCGCGTTGCGGTTGGCCGGGGAGTCGAGCGTGAGGGTGGTGACGCCACGCGCTCGCGCGGCGCCGACTGGGCGGGTCATGCCATGTCCTCCGGAGGTTGTGCGGATGTGGGGGCGGCGCCTGCGGCCCCGCCGGCCAGGCCGACCGGACCTCCCGGCCCGGGGGGGGGCCGACGGGCGCAGCCGTGGCCGGGCCGAGGCTGGGCCCGGGCCTGGGCCAAGAGTGCCAGGCACGGCAGATGGGCCGACCCGTGGCCCCGGAGGGCACCCACCGGGGCACAGCCCCGGGGCCACGGGGTCCGCGGCCGGGGGCTGGGCGGACGTGGCCGGGGGCTAGGGGGTGTCGTCAAAGTACCGTAGTCCGCCCGTGAGGGCGGGCCGGCCAGACGGGACTTTGACGACACCCCCTAGGGCCGTCCGACCCTGGTCCGCCGGACAGGCCCGGGGCCCACGGGTGGGTTCTCAGTAGGACTTGGGCAGGCCCAGGGTCTGGTGCGAGACGAAGTTGAGGATCATCTCGCGGCTGACGGGGGCGATGCGGGACACCCGGGAGGCGGTGATGAGGGAGGCCAGTCCGTACTCACGGGTGAGGCCGTTGCCGCCCAGGGTGTGGACGGACTGGTCCACCGCCTTCACGCAGGCCTCGGCGGCAGCGTACTTGGCCATGTTCGCGGCCTCACCGGCGGCCATGTCGTCGCCCGCGTCGTAGAGGTGGGCGGCCTTCTGCATCATCAGGCGGGCGAGTTCGAGGTCGATGTGGGCTGCGGCCAGGGGGTGGGCGATGGCCTGGTGGGCGCCGATCGCCTCCTTCCAGACCCGGCGGGTCTTCGCGTAGTCGACGGCCTTGGCGAGGGCGTGACGGCCCATGCCGATGGCGAACGCGGCGGTCATGATGCGCTCGGGGTTGAGTCCGGCGAAGAGCTGGAGCAGGCCCGCGTCCTCGTCGCCGACGAGGGCGTCGGCGGGCAGCCGTACCTCGTCCAGGACCAGTTCGAACTGCTTCTCCGCCGCGTGGAGTTCCATGTCGATGACGGTGCGGGAGAAGCCGGGGGCGTCGCGCGGAACGATGAACAGGCAGGGCTTGAGGCTTCCCGTGCGTGCGTCTTCGGTGCGTCCGACGATGAGGGTGGCGTCGGCGATGTCCACGCCGGAGATGAAGACCTTGCGCCCGGTCAGCACCCACTCGTCGCCGTCGCGGCGGGCCGTGGTGGTGATGCGGTGGGAGTTGGAGCCGGCGTCGGGTTCGGTGATGCCGAAGGCCATGGTGCGGCTGCCGTCGGCGAGGCCGGGGAGCCAGGCCTCCTTCTGGGCGTCGGTGCCGAAGCGGGAGATGACCGTGCCGCAGATGGCGGGCGAGACGACCATCATCAGCAGGGGGCAGCCGGCGGCGCCCAGTTCCTCGAGGACGATGGAGAGTTCGGCGATGCCGCCGCCTCCGCCGCCGTACTCCTCGGGGAGGTTGACCCCGAGGTAGCCGAGCTTGGCGGCGTCGGCCCACAGCTCGTCGGGGTGGCCGCCCTCGCGGGCGACGCGGGCGAGGTATTCGCGTCCGTAGCGCTGCCCGAGGGCGGCGACGGCGGCGCGCAGGGCCTTGTGTTCTTCGGTCTCGACGACGGCGCTGGTGGCGGGGCTCATGCTGGCGTTTCCTCCTGGACTACGGCGAGCAGGGCGCCGAACTCGACCGTGTGGCCGAGGGTGGCGTGGAGCGCGGTGAGCGTGCCGGAGGCGGGCGAGACGATGCGGTGCTCCATCTTCATGGCCTCCAGCCAGAGCAGGGGCTGCCCGGCGGTGACGGCGGCGCCGGGGGCGAGGCCCTCGGCGACACGGACCACGGTGCCGGGCATGGGGGCGAGCAGGGAGCCGGGTTCGGTGCGGTCCTGGGGATCGGCGAACCGGGGGACGGGGGTGAGGGTGTGCGCGCCCAGCGGAGAGTCGACGTAGGTCTCGGCGGCTCCGGCTCCGGCTCCGGCTCCCGGTCCGACTCCGACCCCCTCGGTGTTCGATTTGCGTTTCACGTGGAACATCCGGCGGACGCCCGCGATTTCGAGGGTGACGCGGTCGGACTCTGCGGCCAGGACTCGAACGCCGGGATGGTCCACGAGCTCCGGGGGGCCGCTGCGGGCGGGCCGGTAGCGGACCTCGTACGCGGTGCCGGCCGCGGTGTAGCGGCGGACCTGCGGCTGGGAGCGGAGGTTGCGCCAGCCGCCGAGCCGGGCGGCGAGCGGCCCGTCCGGGGCCGGCGCGGCATCCGCGAGGGCGGCTGCGACCGCGGCCAGCGTGGCGTCCTGGCTGCCTTCGGTGAGTGCTCCGAGGTGGCGCTCGTAGAACCCGGTGTCGAGCCGTGCCTCGGCGAACTCCGGGTGCCGCAGGGAGCGTACGAGGAGTTCGCGGTTGGTGGTGAGCCCGTGGATGCGGGCTCCGGCCAGGGCGTGGGCGAGGGCGCGGACCGCCTCGGCCCGGGTGGGGGCGTGGGCGACGACCTTGGCGAGCATCGGGTCGTAGTGGACGCCGACGGTGTCCCCGTCGGCGAAGCCGGTGTCCACGCGGACCTCACCGGGGACGGCGAGGGTGTGCAGGACGCCGGTCTGGGGGCGCCAGTCCTGGGCGGGGTCCTCGGCGTACAGGCGGGCCTCGACGGCGTGGCCGACGGGCTCCGGTGGCGTCAGCGGCAGGGCCGCGCCCTCGGCGATGCGCAGTTGCAGGGCGACGAGGTCGAGACCGAAGACGGCCTCGGTGACGGGGTGTTCCACCTGGAGGCGGGTGTTCATCTCCAGGAAGTACGGGCGTCCGTCGGCGGCGACGAGGAACTCGACCGTGCCCGCGCCCTGGTAGGAGACCGCGCGGGCGGCGGCCACGGCGGCCTCGTGGAGGGTGGTGCGCAGCGCCTCGGGCAGGGCGGGGGCCGGGGCTTCCTCGATGACCTTCTGGTGGCGCCGCTGGAGGGAGCAGTCGCGGGTGCCGAGGGCCCAGACGGTGCCGTGGGAGTCGGCGAGGATCTGGACCTCGACGTGGCGGCCGCGCTCGACGTAGGGCTCGGCGAAGACTTCGCCGTCGCCGAAGGCGGAGCGGGCCTCGGCGGAGGCGGCCTCCAGCTCCTCCTTGAGGGCGTCGAGGTCGCGTACGACGCGCATGCCGCGGCCGCCGCCACCCGCGGCGGCCTTGAGCAGGAGGGGCAGGTCGGCGACGGTGGCGTCCGCGGGGTCGACGGGGTCCAGGAGCGGGACCCCGGCGGCGCGCATCAGCTCCTTGGCCCGGGTCTTGGAGGCCATGGCCTCGATGGCCTCGGGCGGCGGGCCGATCCATGTGAGTCCGGCGGCGACGACCTCGCGGGCGAAGCCGGCGTTCTCGGAGAGGAACCCGTAGCCGGGGTGGACGGCGTCCGCGCCGGCGGCGAGGGCGGCCTTGATGACCAGGTCGCCGCGCAGGTAGGTGTCGGCGGGGGCGGCGCCGGGGAGGCGCACGGCCGCGTCGGCCTCCCGTACGTGCAGGGCGTCGGCGTCGGGGTCGGAGTGGACGGCGACGGTGGCGAGGCCGAGGGCGCGGGCGGTGCGGAAGACGCGGACGGCGATCTCGCCGCGGTTGGCGACCAGGAGGGAGTTCAGGTTCGTCATGTGCGGGCTCACATCCGGAAGACGCCGAAGCCGCCGCGGGCGCCCTCGACGGGGGCGTTGTGGACGGCCGACAGGCACAGGCCGAGGACGGTACGGGTGTCGCGCGGGTCGATGACCCCGTCGTCGTACAGCCGCCCGGACAGGAACATCGGCAGGGACTCGGACTCGATCTGCGCTTCCACGAAGGCGCGCATCCCGGCGTCGGCTTCCTCGTCGTAAGGCTGTCCCTTCGCGGCGGCCGACTGGCGGGCCACGATGGAGAGCACGCCGGCGAGCTGCTGGGGGCCCATGACGGCGGACTTGGCGCTGGGCCAGGCGAAGAGGAACCGCGGCTCGAAGGCGCGGCCGCACATGCCGTAGTGGCCGGCTCCGTAGCTGGCGCCGATGAGGACGGAGAGGTGCGGGACGCGGGAGTTGGAGACCGCGTTGATCATCATCGAGCCGTGCTTGACGATGCCGCCCTGCTCGTACTCCTTGCCGACCATGTAGCCGGTGGTGTTGTGGAGGAAGAGGAGCGGGATGTCGCGCTGGTTGGCGAGCTGGATGAACTGGGCGGCCTTCTGCGACTCGGCGCTGAACAGCACGCCCTGGGCGTTGGCGAGGATGCCGACCGGGTAGCCGTGGAGGGTGGCCCAGCCGGTGACCAGGCTGGTGCCGTAGAGGGGCTTGAACTCGTCGAAGTCGGAGGCGTCGACGATGCGGGCGATGACCTCGCGGGGGTCGAAGGGGGTCTTGAGGTCGGCCGGGACGATGCCGAGGAGTTCCTCGGGGTCGTACTTCGGTTCCTCGGCGGGCTGTGGATCGGGGTGGGGCTTGCGGTGGTTCAGGCGGGCGACGACGCGGCGGGCCTGGCGGATCGCGTCGTGCTCGTCGAGGGCGTAGTAGTCGGCGAGGCCCGAGGTGCGGGCGTGCATGTCGGCTCCGCCGAGGGACTCGTCGTCGCTCTCCTCGCCGGTGGCCATCTTGACGAGCGGCGGACCGCCGAGGAACACCTTGGAGCGATCCTTGATCATGATGGTGTGGTCGGACATCCCCGGGATGTACGCGCCTCCGGCGGTGGAGTTGCCGAACACGACGGCGACGGTGGGGATGCCGGCGGCCGAGAGCCGGGTCAGGTCGCGGAAGATCGCGCCGCCCGGGATGAAGATCTCCTTCTGGGAGGGGAGATCGGCGCCGCCGGACTCGACGAGGCTGATGCAGGGGAGCCGGTTCTGGCGGGCGATCTCGTTGGCCCGCAGGGCCTTCTTGAGCGTCCAGGGGTTGGAGGCGCCGCCGCGGACGGTGGGGTCGTTGGCGGTGACCAGGCATTCGACGCCCTCGACCGTGCCGATGCCGGTGACGATCGAGGCGCCGACGGGGTGGTCGCTGCCCCAGCCGGCGAGCGGGGACAGCTCCAGGAAGGGCGTGTCCGGGTCGAGGAGCAGCTCGATGCGCTCACGGGCGAGGAGCTTGCCGCGGTCCTTGTGGCGGGCGGTGTACTTCTCGCCGCCGCCGAGGAGGGCCTTGGCGTGCTCGGCGTCGACCTCGGCGAGGCGGTCCTGTGCGGCGGTGCGGGCGGCGGCGAACTCGGGGGCGTGAGGGTCGACGGTGGTCGTGAGGCGGGTCATGAGCGGGTCCCCTCCGGGGTGGGCAGGAGGTGGGTGGGGATGTCCAGGTGCCGTGCGCGCAGCCATTCGCCGAGGGCCTTGGCCTGGGGGTCGAAGCGGTGGGCGGAGGCGACGCCGGCGCCGAGGATGCCGGGGATGGTGAAGTTGAGCGCGCGGAGGTTGGGGAGGGCGTGGCGGGTGACGGGGAGACCTGCGGTCTCGGGGAGCAGGGTCTGGAGGGTCTCGACGGTGAGGGTGCGGTGGAGCCAGTCCCAGGCCTCGTCGGATTCCACCCAGACCCCGATGTTGGCGTCGCCGCCCTTGTCGCCGCTGCGGGCGCCGATCACTCTGCCGAGCGCTGCGCGGGTGGTGGGCCCTGCGGGGCTCTCCCCCACCCCGCCCCTTCCCGAAACCGTGGGCTCCGCCCCCGGCCCCCCGTCCCGGGGCTCCGCCCCGGAGCCGCCCTGCGGCATGTCCGGGATGCGGGGGGCCGGGTGGCGGGTGCCGTCGGGGAGGACTGCCATGTGGGGGACGGAGCTTGCGGGGATCGCCGACGACGTGAAGACGCCGTACGGCTGGGCCGGCCCCGGCGGGGTGGTGACGTGGAAGCCCGGATAGCTGGCCAGGGCCAGTTCGATGGCCTCCGAGGTCAGCACGCGGCCCACCCGGTCTGCGGAAGGGTCCCGCACCACCAGGCGCAGGAGGGCGCTGGCCGTCTCCTCCGTCGGGGCGTCCTCGTGGTCCGTACGGGCCAGGGTCCAGTCCGCCGTGGCCACCTGGGACAGGGCATCGGCCAACTGGGCCCGGACCAGGGCGGCCTTCGCCTCGATGTCCAGCCCGGTCAGGACGAAGACCACCTCGTTGCGCCAGCCGCCGATACGGGTCACCCCCACCTTGAGGGTGGGCGGCGGGGCCTCGCCCGCGACTCCCGTGATCGCCACCCGGTCCACGTCCACCTGCGCCAGGCGGACCGTGTCCAGGCGGGCCGTGACGTCCGGGCCCAGGTAGCGGGGGCCCTGGGTCTCGTACAGGAGTTGGGCCGTGACCGTGCCCGTCGAGACGACCCCGCCCGTGCCCGGGTGCTTCGTGATCACCGACGAGCCGTCCTCGGAGATCTCCGCGAGCGGGAACCCGGGCCGGCGGACGTCGTGCGCCGTGAAGAAGGCGTAGTTGCCGCCGGTGGCCTGGGTTCCGCACTCCAGGACGTGGCCCGCCACCACCGCCCCCGCCAACCGGTCGTAGTCGTCCGGCGCCCAGTCGAACCACCAGGCCGCCGGCCCGCTGACCAGGGCCGCATCGGTGACCCGGCCCGTGACGACCACGTCCGCGCCCGCCCGCAGGCAGGCCGTGATGCCCGCGCCGCCGAGGTAGGCGTTCGCGGTCAGCGCGCCCTCCGCGTACGGCATCAGGTCGTCGCCCTCGACATGGGCGACCGACACCGGGACCCCGACCTTGGCGGCGAGCGTGCGGATCGCGCCGGCCAGTCCGGCCGGGTTGAGGCCGCCCGCGTTGGCGACGATCCGTACGCCCCGCTCGTGCGCGAGGCCGAGGCCCTCCTCCAGCTGGCGCAGGAAGGTCTTGGCGTAGCCGAGGTCCGGTGTCTTCAGCCGGTCGCGGCCGAGGATCAGCATGGTCAGCTCGGCGAGGTAGTCGCCGGTCAGCACGTCCAGCGGTCCGCCGGTCAGCATCTCTTCGAAGGCGCTGAAGCGGTCCCCGTAGAACCCCGAGGCGTTGCCGATGCGCAGCGGCCGCCGGCGGCCGGTCATAGCACGGCCCCCGGGGCGCGGCCGGGGCCCGCCGGGCCCGCGAAGGCCTGGGCGATGTCCAGCCAGCGGTCGGCGTCGGGGCCGGTCGCGGTCAGGGCCAGGTCCGCACGGTGGGCCCGCTGGGTCACCAGCAGGCAGAAGTCGAGCGCCGGGCCGGTGATCCGGTCCGGCGCGCCCGGCGGGCCGTAGACCCAGGGCTCACCGCCGTCCGGGGGTACGAGTTCCACCCTGAACTCCCCGGCGGGCGCGGGCAGTCCCCGTACGGCGAACGCGTAGTCGCGGGCCCGTACGCCGATCCGGGCCACGTGCCGCAGCCGCGCGGTCGGGGTGCGGCGTGCTCCGAGGGCGTCCGCGACGTCCTGGCCGTGCGCCCAGGTCTCCATCAGGCGGGCGCTCGCCATGGAGGCGGCCTTCATCGGCGGCCCGTACCAGGGGAACTTGGCGTCGGGCGAGGCCGCGGCGAGCGCCCCGTCGAGGGCGGCGCGCCCGGCCCGCCAGCGGTCCAGCAGTTCGGCGGGCGGCAGCGCGGCGCCCTGGGCCGCGCCCTCGTCCACGAAGGTATCGGGGGACTTCACCGCCTCCTCCACCATGGCGGCGAAGCCTTCGGGGTCGGTGAGGGAGACCAGCGCGGCCCGGTCGGTCCAGTGCAGGTGGGCGATCTGGTGGGCGACGGTCCAGCCGGGCGCGGGGGTGGGCCCGGCCCATCCGGCGGCGGGCAGGTCCCGTACCAGGGTTTCGAGTGCGAGGCCTTCGTCGCGCAGATCGGCGAAGACGGCGACAGCTGACGGATCGAGCACGGCGGGCTCCCCTTTCGGCGTGAGGGGAAGACTGGCAGCCGCCAGCAAAACAATCAAGCATGCTTGCATGATTTGGCCATCGGGCACCGCCTTCGCGCCATCACCCCCAACTGGCCCGGGTCACCGGGGATTTGACGGTCGACACCGAACCCGGGCAGGTCCGGGGCGCGGCCGCCGCAGCGCCGGAGGGGGCGATTCAGGCCGTACGTCGGAAAGCACCGAAAGATCACCGGATGTCGCATCGATACTGAACGCTTCGTCCCCCGCCCCGCGAAGAATTCACTCGACGAAGAGGATGAACCGACGTGATCCCAGCCGCTTTCTCCCTCTATCCCGAACTCGACGCGAACACCCTCACCGCCTTCGTCACCGCCCTCGAGACGGGCGACGTCACCGGTCTCGCCCCCGCCCGCGCCGCCGAGGTCGCCGACACCCGCTCCGTCGCCGTCTTCAGCCGCGCCAAGGTCGCCGGCGCCGACGGGGACCTGCTCGACGCCGCGCTGTGGCGGCACAACGGGGTCCAGCCGCGGCCGGTGATCGTGATGCCCTCTCCGTGGACGAACCACGGCTGGCTCCCGTACGCCGTCCAGGCCAGCGTCTTCGCGGCGCGCGGCTACAACGTGCTCGCCTACAGCACCCGTGGCTTCGCCGGCTCCGAAGGCCAGGTCGACGTGGCCGGCCCGCTCGACGTCGCCGACGGCAGCCGGGCCCTGGACCACCTCATCGAGCGAACCGCCGGCCCGGTCACGAGGATCGGCTTCCTGGGGGACTCGTACGGCTCGGGCATCAGCCAGCTCGTCGCCGCGCACGACACCCGCGTCGACGCGGTGGTGGCGCTCAGCTCCTGGGGCGACCTCGGCGAGGCCTTCTACGAGAACCGGACCCGGCACGTGGCGTCGGTGGAGGCGCTGCTCAAGGCCGCCTCCAAGGCCCGGCTGAGCCCGCAGACGCAGAGCGTGTTCGAGAACGTCCTGGCCGACCGCGACATCCGGGGCACCCTGCGCTGGGCCGAGCCGCGCTCGCCGTTCAGCCACATCAAGGAGCTCAACCGCCGCCAGGTCGCCGTGTACTTCTCGCACGCCTGGCACGAGACGCTCTTCCCCGGCAACCAGACCCTGAAGATGTTCAACGAGCTCACCGGCCCCAAGCGCCTCGACCTCTCCATCGGCGACCACTCCGGGCCCGAGATGACGGGCATGATCGGCCTGCCCAACCGGATCTGGACGAACGCCCACCGCTGGTTCGACCAGCACCTCAAGGGGATCGACAACGGCATCGCCGACGAGGGCCAGATACTCAGCGAGGTCATGTGGGGCCGGACCCTGGAACCCCGCCCCACCTGGCATTCCGTCACCGAAGAGGTGCGCCGGCTGTACCTGGTGGGCGGCGGGGAGCTCACCGAGCGGCCCGAGGCCGGCTGGAGCACGGGCGTCCTGTGCGGGGTGGACACCCCGGCGACCGTCGCCGACGAGATCGTGCGGTCGGGGTACGACGAGATCGCGGGGCGCCCGAAGGCCTACCGGACCGGCGACATCGACCGCACCGTCGCCGCGGTCTGGGCGTCGGACCCGGAGGCGGAGACGGCCCGGCTGCGCGGTACGCCCCGCCTGCGTGTCACGTACCGGGCCGCGAACGCCAAGTCGTCGTTCGTCGCGTACCTGCTCGCCGTGGCCCCCGACGGGACGGCGCACATCGTCACGCACGCCCCGTACTCCGACCTCGACTCGCCGCCCGACAGCCTGGTCAGCGCCGACATCGAGCTCCAGGCGACGGCGTACGACGTCCCGCGCGGACACCGGCTGATGCTGGTGATCGACGCCCGCGACCCGTTCTACGGGGACGCCAACCTGCCGCGCGCGACGCTGGCCTTCACCTCCCCGGAGGCCACGCCGTCGTACCTGGACCTGCCGCTGGGATGACGGCCGGGTCAGACCTGCGCCCGCGCCGCCAGGCACCCCCGTGGCCGGCGGCGCGGGCGCAGTCCCGGACCCGACGGGACTCAGGAGGGCTGCGCGGTGCGGCGCGTCAGGTCCATCGTCCAGTTGAGGAGCCAGGTCGCGCCCTCGTCGAGGGAGAAGTACTGCTCCCAGCGGGCGGAGTCGGCCCGGATGTCCTTCCACACGAACCGCGCCCGGACGGCCTTGCCGGCGTGGGTGTCCTCGCCCTCGAAGACGCCGGTGCCGTCGGTGAAGCGGCCGACGACCGGCGGGAAGAGGGTCCCGGTGCGGCGGTTCGCCCAGTACAGCGACCACTGCCCGCGCTCCGCGTCGTACAGGCGCAGGGTCAGGCCGGCGAAGCCCTTCGTCGGGAACTCGATCTCGTCGAAGCTCGCGGCGCCGTCGAAGTGGCGGGAGGCCTTGGACAGGGCCGGGAACTCCTCCCATGCGCTGTCCGGGTCGAGGAAGTCGGTGCGCCAGCGGTTGGCGACGTCCCAGGTGCCGAGGAGAAAGTCGAAGTCGTTCATGCAGCGCACCGTAGGAGCACTCCCCTGACATCCTGTGTCAGTGAAGTCCAGCCGATTGCTGTCGATCCTGCTGCTGCTCCAGACCCGGGGGCGGATGACCGCCGCCGAGCTCGCGCAGGAGCTGGAGGTGTCCGTACGTACGGTCTACCGCGACGCGGAGGCGCTGGCCGCGGCGGGCGTCCCGCTGTACGGGGACGCCGGGCACAGCGGCGGCTACCAGCTGCTCGCCGGCTACCGGACCCGGCTGACCGGGCTGAGCACGGGTGAGGCGGAGGCGCTGTTCCTGAGCGGAATGCCGGGTCCCGCGGCGGAACTCGGCCTCGGGCAGGCCCTGTCGGCGGCCCAGCTGAAGCTGCGGGCGGCGCTGCCGGCGGAGCTGCGGGAGCAGGCGGACCGGATGCGGCTGCGGTTCCACCTGGATGCGCCGGGGTGGTACGCGGAGCACGAGGAGACCCCGTACCTGGCGCAGGTCGCGGACGCGGTGTGGCGGGGGCGGGTGATCGAGGTCCGCTACCGGCGGTGGAAGGAGCCGCAGGAGGTGGACCGGCGGCTCGAGCCGTACGGGCTGGTGCTGAAGGCGGGCCGCTGGTACCTGGTGGCCGCCCCGGCGGAACCCTCCGGGCCGGCGGGCGCGGCGCGTCCGACCGGAGCAGCGGACGCGGCGGGGCCGGCCGGGGCGGCGGACGCGGCGGGGCCGGCCGGGGCAGCGGACGCGGCGGGCTCGGCGGGGCCGCGGACGTACCGGGTGGACCAGATCCTCTCGGTCCGCGAGACGGCCCGGGAGTGTCTGCTGCCGGAGGGCTTCGAGCTGGCGGCGCACTGGCGCAGGACGCAGGAGGAGTTCCATGCGCGGCTCCATCCGGAGGAAGCGGTGGTGCGGCTCTCCCCGCGGGGCGCTGCGCGGCTGACGGGCGCCCAGGCGCGGGCCCTGACCGCCGGGGGCGTCCCGGACCCGGAGCTGGCGGGGTGGACGCGGGCGGTCCTGCCGATCGAGTCGCACGAGCAGGCGCAGGACCAGTTCCTGGCCCTGGGCGCCGACGCGGAGGTCCTGTCCCCACCATCCCTGCGGGCCCGGATCCGGGTCGCCTTGAGGGCGATGACGGCCCGGTACGGGGACGGAGAGCGAGACGCGGACCGTGACGGGTCCGGCCCCGACGCCTGAAGGGCGCGGGGCAGGCTCGCAGCCCGGCCGGCCCGCCGGTCAGGTGCAGACGGGGCCCGGGGCGGCCGTTGCCGTGGCGCGGAGGAGGTCGCGGAGCAGGGTGAAGTCCACCGTCGACGGGCGGCGGAAGCGCAGGCACGCCTTGCCCATGTCGTGGCCGGCCAGGCGGTCCGCGAAGGCGTCGCGCACGTCCGTCCGCATCAGGTAGAAGGAGATGTACTGCTTCTGGTTCGCCCAGGCGATCTCCCCCGCGTCCGCCCCGGTCCGTACGTACGCCGGCATGCCGTACGCCATGACCTCCTCGAAGCCCGTCAGCTCCGCCAGGCACAGCTCGCGCAGGCGCGTCAGCGCCTCGCGGCGGGATTCCGGGGCCGCCGCGAGGTACGCGTCGACCGGGGCCGTCGCCGCCGGCATCAGGCGGACGCCTTCCGGGTCTGCGAGCGGACCGCGCCCATGCTCGCCGCGATGACCAGCGCGATCGCCAGCGCGTCCAGCGCCGACATCGCCTGGTTCAGGAGCAGGAACCCGGCCGTGGCCGCGATCGCCGGCTCCAGGCTCATCAGCACCGCGAACGTCGGTGCGGGCAGGCGGCGCAGCGCCAGGAGTTCCAGGGTGTACGGCAGGACGGAGGACAGGACGGCGACACCGAGCCCGAGGGCCAGGGTGCTCGGGACCAGGAGGTCGGAGCCCGCTTCGACCACGCCCAGCGGGAGGGACAGCACCGCCGCCACCGCCATGGCGAGGGCCAGCCCGTCCGCCTGCGGGAAGCGGCGGCCCGTACGCGCGCTGAACACGATGTACGCCGCCCACATCGCGCCCGCTCCGAGCGCGAAGGCGGTGCCCAGGAGGTCGAGGCCGCCGAAGCCGCTGCCGCCGCCGTGGGCGGCCAGCAGGGCGACCCCGGCCAGGGCCAGGCCGGCCCACAGCAGGCTGACCAGGCGGCGCGAGACGACGACCGAGAGGACGAGCGGGCCAAGCACCTCGAGGGTGACGGCCGGGCCGAGCGGGATCCGGTCGATGGACTGGTAGAACAGCCCGTTCATGCCGGCCATCGCCACGCCGAAGGCGACGACCGTGCCCCAGTCCGCGCGCGAGTACCCGCGTACCTTCGGGCGGCACAGGACCAGCAGCACCAGGGCGGCGGCCGCAAGCCGCAGCGTGACCACGCCCGCGGCGCCCGCCCGCGGCATGATCATGACCGCGAGCGCGGCGCCGAACTGCACGGAGATGCCCGCGGCGATGACCAGTGCGACGGGGCCGAAGCGGGACGAGACGGCCGACGCGGAGGGGGCCGGGGTCGTCGTGAGATCGGCGGGCGCCGGAGCGTGGTCGGACTTGGGCGAAGTTGCGGGCATTCATCCAGACTAAGGGGTGCGTAAGGGCCATCGCCGCGTGTGTTGGCTTACACGTCCTGTGTTGGCTTACACGTCCCCGGACACGTCCCCGGCCAGGCCCTCGGCGAACAGCTCGGCCAGGTGGCGGGCTCGGCCGCCGTCGGAGAGCTGGGCGATCTGGGTACGGCACGAGAACCCGTCCGCCAGGATCGCGGCGCCGGGCGGGGCTGCGCGCAGGGCGGGGAGCAGCTGCTCCTCCGCGCAGGCGACGGAGACCTCGTGGTGGCCCGGCTCGAAGCCGAAGTTCCCGGCGAGGCCGCAGCAGCCGCCGCTGAGCCGGCCGCTCAGCCCGGCCCGCTCGCGCAGCCGGCGGTCGGCGGAGTCGCCGAGGACGGCGTGCTGGTGGCAGTGGGTCTGGCCGACGGCCGGGCGGTCGAGGCGGGGCGGCTGCCAGTGGGGGGCGTACTCCTCGAGGGTCTCCGCGAAGGTCCGGACGGCGCGGGCGAGGCGCTCCGCGCGGAGGTCGTCGGGGAGGAGGGCGGGCAGGTCGGTACGGAGGGCGGCGGCGCAGCTGGGTTCCAGGACCGTCACGGGCCCCTGCACGTCGCCGAGGGCGTCCAGGGTGCGGCGCAGGACCGCGCGGGCGCGGTCGAGGCGGCCGGTGGAGAGGTAGGTGAGCCCGCAGCAGACCCCCTTCGGGGCGAGCTCCACGGGGAGGCCGGCATCCCGGAGGACCGTGACCGCCGCCCGTCCCACCTCGGGAGTGAGGTGCTCGGTGAACGTGTCGGGCCAGAGCGTGACGTGGGTCGGTCCGGCCCCGCCGGCCTTCGAGGCACCGGAACCGCCGGACCTGCGCCACCAGCGGGTGAACGGCTCGCGGGCCAGTGGGGGGAGCGGGCGCTCCGTCGTGAGGCCCGGGATGCGGAGGTGGCGGGCCGCCGCGTTCGCGGGGGCTGCCGCGCGGAGTGCGGCGATCAGGCGGAGCCAGGCCGGCAGGCCGCCCAGGGTGTAGTGGGACAGGGGGCGGACGCGGCCCGCCCAGTGGCGGTGCAGGAACTCGGCCTTGTACGACGCCATGTCCACGCCGACCGGGCAGTCGCTGAGGCAGCCCTTGCAGGCCAGGCAGAGGTCCAGCGCCTCGGCGACCTCCGGCGAGCGCCAGCCGTCCGTCACGACCTCCCCGGCCAGCATCTCGTGCAACAGCCTCGCCCGGCCGCGCGTGGAGTGCCGCTCCTCCCCCGTGACCCGGTACGACGGGCACATCACCTCCGGACCGGCCGCGGCAGCGGACCGGCATTTCGCCACGCCCACGCAGCGGGCCACCTCACCCGCGAACGGCGTCGCCGGCAGTACCGCGAAGCGGAGGTTCTCGTCCAGGCGGGCCGGGCGGACCAGCATCCCCGGGTTCATGCCGCCCGCCGGGTCCCACACGTCCTTGTACGCGCCGAAGAGCCGGACGACCTCCTCCCCGTACATCTTCGGCAGGAGCTCGGCCCGTGCCTGTCCGTCCCCGTGCTCCCCGGAGAGGGAGCCGCCGTGGGAGACCACCAGGTCCGCCAGGTCCGAGGAGAACGCCCGGAAGCGGGCGATCCCCGCCCCCGACGCCAGGTCGAAGTCGATCCGTACGTGGACGCAGCCCTCGCCGAAGTGCCCGTACGGGGTCCCGCGCAGCCCGTGCGCCGCCAGCAGGGCGCGGAACTCCCGCAGGTACGCGCCCAGCCGGGCCGGCGGCACCGCGCAGTCCTCCCACCCCGGCCAGGCCATCGAGCCGTCCGGCATCCGCGTCGCCGTGCCCGCCGCGTCCTCGCGGATCCGCCACAGCGCCCGCTGCCCCGCCGGGTCCGTGACCACGACCGCATCCAGCGCGTCGGCGGCCCGTACGAGGGAGCGGGCGGCGCCCTCGTCCCGCATCTCGACGAACAGCCACCCGCCGCCCCGGGGGAGCCCGGAAGCCGGGCCCACCAGGTCCTGCGCCATGCCCTCCACCGTCAGCGGCCCGAACCCCAGCAGCCCCGCCGCCGCATCCGCCGCCGCGCTCTCGTCCGCGTACCCGAGGACCGCGAGCGCCGGCGCGCGCGGCGCCTCCACCAGGCGTACGACCGCCTCCGTCACCACCCCCAGCGTGCCCTCGCTCCCGCAGAAGGCCCGGGCCACCTGCACGCCCCGCTCGGGCAGCAGCGCATCCAGCCCGCCGTATCCGGAGATCCGCCGCGAGAAACCCCCGCCCCCCGCCATGCCCGTACGCAGCACCGCCAGGTTCTGCGACACCAGTTCGCGCAGGCCCGCCGGGGCCCCCGGCCAACCCGTGCCGAGCCGGTACGAGGAGCCCCCGTACGCCGTGACGGCCAGCTCCGCCACGTTGTCCGCGGTGGTCCCCCAGGCCACCGAGTGGGCCCCGCACGCGTTGTTGCCGATCATGCCGCCGAGCGTGCAGCGGGAGTGGGTGGAGGGGTCCGGGCCGAAGGTCAGCCCGTACGGGCGCGCCGCGTCCCGCAGCCGGTCGAGCACGAGGCCCGGCTGGACCACGGCCGTGCGGGCGTCCGGGTCCAGGGACACGAGGGCGTTCATGTGCCGGGTCAGGTCCAGCACCACGCCGACGCCCGTGGCCTGCCCGCCGATGGAGGTGCCGCCGCCGCGCGGGACGACCGGTACGCCCGCGTCCGCGCAGATCCGCAGCGCGGCCGCCACGTCCGCCGCGTCGCGCGGGGCGACCACGCCGACCGGGACCCGCCGGTAGTTCGAGGCGTCCATCGTCGCGAGGGCGCGCGCCGCGGCCCCGAAGTCCACCTCCCCGCGCAGGTTCTCCCGCAATGTCCGTTCGAGTTCCCCGGGTGACGTCACGGCCCCCACCCTCCCACCGGCCGGACTCGTCTCATCGGGTGGACGCGCCTCCAAGGCGTGGACCGGGACCGGATACGCTCCGCTCGTGGCCGAGATCCAGATTCCCGCTGACATCAAGCCCGCCGACGGACGCTTCGGCGCGGGCCCCTCCAAGGTGCGGACCGAGGCGCTGGACGCCCTCGCCGCCACCGGTACCTCCCTGCTCGGAACCTCGCACCGCCAGGCCCCGGTCAAGAACCTGGTCGGCTCGGTGCGTCAGGGCCTCCGGGACCTCTTCTCCCTCCCCGAGGGCTACGAGGTGATCCTGGGCAACGGCGGCTCCACCGCCTTCTGGGACATCGCGACGCACGGGCTGATCGAGCAGAAGTCCCAGCACCTGACCTTCGGCGAGTTCTCCTCCAAGTTCGCCAAGGCCGCGAAGCTCGCGCCGTGGCTGGACGAGCCGACCGTGATCTCCTCCGAGCCGGGCACGCACCCCGAGCCGGCGGCAGAAGCGGGCGTCGACGTGTACGCGTACACGCACAACGAGACCTCGACGGGTGTGGCGGCGCCGGTCAAGCGCGTCGCGGGCGCCGACGCCGGGTCACTCGTCCTGGTGGACGCGACCTCGGGTGCCGGCGGCCTGCCGGTGGACATCACCGAGTCCGACGTCTACTACTTCGCCCCGCAGAAGTCCTTCGCCTCCGAGGGCGGCCTGTGGCTGGCGGCGTTCTCCCCGGCGGCCCTGGAGCGCGCGGCGCGCGTCCACGCGTCCGGCCGGCACGTCCCGGAGTTCTTCTCGCTGCCGACGGCGATCGACAACTCGCTGAAGAACCAGACGTACAACACCCCGGCGCTGTCCACCCTCTTCCTGCTGGACCAGCAGCTCCGGTGGATGAACAGCCAGGGCGGCCTGGAGTTCACGACCGGCCGTACGGCGGCCAGTGCGCGCAACCTGTACGGCTGGGCGGAGGCCTCGAAGTACGCGACCCCGTTCGTCGTGGACGCCGACAAGCGCTCCGCCGTCATCGGCACGATCGACTTCTCGGACGACATCGACGCGGCCGCCGTCGCCAAGGTGCTGCGCGCCAACGGCATCGTGGACACCGAGCCGTACCGCAAGCTCGGCCGCAACCAGCTGCGCATCGCGATGTTCCCGGCGATCGACCCGGCGGACGTGCAGGCGCTGACCGCGTGCATCGACTACGTGATCGAGAAGCTCTGACCGCACCCGCACCCGCATCCGGTAGTGGTACGGAGCCCCCGGCGACCTCGTGTCGCCGGGGGCTCCGTCGTTCCGGACCGGGTGCGCGACCCCACTGCGCCTGATCGCCTGTGGCGGCAGCCTCACCGCGGAGCGCCACCGGGGCTCCGACGTCGTCGTGTTCGCGCATCTCACCGGCCGCGCCCAGGGGGTGGCCGTGGCCCGGCACGGGCCCGGCCGCCCCGACTGCCGGGGGCCGCACGCGATACCTTCATGGCCTCGGCATTCGGCATTCGGTGAATGCAGTGCAGTGCAGGACAGCTTGGAGGCAGCGGCGTGAGCGTGCGAGTGACGGCGGCCCAGGGTGGCGCGGACCCCTTCGGCACGGCCCGGCTGCGGCGCGGGGTGCTCGACGCCTGGGGCGCGGGCCCGGCCCGCTTCCGGGAGGACGCCAACGCCGAGGAGGACCTGGCCCTCGGCGGCTACCGCGACCGGCTCGTCGTCGAGCTGGCGCAGAACGCGGCCGACGCCGCGGCCCGGGCCCGGGTGCCCGGCCGGCTCCGGCTCACCCTGCACCCCGGCGAAGGCGGGCACGCGGTGCTGGCCGTCGCCAACACCGGTGCCCCGCTGGACGCGACGGGCGTGGAGTCGCTGAGCACCCTGCGGGCCTCCGCCAAGCGGGAGTCCGCCGGTTCGGGAGACACCGTGGGCCGCTTCGGCGTCGGCTTCGCGGCCGTCCTCGCGGTGTCCGACGAGCCCGCCGTACTGGGCCGCCACGGCGGTGTCCGCTGGTCCCTGGCCGAGGCCCGCGAACTGGCCCGCGACGCCGCCAACGGCAGCCCCGGCCTCGGCGACGAGCTGCGCCGCCGCGACGGGCACGTCCCCCTGCTGCGGCTGCCGCTGCCCGCCGAGGGCACCGCACCCGAGGGCTACGACACCGTGGTCGTCCTCCCGCTGCGCGACGCCGCCGCGCAGGACCTGGTGCAGCGTCTGCTGTCCGGCATCGACGACGCGCTGCTGCTCACCCTGCCCGGGCTGGCCGAGATCCTCGTGGAGACCCCGGAGGAGGGCACCCGTACTCTGCGCCGCCGCGACGAGGGCGCGTACACGGTCGTCGAGGACTCGGCCGCGGGCGCCGGGGGCGAGACCCGCCGCTGGCGCACCGTCCGCCACAGCGGCCCCATCGAGCGGGCGCTGCTCGCCGACCGGCCGGTCGAGGAGCGGCTGCGGCCGACCTGGACGGTGTCCTGGGCCGTGCCCGTCGACACCGACGGCGCCCCCGTACGCCCGGCCACCGCTCCCGTGGTGCACGCACCGACCCCGACCGACGAGCCGCTGGGCATCCCCGCCCTGCTCATCGCGACGCTGCCGCTCGACACCGCCCGCCGGCACCCCGCGCCGGGGCCGCTGACCGACTTCCTGGTGGAGCGCGCGGCCGACGCGTACGCCGAACTGCTGGGCGCATGGGACCCGGTGACCACCGCGCTGGTGGACCTCGTACCCGGGCCGCTCGGCAAGGGCGTGCTG
The DNA here is from genome assembly GCF_055570595.1 of Streptomyces sp. NPDC031132. NCBI lineage: Bacteria > Bacillati > Actinomycetota > Actinomycetes > Kitasatosporales > Streptomycetaceae > Streptomyces > Streptomyces sp. NPDC031132. The sequence goes on from NZ_JBVIGX010000013.1 coordinate 72,362, forward strand.
GACGGGGCGCTGCGCGCGGCCGTGCTGCAGCGGCTGCCCCGTACGGCCTTCCTCGCCCCGGCGGCTCCGGCCGAGCACGCCGAGCACGCCGAGGAGCGGGCCGCCCTGCGCCCCTTCGAGGCCGAGGTGGTGGAGGGCGCGGGCGCCGAGACCGTACGGGTCCTCTCCGAGGTGCTGCCGACCCTGCTCCCCGCCGGGCTGGAGCGCCGACCCGAGCTGCGCACGCTGGGCGTGGGCCGGCTGCCGCTGGGCGACGCCATCGAGCGGATCGCGGGCATCGAGCGCGGCCCGGAGTGGTGGCACCGGCTGTACGACACCCTGGCCGGGGTGGATCCGGACCGGCTCTCGGGCCTGCCGGTGCCGCTGGCCGACGGGCGGACCACGATCGGCCCGCGCCACGTGCTGCTGCCCGACGCGGAAACCCCGAAGGACCTGGCCCGGATGGGCCTGAAGGTGGCCCACCCGGACGCGGCGCACCCGCTGCTGGAGCGCCTCGGCGCGCTCCCGGCCACGCCGCGCGCGGTCCTGACGACCCCGCAGGTCCGGGCCGCGGTGGCCGCTTCCCTGGATGCCGGTGAGATCTGGGACGAGGACGCCCTCGACGCCGAGGAGCTGGCCGAGGTGGTCCTGGGCCTGGTCCGGGAAGCCGACCTGGCGCCGGGCGACGAGCCGTGGCTGGGCGCGCTGGCCCTCCCTGACGAGGACGGCGAGCTCACGCCCGCGGGCGAGCTCCTGCTGCCGGGCTCCCCGCTGGCCTCGGTGATCCGCGAGGACGAAGTCCCGTACGTGGACGCCGAACTGGCCGACCGGTGGGGTGCGCAGCCGCTGACCGCCTGCGGGGTGCTGGCCGAGTTCCAGCTGGTCCGCGCCACCGACGTGGTCCTCGACCCGGACGAACTGGAGCCCCGCGAGGGGGACTTCGCCGAGCCCGACGACGCGGGCCTGCTGGACGCGGTCGACGTGTGGTGCGAGGACGTCCTCGACCAGCTCCCCGACACGCCGCTGCCGCCCGTGGCGACGGAACTCGTCGCGGTCCGGGACCTCGACCTGGTCGACGACGACTGCTGGCCCCAGGCCCTGGCCATGCTGGCCCGGCCGCCGCTCCGGGACGCCCTGACCCAGCCCGTCAGGATCCTCCTCCCGGACGGCACCACGCAGTCGGTGCGCCCGTACACCGCCTGGTGGCTGCGCGACCACCCGGTGCTCGACGGCCGCCGCCCGGCGGGCCTGCGCGCGGCGGGCGGCGACCCGCTGCTGGCGGGCCTCTACACCTCGGCGGACGCCACGGGCTTCGAGGACGAGCAGGTCCTGCGGGCGCTCGGCGTACGCACCACCGTGCCGGCGCTGCTGGACGAACCCGGCGGCGCCGCCGAGCTCCTGGGCCGGCTCGCCGACCCGGACCGCGAGGTGTCGGACCGCCAACTGCACGCCCTGTACGGGGCCCTGGCCGATCTGGACCCCGAGCAGGTCACGCTCCCGGACGAGCTGCGGGCGGTGGTGGACGGCGAGGTCGTCGTGGTCGACGCGGCGGACGCGCTGATCACGGACGCCCCGGACCTGCTGCCCCTCACGGCGGGCCTGCCCCTCCTGCCGGTCGCCCCGGCCCGCGCGGCCGACCTGGCGGAGCTCCTCCAGGTCCGCCGCCTCTCGGAGACGGTCCCGGCGGAGGTGACGACCCCGGGCGAGGAGCACGACGTTCCGGAGTCGGTCCGGATCCTCCTGGGCCCTTCGACCCCGGAGACCTACCTGGAGCACGAGGAACTGATCGCGGGCGGAGTGGAACTCGACTGGCGCCGCACCCCCGACGGCACCCTGCACGCCTCCACCCTCGAGGGCGTGGCGGCGGGCCTGGCCTGGTCGGCGGGCCAGTGGCCCCGCCGCTTCGAGGTGGCAGCCCTCCTCGAGGACCCCTCCCGCACGGCGGAACTGGCCCGCGACCGCTGGTTCGACTGAGGGCGGACGGCGGGGCCGAAGCCCGTCGCCGCCGGGTACGGGGCCGCCGTACCCGTACCCGGGAAGATACTGACCTTGCCGGCGCCGTCCGCGGCACACAGGTCCGGCAGGCCGTCACCGGTGACGGCCTGCCGGCGCCACGGCCGCTGCCGAGAGAGGGCGAACAGGTGCCATGTGGATCGATCCCCCCTGGTGACAAGGCTGTTCACAGGCCGTGATGTGCCGGAAGGCAAGCCGGCCCGCACTGGCATGTGCGGCCACGGCGCTGCGCTTTAATGACCCCCTGCGCGAGGCCGCACCGGGCGGCTCGCGGGAGGGGGATCATGAACATCCGCGGACAGCACAGCTCGTTCAGACGGTGCGTCGTCGCAGTGGCCGGCGCGCTGGTCCTCGCCGCCGGGGCCACGACGGCCACGGCGACCTCCGCGGTCGCCGACGGCATGCCGACGGCGCCGAGGCCCTGTTCGCCCGGTGACCGGGAGGACCCCGGCTCCTCGCCCGCCCTCCGGCCCGGCGACCAGCTCTCCGCCGGCCAGCACCTGCAGTCGAACAACGCGGTCTTGGTGATGCAGCCCGACGGCAACCTGGTCCTGAACCTGGTGTGGGCCGGCCACCCGGGTCCGGTGGTGTGGGCCAGCGGAACCTGGGGCAACCCGGGGGCGCACGCGATCCTCCAGGAGGACGGCAACCTCGTCGTGTACCGCCCGGACGGACGCGCCGTGTGGTCCAGCGGCACCTGGGGCGGCGGCCAGGCCTGCGTCGTGGTCGACGGCCACGGGGACCTCCAGGTGAACCGGACCGCCCCCGGCTCCTACGGATACCTCTGGCACACCGAGACCGGGACGCTCCAGGGCTCCACCAAGGGCATCGAGAGCATCTGGGAGGGCGGCTTCGGCCTCAAGCCCGGCCAGTGGCGCGCCTCCCTCACCACCTGGCTGCTGATGCAGTCCGACGGCAACCTCGTCCTGTACCGCAAGGTCGACAATGCCCCGCTCTGGGCAACGAACACCTACGGGCTCAACCGCGCCAACGGCGCGATGAGCAGCTGGACCGGCAACCTGACCATCTACTACACGGGCAAGGACGGCGGCGGTTACCCCGCCTGGGACGCCGGGGTCTCCAACAGCCAGGGCGCGTACCTGTCCGTGCAGAACGACGGAAACGTCGTCATCTACGACCGGTCGGGCACCCGGGCCCTGTGGGCCTCCGGCACCTGGGGTCGGGCCTAGGGGGTGTCGTCGAAGTAGCGTCGTCCGCCCGTGAGAGCGGGGCCGGCGGGGTCTGGTGCGCCCGCCCGGCCCTCTTCCGGGCGGGCCGGGCCAACGGTGCGCGCCGTCAGGCGGGGAACTTCCGGTCCACCCAGCGGAACGTGAACTCGATCAGGACCGATGCGGCCGCCGCGATGGCCACCGCCGTCCAGGGGAGCTGCGTGCCCACCAGCTTCAGCTGGAAGAAGTCCTGGAGCCACGGGACGACCAGGACGATCAGGAACGCCGCGCCCATCGCGCCGACCAGGGCCACCCGCCACCACGTGTACGGGCGGGCGATGATCGCCAGGACCCACATCGAGGTCAGGAACAGCGTCAGCGTCGCCGCGCTCGTCTCGGCGTTCAGGGCTTCCGGGCCCGTGTAGTGGTGGCGGGCGACCAGGTACGTCACGAACGTGGCCACCGCCGCGATCACTCCGCCCGGGATCGCGTACCGCATCACCCGTTTCACGAAGTGCGGCCTCGCGCGCTCCTTGTTCGGGGCCAGCGCCAGGAAGAACGCCGGGATGCCGATGGTGAGGGTGGACAGCAGCGTCAGGTGGCGCGGCAGGAAGGGGTATTCGACCTGGAAGCAGACCACCAGGATCGCGAGGAGGACCGAGTAGACGGTCTTCGTGAGGAAGAGCGTGGCGACCCGGGTGATGTTGCCGATGACCCGGCGGCCCTCGGCGACCACCGAGGGGAGGGTGGAGAAGCTGTTGTTCAGGAGGACGATCTGCGCGACCGCGCGGGTGGCCTCGGAGCCGGAGCCCATGCTCACGCCGATGTCCGCGTCCTTGAGGGCCAGGACGTCGTTGACGCCGTCGCCCGTCATCGCGACCGTGTGGCCGTTGGACTGCAGTGCGCCGACCATGTCGCGCTTCTGCTGCGGGGTGACCCGGCCGAAGACGGCGTTCTCGTCGAGGACCCTGGCCATGTGGGCCTGCTCGGCCGGCAGCTTGCGCGCGTCGACCGTGTTCTCGGCGCCCGGGAGGCCGAGCTTGCCGGCCACCGCGCCGACGGAGACCGCGTTGTCGCCGGAGATGACCTTCGCGTGGACCTTCTGGTCCTCGAAGTAGCGCAGCGTGTCGGCGGCGTCCGGACGCAGCCGCTGTTCCAGGACGATCAGGGCGGTCGGCCGGGCCCCGGCCCCGACGGCCGGGTCGTCGAGCTCGCCCGCGGCCTTGGCGAGCAGCAGGACGCGCAGGCCCTGCTCGTTGAGCTCGTTGATCTCGTCGAGGGCCGGGTCGCCGGCCGGGAGGAGGACGTCGGGGGCCCCGAGCAGCCAGGTGTTGTTCTCGCCGTCTCCCTCGCTGAAGCTGGCGCCGCTGTACTTGCGGGCGGAGGAGAAGGGCAGCGACTCGGTGCAGCGCCACTCGGCGCTGACCGGGTAGGCGTCGATGATCGCCTGGAGGCTGGCGTTGGGGCGCGGGTCGGACTCGCCGAGCGCGCCGAGCACCTTCTTGACGTACGTGTCCTCCGCGCCGCCGAGCGGGCGGAGCTCGGTGACGTCCATGCCGCCCTCGGTGAGGGTGCCGGTCTTGTCGAGGCAGACCACGTCGACGCGGGCGAGGCCCTCGATGGCCGGCAGCTCCTGCACCAGGCACTGCTTGCGGCCGAGCCGGATGACACCGATCGCGAAGGCGACGGAGGTCAGCAGGACCAGGCCCTCGGGGATCATCGGGACGATGCCGCCGACGGTGCGGGCGATGGCGTCCTTGAGGTTGTCGTCCTTGACGACGAGCTGGCTGATGATCAGCCCGATCGAGGTCGGGATCATCATCCAGGTGACGTACTTGAGGATGGTGGAGATGCCGGAGCGCAGCTCGGAGTGGACGAGCGTGAAGCGGGTGGCCTCTTCGGCCAACTGGGCGGCGTAGGCCTCGCGGCCGACCTTGGTGGCGGTGAACGCACCGCCGCCGGCGACGACGAACGACCCGGACATGACCGGGTCGCCGGGCTTCTTCAGGACGGGGTCGGCCTCGCCGGTGAGCAGGGACTCGTCGATCTCCAGGCCGTCGGCCTCGCCGACGGCGCCGTCGACGACGACCTTGTCCCCCGGTCCGAGCTCGATGACGTCGTCGAGGACGATCTCGGAGGTGGAGATCTCGGCGGTCCGGCCGTCGCGGCGGACGCTGGGTTTCGCCTCTCCGATGACGGCGAGGCTGTCCAGGGTCTTCTTGGCCCGCATCTCCTGGATGATGCCGATGCCGGTGTTCGCGATGATCACGTAGCCGAAGAGGCTGTCCTGGAGCGGCGCGACGATGAGCATGACCACCCAGAGCACGCCGATGATGGCGTTGAACCGGGTGAAGACGTTGGCGCGGACGATGTCGGCGGTGGAGCGGCTGCTGCGGACGGGGACGTCGTTGACGGCTCCGCGCGCGACGCGTTCGGCGACTTCGGCGGTGGTCAGGCCGGCGGGCTTGAACCGGGGCGCAGGCGGCCGGACCGGGTGCACCGGGTCGAGCTCGGCTCCGGCGTCGATGGCCGCACCGCCGGGCCCCCTGCTGCCCACCGGCTCGGAACCGTTGGGTTCGATGTCTGCCCGCTGCATCATGCTTTCGACGGTAAAGGGGGTTCTACCGCTTCACCCGCCGAAAAGTCCGAAGATCCGACTTCGGGATGACCCGAATCGTCCCTTGGTCCCCCTGGGCCCTGATCCCCTCGGCCGGCCCTGACCCCCTCGGTCAGCGCTGCTCTTCTCAGCCGGCGCTGCTCTCCTCAGCCGGCGCCGCTCTTCTCAGCCGGCGCTGCTCTCCCCGCCCCCCGCGGCCTGCGCAGCGGCGTGGCGCTTGAGGGCCGCGTCCCGGCCCCGTACGTACCAGAGGCCGATCAGGCCGAGCACTCCGCCGGCCGCGCAGCACCAGACCCACCACAGCAGGTCCCGGTCGGCGAACCAGCCGTAGAAGGGGAGCTGGACCAGGAACAGGGCGAACCAGATGATCGTGCCGCCGGTGACGGTCGCGACGACCGGGCCCTCAAGGGGCTCGGGCGCCTCGTGCTTCGCAGTCCATTTCGCCATGCCCTCAAGTCTAGGTGCGCGAAAACCAGGTCTACGCGCGGAGATGGACGGGGTTTCGTTCATGTGTTCATACTGAAACGGTGTGGGCATGGCCCATTTCCTTCGTATGAATCCCCCAATGCCCCCGCAATGAGGACCCAGAGGACCGCATGAGCACGTCGGCCCCCGCCCCCGCGCCCACCCTCCCGGAACCCGCCCCCCGGGGCACGTCCGGCCTGGACCGCCACTTCAAGATCTCCGAGCGCGGCTCGACGATCGCCCGCGAGGTCCGCGGCGGTTTCGCCACCTTCTTCGCGATGGCCTACATCATCGTGCTGAACCCGATCATCCTGGGCAGCGCGAAGGACATGTACGGGCACCAGCTCGACGGCGGCCAGCTCGTGACCGCCACCGTCCTGACGGCGGCCTTCACCACGCTCCTCATGGGCGTCATCGGCAACGTGCCGATCGCGCTCGCCGCCGGCCTCGGCGTGAACACCGTCGTCGCGCTCCAGCTCGCCCCGCGCATGAGCTGGCCCGACGCCATGGGCATGGTCGTCCTGGCCGGCTTCGTCGTGATGCTGCTGGTCGCGACCGGGCTGCGCGAGCGGGTCATGAACGCCGTCCCGCTCGGCCTGCGCAAGGGCATCGCCATCGGCATCGGCCTGTTCATCATGCTGATCGGCCTGGTCGACTCGGGCTTCGTCACCCGCATCCCGGACGCCGCGCACACCACCGTGCCGCTCCAGCTCGGCACGGCCGGCCACCTGCACGGCTGGCCGGTGCTGATCTTCGTCGTCGGCGTCCTGCTGACCCTCGCCCTGCTGATCCGCAAGACGCCCGGCGCGATCCTGATCTCCATCGTGACCATGACCGTGATCGCCGTCGTCGTCCAGCTGATCGTCGGGCTGCCCGACTCGGGCTGGGGCCTGACGGTCCCCGAGTGGCCGGGCAACCCGGTGGCCGCGCCCGACTTCGGGCTCGTCGGCCAGGTCAGCCTGTTCGGCGGCTTCGGCAAGGTCGGCCTGCTGACCGGCATCCTCTTCGTCTTCACCGTGCTGCTGTCCTGCTTCTTCGACGCGATGGGGACGATCCTCGGCGTCGGCGACGAGGCCAAGCTGATCGACAAGGAGACCGGCGAGTTCCCCGGCATCAACAAGGTGCTGCTCATCGACGGCCTGGCCGTCGCGTCCGGCGGCGCCACCTCGTCCTCGGCGACCACCTGCTTCGTGGAGTCCACGGCGGGCGTCGGCGAGGGCGCCCGCACCGGTCTGGCGAACGTCGTGACCGGCGGCCTCTTCGCCGTGGCGCTGTTCCTCACCCCGCTCGCCACCATGGTCCCGTCCCAGGCGGCCACCCCCGCGCTCGTGGCGGTCGGCTTCCTGATCCTGGCGGGCTCGGTCAAGGACATCGACTGGGGCGACTTCACCATCGCCGTCCCGGCCTTCCTGGCCATGGTCATGATGCCGTTCACGTATTCGATCACCAACGGCATCGGCTTCGGCTTCATCAGCTTCTGCGTGCTGCGGCTGGCAACCGGCCGGGGCCGTGAGGTCCCGGCGGCCATGTACGCCGTGTCGGCGGTGTTCGTCTTCTACTACGCGATGCCTGCCCTCGGCCTCACGTAAGCCCGTAGAACTTCTCCGTCTCGTCGACCGCCGCCTTGAAGCGCTCGTCGAAGTCATCCCGAATGAGCGTCCGGACGACATAGTCCTGGACGCTCATTCCGCGTTTGGCCGCATGAGTCCGGAGGCGGTCGAGCAGCTCCCCGTCTATGCGCATGCTCAGCACGTGTGTCCCCATGGCGAAAGAGTCGTGGCACAAGCCGTGGACGCGTGTCACTTTCCGCCGCCGACTCACCCGTACGAGTGATTCGCTCCAGTGGCATTCTTTAGAGAGAGTAATGAGGTAGTCTAAAGAGATGCTCGACCTTACCCATGGCGACGACGCTGCCGCCGTGAACGACCTCCGCTCCGCCGTCATGCGGCTGGGCCGGCGCCTCAAGCACCAGCGCGTCGACGAATCGCTGAGCCCGACCGAGATGTCGGTCCTCGGCACGCTCGCCCGGTGCGGCCAGGCCACCCCCGGTGAGCTGGCCCGGCGCGAACACGTCCAGCCGCCGTCGATGACACGCATCGTCGCGCTGCTGGAGGCCAAGGGGCTGGTCAGGCTGCAGCCGCACCCGGACGACCGCCGCCAGAAGGTGGTCACCCAGACCGAGGAGGCCGAAGCGATGCTCGAGGAGAGCCGTCGCAAGCGGAACGCCTTCCTGGCCGGGCTCGCGGCCGAGCTCACCGAGGACGAATGGGCCAAACTGCGCGAGGCCGCGCCCGTCCTGGAGAAGCTCGCGCACTTGTAGGAGACGACGCCAGGAGGCGAACGCTTTTGAGTACGGGAACCGGAGCAGACTCCGCACCCGGCCATACATCCACCACTAGCACCGCGCGCACGACGCGCGCCGCGGGCGAGAACCACTCGATGTTCAGCTCGCTGAAGATCCGGAACTACCGGCTCTTCGCCACGGGACAGGCCGTTTCCAACACCGGCACCTGGATGCAGCGCATCGCCCAGGACTGGCTGGTCCTGTCCCTGACCGGCTCGGCCTCCGCCGTCGGCATCACCATCGCGCTGCAGTTCCTGCCGATGATGGTCTTCGGCCTCTACGGAGGCGTACTCGCGGACCGGCTGCCCAAGCGGCCGCTGCTGATCGCCACCCAGTCCCTGATGGGCCTGACCGGTATCGCCCTCGCCGTGCTCACCCTGGCCGGACACGTCCAGGTCTGGCACGTGTACCTCGCGGCCTTCCTGCTCGGCCTCGTCACCGTCGTGGACAACCCCGCACGGCAGACGTTCGTCTCCGAGATGGTCGGCCCGGAGCAGCTCGCCAACGCCGTCAGCCTGAACTCCGCCAACTTCCAGTCCGCACGGCTGGTCGGCCCGGCGATCGCCGGTGTGCTGATCACCGCCGTCGGCTCCGGCTGGGCCTTCCTGCTGAACGGACTGTCCTTCGCCGCGCCCGTCGCCGGCCTGCTGCTGATGCGGACGCGCGAACTGCGCCCGATCGAGCCGCAGCCGCGCGCCAAGGGGCAGCTGCGGGAGGGCCTGCGCTACGTCGCCGGTCGCCCGGAGCTGATCTGGCCCATCGTGCTGGTCGGCTTCATCGGCACCTTCGGGTTCAACTTCCCGATCTGGCTGTCGGCGTTCGTCAGCGACGTGTTCCACGGGGACGCGGGCACGTACGGGCTCTTCAACACGCTGATCGCGGCGGGCTCCCTGGCGGGTGCGCTGCTGGCGGCGCGGCGGGGCAACTCACGGCTGCGGCTGCTGGTCGCGGCGGCCCTGCTGTTCTCCGTACTGGAGGTCGTGACGGCCTTCGCGCCCGGGTTCTGGCTGTTCGCGGCGCTGCTCGTGCCGATCGGGATGTTCGGGCTGACGGTCAACGTCACCGCCAACGCGAGCGTCCAGATGGCCACCGACCCCGAGATGCGGGGACGGGTGATGGCCCTGTTCATGATGGTCTTCACGGGCGGCACCCCGATCGGTGCACCGATCGTCGGCTGGGTGACGGACACGTACGGGGCCCGGATCGGCATGGCCTCGGGCGGCCTCGTCTCCCTGGCCGCGGCCGCGACGATCGCGGTGATCCTCTCCCGGGTCGGCAACCTCCGCCTGAGCGTGACCCGCCGCGGAGTCACGTTCGTCCCGTCCGCCCGCCCCCGCGAACTGGTCACGGCGGCGTAAGCGGCACATCCGGCGGCGGACCGCCGGTCAGGAGCTGCGCGGCTTGCGGCGGAAGAGGCGCTTGGCGCCGAGCACCAGCACCGTGCCCACGGCCAGCACGGCCGCGCCCTTCGTGAAGCTGCCCCCGCCCTGCTCACCCGCAGGGCCGGGGGCCCCGGCGGCCGGAGTCGCGCCCGGCTTCGCCCCCGCGGTAGGCGAGCCGCCGGACGCCGGTTTCACCGGAACGGCCACCACCCGGCTCGACTCCCCCTCCGAGCCGAACATCAGCGTCGAGCCGTCCGCCGAGTACGTCACCGACTCCGCCTGCCCCTGCCACGGCGCGTCCACCCGCTCGCCCTCTCCCTCCGGCCGCCCGTCCTTCCACGGGTACGTCCGCGCGAAGAAGTAGCCGCGCAGCGTGAGGCGGCCGCCGTCCGGCGAGAACGCCCCGTCCGTGACCCACGGCAGGTCCGCCACCCGCCGGAACACGTTCGGCCCCGACGCGGACAGCTTCTCCGGGCCCTCGTACAGCCCGCCCTTGTCCTCGCTCTTGCTCGCGATGTACACCCGGCCCGTCACCGGATGCACCATCAGCGCCTCCGCGTTGCGCGCCCCGTCCGCGTAGCGCACGGTGAACTGCTCGGCCTTGACCGTGACATCGGCCAGCTTTTCCGGCTCCGGGAAGCGGTAGATCCAGACGTGGTCCCAGCTCCCGTTCAGGTTGTCGCCGATGTCGCCGACGTACAGCTGCCCGTCCGGGCCCAGCGAGATCGCCTCGACGTCGCGCGGGGTCCCGACCCCGGCCAGCGTCACCCGGGCCACGGTCCTGCCGGTCGCCGAGTCCACCGCGTACACGTACGGGCCGTCGTCGCTGTCGTTGTGCGTCCAGTACACGCCGGGGTGGATCCGGCTCGCCGCCAGCCCGCTCGACTCCTTGATCCGCGGATCGGCGATCGTGAACCCCGAGGACACGGAGGCAGAGGTCTGGGCGGCCGCAGCCGCCGAACCAGGCAGCACGACAAGGGCAATGACGGCGGTCAACGGCAGCAGGCGCATACCCCAAGCCTGCCAGGCGGCCCCGCGTGTCCGGCATCACAGGGGCTCCCGGCGCGTGATCCGCGATGATGACCGGATGCGTTTCATGTTCGTCGGCGACTCCATGACCATCGGACGCGCCGGCGACTACACCTGGCGCTACCGGATGTGGCAGCACCTCGATGCCGCCCTCGGCGGCCCGTACGAGATCGTCGGCCCGCGCTGCGAGCTGTTCGACACCTCCGCGAACGAGCCGACCAGCCACGCGTACGCCGACCCCGGCTTCCCGGAGCACGCCCGCCGCCACCTCGCCGGCTGGGGCGAGGGCTGGCAGCACATGGCCCCGCTCATCGGCTCCGCCGTGCGCTCCGGCCGGGCCGACGTACTCCTCGTCTCCCTCGGCCTGATCGACCTCGGCTTCTACACCGGCGCCGAGGAGACCGCGGCCAATGCCCGCCGCTTCATCGCGGAGGCCCGCGCCGTCCGGCCCGGCATCCGGATGATCCTGCTGCCGGTCATCCCGAACGTCCGGGCCGAGTCCGACGCGCCCTTCGCGGCCGAGGTCGCCCGGTTCAACGAGCTCCTCGCGAAGGCCGTCGCGGACCTGTCGACCGAGGCCTCGCCGATCCTGCTGGCCGCGCGCCCGGCCTCGTACGACATCCACCACGACACCTACGACGGCACCCACCCCAACGCCTCCGGCGAGCACCGCCTGGCCGGGGAGTTCGCGGCGGTCCTGCACCAGGCCTGGGGCGTCGGCGGCCCCTACCGTCCCGCCGCGGACCGGTAACACCCACTTCCCCGGCGGCACTTGCCCCGCGAACGGCGCGGCCGCCGCATCACCCGGACGCGGCGGCCGCACACCCGTGCTGCTAACCGATCACCAGGCGAAGGCCTCGGGCGAGGGGCCCGGGCCGGGGAAGATCTCGTCCAGGCCGGTGAGCACCTCGTCCGGCAGCTCCAGCTCCAGCGCGCGCAGCGCGCTCTCCAGCTGCTCCGCCGTGCGCGGACCCACGATCGGGCCCGTCACCCCGGGCCGGGTCAGCAGCCACGCCAGGGCCGCCTCGCCGGGCTCCAGGCCGTGCTTGTCGAGCAGGTCCTCGTACGCCTGCACCTGCGCCCGCACCGAGGTGTTGGCCAGGGCGTCCGCGGAGCGCCCGGAGGCGCGGCGGCCGCCCTCGACCTCCTTCTTGATGACGCCGCCGAGCAGCCCGCCGTGCAGCGGGGACCACGGGATCACCCCGAGCCCGTACTCCTGCGCGGCCGGGATGACCTCCATCTCGGCGCGCCGCTCGGCGAGGTTGTACAGGCACTGCTCGCTGACCAGCCCGACCGAGCCGCGCCGGGCGGCCGTCTCGTTGGCCTGGGCGATCTTGTACCCGGGGAAGTTCGACGACCCGGCGTACAGCACCTTGCCCTGCTGGATCAGCACGTCGACGGCCTGCCAGATCTCCTCGAAGGGGGTCCGGCGGTCGACGTGGTGGAACTGGTAGACGTCGATGTAGTCCGTCTGCAGCCGCTTGAGGCTGGCCTCGACGGCCCGGCGGATGTTCAGCGCCGAGAGCTTGTCGTGGTTGGGCCACGGGTCGCCGTCGCCGGCCATGTTCCCGTACACCTTGGTGGCCAGCACGGTCCTGTCCCGCCGGCCGCCGCCCTGGGCGAACCAGGTGCCGATGATCTCCTCGGTGCGGCCCTTGTTCTCACCCCACCCGTAGACGTTGGCCGTGTCCACGAAGTTCAGACCCGAGGCGAGCGCGGTGTCCAGGATCGAGTGGCTGGTGGGTTCGTCCGTCTGCGGACCGAAGTTCATCGTGCCGAGTACAAGTCGGCTGACCTTGAGTCCGGTGCGTCCCAGCTGTGTGTACTTCATGGCTCCCAAGCCAACTGCTTCGAGCCCACTCCAGGCAAGGGCCCGCGCGGAAAGGAGCTACCGGCCTACGGCGGCTGCCACTGCCACGACGACGAACATCAGCACGAGTACACCGGCCATTACGCGGTTTCGGGTCTTGGGATCCACCCGTCGAGCGTAACGCGGTCCTCCGGCGTTCCCGTACCGAGGGTCAAGCGCCCAGGGGCCAGGCCTCGAGGACCTCGTAGCGGGGCTGCTCGCCGGGGACTCCGCTGGTCGGCAGGTTGCTGCGGACCAGGCTGAGCTCCCCGACCTGCCAGGGCGTGCCCTCGAAGCCCGCGAGGGCCTCCAGGTACGGGTGCAGGTCGGTGCCGCCGTGGCTGCGGGCCAGGGTGAGGTGGGCGGTGTACCGGCGGTGCTGGTCCATCGGGATCCCGGCCCGGCGGGCGGCGGCGTCCGCGCGCTCGGCGAGCATCCGCATCTGGTCGAGCCCGCCGGCGGCGCCGACCCACAGGGCACGCTCGCCGAAGTGCCCGGAGCCGTGGAGGCGGAGGGGGAAGGGGTCGGTGCGGTGCGCGGCGCGCGCCAGGCGGGCGTACAGGTCCGGCAGGACGGGGTCGCGCACCTCGCCCATGAACGCGAGCGTGAAGTGCCAGCCCGCTTCCCCGGTCCAGCGCAGCCGGTCGTGCCCGCCGGCCCGGTCCTGCCCGAGGGCCGGTGCGTCCCCGACGGGCGGGGCGTTCCGGGCGGCCTCGACGGCCTCACGGAGCTCGTCGACGGCCTCCTGGGGCGGCATCACCGCGGCGAACAGCCTCATGGCGCGAGCGTAACCCGGGTGGGTCAGGCTCGCGCCAGGCGTTTACGCGTCCCCGATCGGGATCTGGTGGGACGTGGACGGCGTGCTGCCGTTCACCGGGGTGGTGCCCGGTGCGGTCCCCGGTGTGGTCCCCGGGGCGGCCGGCTGGGACATCGACGCGAGCACCTGGCGGGCCAGGCCCAGCCCGGTGCCGCCCATGGTCAGCGCCTTCGCGAACATCTCCGACATGCCCTCGGCGCCGTTGAGCAGCACCATGTGCTCCACGTTCCCGAAGGCCCCGGCGCCCGCCTCCACGATCGCCGGCCAGTTCTCGGCGAGCTGCTGCGCGACCACCGCCTCCTGGTTCTCGGCCAGTGCGGCGGCCCGCGCCTTGATCGCGTCGGCCTCGGCGAGGCCCTTCGCCTTCGCCGACGCCGCCACCGCGAGGCCCTTCGCCTGGGTGGCCGCGGCCTCGGCCTCGCCGGTCGCCCGGGTGGCCTTCGCCGCCGCGAGACCCCGCGCCTCGGTGGCCGCCGCGTCCGCGGTCGCCGCCGTGGTCACGCGGGTGGCCTCGGCTGCGGCCGCCAGCTCCGTCTCCTTGGCCTTGGCCTGCGCCGCCGAGATGCGGGCGTCGCGCTCGGCCTCGGCCCGGGTGCGGGTCTCGTACGCCGCCGCGTCCGCGGGCTTGCGCACGTCGGCCTGGAGCTGCTGCTCGCGCCGGTGCGCCTCGAGCTCGGCGACCCGGGTCTCCTGGACGACGACCTCCTGGCGGGCCGCCGCCTCCGAGAGCGGGCCCGCCTGGCGGGCGGTCGCGGCGGCCTTGTCGCGCTCGGCCTGGTAGCCGGCCTGGAGGATCTCGCTGTCGCGGGTGGCCTCCGCCATCCGCGCGAACGCGGTCTGCTCGGCCTCGGTGGCCAAACGGTTCGCCTCGGCCTGCGCGATGCGCGCGTCCCGCTGGACGGCGGCCGCGTGTGGCATCGCCAGGTTCTTGATGTAGCCGGTCGGGTCCTCGATCTCGTGGATCTGCAGCGAGTCGACGATCAGGCCGAGCTTCTCCATCTCCGTACCGCAGGCTGCCCGGGTCTGCCCGGTGAGCTTCTCCCGGTCGCGGATCATGTCCTCGACCGTCAACCCGCCCACGATGGAGCGCAGATGGCCGGCGAAGACGATGTGGACCCGCTCGGGCATCATCTTCTGCTGGTCCAGGAAGCGGCGCGCCGCGTTCGCGATGGACACGAGGTCGTCGCCGATCTTGAAGATCACGACGCCCTTCACCCGCAGCGGGATGCCCTGGTGGGTCACGCAGTCCACGTTCAGCTGGGTCTCGTTGAGGTCCAGCGACAGCTTGCGCACCGCCTGCACACCGGGGACCACGAGGGTTCCGCGCCCGGTGACGATCCGGAACCCCATGCCCTCGCCGATGCCCTCGGTGCGGTGCGTGGAGCCGGAGATGACGAGTGCCTCGTTCGGTTCGGCCACCCGCCACATGAGCTTGAACAGGCCGATCAAGGCCAGGATTGCGGCGAGAACGATTCCCGCCACGACGCCGATAGCCATCGGCAACGCCCCCTTATCGCAGTGCCGTTCGACACTGACGAGGGCGAGTGTGCTCCTGTGCCGGGCCGTTAAGAAGACGCAGGCGGTTTCTTGTCGCCATCTTGATACGAACCACATCCGCGCAGGTGGCGCGGGGGCTCAGTTGTCGTACGCCGCCATCACGTACACCGTGCGCGGCGGCAGGTACTCGACGACGGTCACGACCGTGCCGACCGGCAGCCGGCCCGTCCCGGGCGCCGGGTGCGCGAGGAAGTGCTCCGCGCCGCCCCGGATGCGGACGATGACCTCGCCCACCAGGCCCGGGCCCACCGTGCCGGTCACCCGGCCGTCCAGCCCCACCATGCCGTGTTCCCCCATGCGCCGAGGGTACGCCGCCGGGGCGGGGCCGTCGCCCCGCCGTGCGGCTCGTACTCCTCGCGGGTAGGGCTACGAGTGGCCGAGGTCCGCGGCCGGGAGGTCCGCCGGGGGGACCGAGCCCGTGTCGGGGGCCGGGCGCAGCGGGAACTCGTCCGAGGCCATCGAGTCGAGCACCGGCGGCGCCGGGCGCAGCGGCTTCGGCATGACCGCGGCCTCGGAGTGGCCGCCGCAGCCGTACGAGAGGGAGACGAGGTGTCCGTCGGCCGGGCCGAACTCGTTCGCGCAGACGCCGAAGGCCTGGCCGAGCGAGCCGCCGATGGCCACGAGGAACCCGCAGGACACGCAGGAGGCGGGCGCCGCCTGGGCCATCGGGGTCTTGGCCCCGTAGCCCTCGTCCCAGCGGTCCGCGGCGCTGTGCAGCCCGTAGCGGGACAGGACGCGGGCGCGCCGCATGCCGAGTTCCTCGGCGACGGAGGCGATGGAACCCCGTACGGGTACCACGGTGCGGTCGGTGACGTCGGCGTCCTCGGCCTCGACCAGTTCCGCCATCTCGGTGGAGACGACCGAGTTCGGCGGCGGTACGTCCTCGCCGGACCAGCCCGGCTCCAGCCGCAGGTCCTCGGCGTCGGTGGGCAGCAGGTCGCCGGGGCCCATGTCGCCCGGGCGCAGCCGCTCGCTCCACGGCACCCACTCGGGGGCCAGGAGGGCGTCGTCGCCGGGAAGCAGCACCGTTTCGTCGAGGGTGACGTTCTTGGCGCGGGAGGCGCGCGTCACGGTGACGGCCCAGCGCCAGCCCCGGTAGCCGGGGTCCTTGCACTCGAAGAAGTGCGTGACGACCCGGTCGCCCTCCGCGACGACGGAGACGTGCTCGCCCACCACTCCGGGAGCGGCGGCTTCCTCGGCCGCCGCGCGGGCGAGGTCTACCGCCTCGGCGCACAGGCGGTCGGGGGTACGGCTTCGCGTCGTCGCAGCACTCACAGGTCTCGTTCTCTCCTACGCCGTCTCACGAGTGCGCCGTCCGTACTGTCGTCCACAACGACCCGTCGGTCCTGTCCGTACGTGGCGCGGGCGGAGCGGACCAGAGGGCCGCGTCGACGTCCGCACCCGATCGGCCTCGGGCGCACCTACCTGCTATCCATTCTGCGGGATCGCGAAGAGGCGCGCGGCCAAGAGCAACCGCCGGTGGCGCGCTACGCACGCTACCTCCTCCGAAGCCTTGGGCCCACATGCAAGGTCCGATTCGCGGACAAGCCCGCGTGCCGACACCGCTCCCACACCCTCCGGACGACGGCCGGACAGCAGCCCGACGACGGCCGGACAGTGGCCCGACGGCGACCCGACGGGCGCCCGTAACGCGCCGGGACGGGACCCGGCGGGGTCCGTGGGGCACTATGTCGAGTGTGGCACCCGTACGGTCGTCCCGTGACGGCTCGGGACCGGCCAGGCGGGCCGGCCGGGCCGTCGGGCGTGCCCTGCAGCGCCCCTTCACGGGTACGGCCCGCGGGATCCGGCGGGCCACGCACGCGCACGGGGCCGGTGAATCGGGCCTCGGCAAGCTGATCGAGCTGCACGCCATCAACGGCGCCGGCGATGTGATGATCACCGTGGCGCTCGCCTCGACGGTGTTCTTCTCGGTGCCCACGGACGAGGCACGCGGCCGTGTCGCCCTGTACCTGGCGATCACGATGGCCCCGTTCACCCTGCTGGCCCCGGTGATCGGCCCGGCGCTGGACCGGCTGCCGCACGGGCGGCGGGCCGCGATGGCCGTCGCGATGCTCGCGCGGGCGCTGCTCGCGGTGATGATGTCCGGCGCGGTGGCCACGGGCGGGCTGGAGCTCTACCCGGCGGCGCTGGGCGTGCTCGTCGCGTCCAAGGCGTACGGGGTGGTCCGCAGTGCGGTGGTGCCGCGGCTGCTCCCGCCGAAGTTCTCACTCGTCAAGGCGAACTCCCGGGTCACCCTGGCGGGCCTGCTCGCCACGGCGGCGGCGGCGCCGGTCGCGGCGGGGCTGCACGCCATCGGGCCGCCGTGGCCGCTGTACGGGGCCTGCGCCATCTTCATCGGGGGCACGTTCGCGGCGTTCACGCTGCCCCACAAGGTGGACGAGGCGAAGGGCGAGCGGCGGGCCCGGCTGTCCACGCACGAGCCGCACTCGCGCAAACCGGGGCTGCGCACGGTCAGCCCGTCGGTGCTGTGCGGGCTGCTGGCGAACGCGGCGATGCGCGCGCTGTCCGGGTTCCTGATCTTCTTCCTGGCGTTCCTGCTGCGGGAGCACCCCCTCGCCGGGCAGAGCGCGGCGGTGTCGCTGGGCATCGTGGGCGTCTCGGCGGGCGTCGGGAACGCGGCCGGGACGGCCGTGGGCGCCTGGCTGCGGGCCCGGGCGCCGGAGACGATCATCGCGGCGGTGCTGTCGGTGACCCTGGGGATCGCGGTCCTGGCGGCGGTGTTCTTCAGCGGGCTGTTCATGGCGGTACTGGGGGCCACGGCCGGGTTCTGCCAGGCCCTGGCGAAGCTGTCGCTGGACGCGATGATCCAGCGGGACGTGCCGGAGGCGGTACGGACGTCCGCGTTCGCCCGTTCGGAGACGCTGCTCCAGGTGGCGTGGGTGCTGGGCGGCGCGATCGGCATCGCGCTGCCGCTGAACGGGGTACTCGGGATGGCCGTGGCCTCGGCCATCGTCGCGGCGGGCACCACCATGGCCTTCCGCGGCCTCATCGCCTCCCCCCGCCACCACCCGGGCTCCCCCCGCCCCCGAGTGGCGTAAGGCCTCGACCGGCCCCGGCGGGAGGGCCGCGCGCCGCGCGGCAGGCCATGGACACCCCCGTGCGGCGGCGGAGCCGGGTGGCCCGATAGCCTTCGGCTCATGACCGCACCGCTTTTCTCGGGTAGGGGCCGCCGCAGCGTCGCGGCCCTCGGAGCCGTGTCCGCCGGCCTCCTCCTCCTGTCCGCCTGCGACAAGCCGACGCCGCTGGCGACCGTGACGGTCGGCACGTCGTCGGTGTCCACCGAGGCCGCCTGCTCCGACGACAAGGAGCTCTCCATGGACAAGGTCCAGGAGTGCCTCACCGACATGAAGGGCGCCAAGACCGTCGAGTACGGCCGCGGCGACACCCTTCGCATGGGTGTCGAGCCCGACGTCGTCGAGGACGGCAAGCAGTGGCAAGCCGTCCTGGACGGGCAGCCCATCACCGAGCCCTCCTCCAACACGTACCGCAGCTTCCCGGGCGCCGACGTCTTCGCGACCGGCGGCCAGGGCCAGGCACCGGCCTCGAAGAAGCTGAACATCGTCCAGGTCGGCGAGGACGGCAAGCCGCTCGCCGTCTGGGCCTTCAACCTCAAGCTCAAGTAGCCCCGTACCGACGGTGCGCGCGCTCATCGTGACCGCGGTGGCGGCGGAGGCAGACTCCGTCGTCAGTGGCCTGACCGGGCCCGCCCCTCATGCGGACCCGGTGACACCGGAGCCGCGCACCCTTCCCGGCGGATACCTGCTCTCCCGGCGGGATCTGCCCGGCCTCGCCGCCGACGTGCTCGTCGGCGGAGTGGGGCCGGCGGCCGCCGCGGCCGCCACGGCCACCGCGCTCGCGCTGGCCGACTACACCCTCGTCATCTCCGCCGGCATCGGCGGCGGGTTCCGGCCCGCCGCCCCCGTCGGCTCCCTCGTGGTCGCCGACGCCGTCGTCGCCGCCGACCTCGGGGCCGAGACCCCCGACGGCTTCCTCGACGTACAGCAGCTCGGCTTCGGGCACAGCGTGCACCTGCCGCCCGCCGAGCTCGCCGCTCGCGCCGCCGAGGCCACCGGGGCGCTGCTCGCGCCCGTGCTGACCGTCTCCACCGTCACCGGCACCGCCGACCGCGCGGCCCTGCTCGCCGCCCGGCACCCGCTCGCCGGGGCCGAGGCCATGGAGGGCTTCGGGGTCGCGGAGGCGGCCGCCGCGCACGGGCTGCCCGTGCTGGAGATCCGCGCCGTGTCCAACGCCGTCGGCCCCCGCGACCGCGACGCCTGGCGGATCGGGGACGCGCTGGCCGCGCTCACCGCCGGATTCCGCGCCCTGGGGCCCGTACTCGTCCATTGGGGAGAGCACCGACATGAGTCGTGAGCCGCATCAGGCGGTCAAGATCGCCTACTCGCCCTGTCCGAACGACACCTTCGTCTTCGACGCCTGGGCCCACGGGCGCGTCCCGGGCGCGCCCGGCCTCGACGTCACCTTCGCCGACATCGACATCACCAACGGCATGGCCGAGCGCGGCGAGCTGGACGTGCTGAAGGTGTCCTACGCCGTGCTGCCCTGGGTGCTGGAGGAGTACGCGCTGCTGCCGTGCGGCGGGGCGCTGGGGCGCGGCTGCGGGCCGCTCGTGCTCGTGAAGGATCACAGCCTCACGGGCGGGTCGGGCGTGGACCTGGCCGGGAAGACCGTCGCCGTGCCGAGCGAACGCTCCACCGCCTACCTGCTGTTCCGGCTGTGGGCGGCCGACGTGCTCCCGGACGGCTTCGGCAAGGTCGTCGTCCTGCCGTTCCACGAGATCATGCCCGCCGTCCGCGACGGCCGGGTGGACGCCGGACTGGTCATCCACGAGGCCCGGTTCACCTATCAGGACTACGGGCTGCACTGCCTGGCCGACATGGGCGAGCACTGGGAGTCCACGACCGGGCTGCCGATCCCGCTCGGCGCGATCATCGCCAAGCGCTCCCTGGGCGCCGAGACCCTGCACGCGCTGGCCGAGTCGGCCCGTACGTCGGTGCGGATGGCCTGGGACGACCCGGAGGCCTCGCGCCCGTACGTCCGCGCCCACGCGCAGGAGCTGGACCCGGCCGTCGCCGACCAGCACATCGGGCTGTACGTCAACGAGTTCACCGCCGACCTCGGCGATGCCGGGTACGCGGCGGTGCGCGGGCTGTTGACGCGGGCCGCGGCCGAGGGTCTGGTACCGGCCATCGCACCGGGTGCGCTGGCCTTCCCGTAAGGCCCTTCCAGGCAGGTACGACGGTGCCCCGACCCTCTTGCGAAGGCCGGGGCACCGTCGTGCGTACGGGCTCAGACGTCGAGCTGGTCGGCCACCGCGCGCAGCAGACCGGCGATCTTCGTGCCGTGCACCTTGTCGGGGTAGCGGCCGCGCTCCAGCATCGGAGTGATGTTCTCCAGCAGGGTCGTGAGGTCCTGCACGATCGAGGCCAGCTCGTCGGGCTTGCGGCGCTGCGCCGCTGCGACGGAGGGCGCCGGGTCCAGCACCGTCACGGAAAGCGCCTGGTCACCGCGCTGTCCGGCGACGACGCCGAACTCGACGCGCTGGCCGGGCTTGAGGGCGTCGACCCCGGCCGGGAGCACCGACGAGTGGACGAAGACGTCACCGCCGTCGTCGCGGGAGAGAAAGCCGAAGCCCTTCTCACTGTTGAACCACTTGACCTTGCCGGTAGGCACGTCCGTCCTCTGTCCTTGTGCTCGTCGGGGTCCGGAACGCCGCACAGCGGCTCCGGACAACAGCGCAGCGGGTCATGGTGACCCGCCGTATCCAGGCTAGTGGGCGATCGACAGGTGACAAGACGTTCCCCGGTCCTTCGCCGGCTCTTCGCTGTCGGCTGTGCTGTCGGCTGCTTCGGCCAGGGAACTACCCTGGTGGGGTGACTGTTACTCCTCATCCCGACGAAGCACGGCCCGGCGACGGCCTGGTGCGCGCCGGCGGCATCGTGTTCATCGCCGGCGCCGTGGCCACCCTCGTGACGATGGCCCCGCTGTTCCTGCACACGGACCCGTTCCCCTCGTACGCGTGGGCCGTGTGCATGCTGATGGGCGTCGGCTTCGCCATCTCGGCGGCGGGCGTGCTGCGCTCGGCGGCGGCCCAGCGCCGGGCCGCCCGCGCCTCCCAGGCCTAGCCCGGGCCTGGCCTTGGTCTGGCCTTGGTCCCACCGCCTCCGGATCAGACCTGCTGCGTGCGGACGTACTCCGCGAGCCACTGCGGCAGCGCCGTGAGGTCCGGCAGCACCACGTCCGCGCCCGCCTCGCGCAGTTCGGGCTCGGGGCACGGGCCGGTCGGCACCGCCACCGACAGCGCGCCGGCCGTACGGGCGCCGCGCACGTCGCCCACGTGGTCGCCGACGTAGACCTGCGCCCCGTACTCGCGCAGCGCGCCTGCCTTGGCCTCGGCCCACAGCCAGCCGATGACCGCGTCCGGCTCGATGCCGAGGTGCGCGAGGTGCAGCCGGGCGTTGGGCTCGTGCTTGGCCGTGACGACGATCGCGCGGCCGCCGAGCGCCTGGACGGCCTCGATCGCCTCGCGGGCGCCGGGCATCGCGGGCGTCGGCCCGATGGCGTACGTGGGATAGATCTCCCGGTAGCGGTCGGCCATGGCGGGGATCTCCGCCTGCGGGAACCAGTACGCGAGCTCCTCGTCCAGCGGCGGACCGAGCCGTGTGACCGCCTCGTCCGCATCGATGAACGTGCCCGTCTCGGCGGAAAGTGCCTGGTAGGCGGCCTTGATTCCGGGGCGCGAATCGATGAGGGTCATGTCGAGGTCGAAGCCGACGGTCAGCTGGGCGGACGCGGCGGTCACGGTGGGGGTCTCGGAACTCATACGGCCATTGTGCCGAGCCGGGGCGGACGGCCGGGAACGTGGACTGGGCCCCGCCTTACCAGACGGTGAAATGTGGTGACATCTCAGCGCCCGTCCCCGTGGCCCCGTCGGCCCCCGTCGTCCTCGTCGTCCCCGTGGAGCCCGCCCGCGCGGCGTCTCAGCGCCGGCGGGAGCGCCAGGCCAGGTACAGGGCGGAGGCGACGGCCGCGGCCCTGGCCAGCCAGGGCCACATGCCCTGGAACACCCCGCCGAGGCCCTCGTCCGCGAGCGGCGCACCCCAGCGCCCCTCGAGCCGGCCCCACAGCCACACCACCGCGCCCGCGAACACGGCCCCCGGCAGCCCGAAGACGACCAGCTTGCGCTCCGTCGGCCCCAGCACCCGCGAGGCGTACGCCAGCAGCCACCCGCCGATCAGCAGCAGCCAGGACCCGGTGACCGCGCCCGCCACGAGCACGACCGCGGCCAGCAGCAGGAAGGCGTGCGGCTTCGGACGCGGCACGGCGGCCGCCGCGGGCGCCTTCTCCGGATCCGCCGCGGCCGCGGCCGCCTTGGCCTGGCGGCGCTGCTTCAGGAACCGTACGAGGCCCCGCACGCCGGTCGTCTCCTCGGCGGCCGGCACCCCGGCCGGGCCCGCCGCGGGCTCCGGCTTCCCCTCCGCAGGCTGCCTGAACAGCTCCGGGATCTCGATCCCGCCCGCGAACCCCTCCACCTGCGGTCCGGCGCCGTACGCGCCCGGCGCGACGCGCCACCAGTCGGGCTCCGCCCCGTCGTCGGCGCCGAGTTCGTCGAGCCCCGCCAGGTGCGGCGGCGCGGGTGCGGTGTCCGCCGGGCGCGGCTCCGGCACGGCCTTGCGGAGCAGCCGGCCGGGCCCCCGCTGGGTCGGCACCGCCGGCGCCGGATCGGGGGTGGCGGCCCGCGTCTGCGGGGCGGGCGACGCGCCCATGCCGTCGAGGACCTCCTCCGGCGTGCCGATCCGCTCCAGGATGCGGCGTACGGCCGCCGGGGTCTCCGGCTCGTACTTGGCGCGCCGACGGTCGATCTCGTCCCGCAGCCCCGCCACCAGCCGCATCCGGTCCCCGGAGGACAGCTGCCGCCGCTGCGCCAAGTCCCCGACCCGGCTCAGATATTCGTAGACCAGATGGTCGCTCTCGATCCCCACGCCCGGCTCCTCCCGTACCACCCACCCGAAAGGTAGCGCGTGCGCCCGTGGAGCGGCCGAGGGCGCAGCGGATACCGTTGGCCGGATGGGGACCGGCCGACGCGACCATGGAGGCGACCGTGCCTGAGCCAAGCAGCGCTGCGGGAAGCGCCACAGCGAGCAGCGCCCCGCGCTCCCTCGCCGAGGCGCTGCGCGCCCGCGACGACGCATCGCTCGCCGCCCTGCTGCACGCCCGCCCGGACCTGCTCGGCCCGGTGCCGGGCGACATGACCCAGCTGGCCACCCGGGCCGGCACCCGGGCCTCGGTGGTCCGCGCGCTGGACCGGCTCGACCGGTTCGCGCTGCAGACCGCGGAGGCCCTCGCGGTGGCCCCGGACCCGTGCCCGTACCCGGTGCTGGAGTCGCTGCTGGCCGGCGAGCAGGGCTCCACGGGCGAGGACAACGGCGCCCGCGCCGAACTGCCGCGCGCCCTGGCCACCCTGCGCGACCAGGCGCTGGTCTGGGGCGACGACGAGCGGCTCCGGCTGGTCCGCACCGCCCGCGAACTGCTCGCGCCGTCCGCCGGCCGGCCCTCCCCCACCGGCCTCGGACCGACCGTCGCCGAGGCCACCGCCGGGATGTCGCCGACCCGGGTCCAGGAGATCGTGGCGGCCGCCGGGCTGCCCGGCACGCACGACCCGGTGTCCGCCGTGACCGCGCTGACCGGCCTGTTCGCCGATCCGGAGCGGATGTCGGCGCTGCTGGACGAGGCCCCTGCGGAGGCCCACCAGGTGCTCGGCCGGCTCGTGTGGGGGCCCCCGTACGGGGAGGTCACGCCGAACCCGACCGCGCCCGTGCGCTGGCTGCGCGACCGCGGGCTGCTGCTGCCCGCGTCGGCGCGGACCGTCGTACTGCCCCGCGAGGTGGCGCTGCACCTGCGCGGCGGCCTCGCGCACCGGGTGACCGAGCCGGTGCCCCCGGCGGTACCCGCGGACCGCGAGCACCGTCCACAGCTTGTGGACGCCAATGCGGCCGGGCAGGCGCTGGCCGCGCTGTCCACCGTCGAGGAGCTGGTGAAGTCCTGGGAGCACGCCGGGCCGCCGGTGCTGCGGGCCGGCGGGCTGTCCGTACGGGACCTGAAGCGGACCGCGGCCACCCTGGACACCACCGAGGCGACGGCCGCGTTCTGGATCGAACTCGCCTACGCGGCCGGGCTGCTGGCCAGCGACGGGGAGGCGGACGAGCGGTACGCGCCCACCCCCGCCTTCGACGACTGGCTCGAACTCCCGCCCGCCGAGCGGTGGTCGGTCCTCGCCGTGGCCTGGCTTCCGGCCACCCGCACCGCCGGCCTGGTCGGCGATCAGGACTCCAAGGGCCGCACCATGTCCGTGCTGGGTCCCGAACTCGACCGCTCCGCCGCCCCCGAGGTGCGCCGGCGCGTCCTCGCACTCCTCGCCGCGCTGCCCGAGGGGGGCTCCGCCGCCCCGGACGCCCTCCTCGCCCGGCTCGCCTGGGAGCGCCCCGTCCGGGGGACGAGCGCGCTGCGCGCCCGCCTCGCCCAGTGGACGCTGACCGAGGCCGAGGAGCTTGGCGTCACCGGCCGCGGGGCGCTCGCCACGCACGGCCGCGCGCTGCTGGAGCACCGCGACCCGGCGCCGCTGCTGGCGCCGCTGCTCCCGGAGCCCGTGGACCACGTACTGCTCCAGGCCGACCTGACGGCGGTGGCGCCCGGGCCGCTGCGCCGGCCGCTCGGCGATGTGCTGGCCGTGCTCGCGGACGTGGAGTCCAAGGGCGGGGCGACGGTCTACCGCTTCACGCCCGGCTCCGTACGCCGGGCCCTGGACTCCGGGCGGACCGCCTCCGACCTGCACGCCTTCCTCGCCGAGCACAGCATCACCCCGGTCCCGCAGCCGCTGGCGTACCTGATCGACGACGTGGCCCGGCGGCACGGGCACCTGCGGGTCGGCGCGGCGTCCTCGTACGTGCGCTGTGACGACGACGGCATGCTGAACGAGATCCTGGCCGACAAGCGGTCCGCCGGGCTGGGCCTGCGGCGCCTCGCCCCGACGGTGCTGGCGGCGCAGGCCGAACCGGGCGCGCTGCTCGACGGGTTGCGGGCCATGGGCTACGCGCCGGCCGCGGAGTCCCGTACCGGCGACGTGCTGGTCGCGCGGGCCGACGCCCGCCGCACCCCGGCGCGTTCGGCGCCGGTCCCGGTGCCGGACGGCCCGCCGGTACCGGACGCGACGCTGCTGGGGGCGGCCGTACGGGCCATCCGCGCGGGCGACCTGGCGGCGACGGCGGTGCGCAAGGAGCCGGGCGCGGCACCGGCCGTCCCGGGCGAACTCCCGCGCACGAGCGCGGCGGAGACCCTGGCGACGGTGCAGGCGGCCGCGCTGACCGGATCGGCGGTGTGGATCGGGTACGTGAACGCGGACGGCGCGGCGAGCCAGCGGGTCATCGACCCGGTCCGGGTCGAGGGCGGCTTCGTCACCGGGTACGACCACACGGCGGACGAGGTCCGGACGTACGCGCTGCACCGCATCACGGGGGTCGCGGAGCTGGCGGAGGAGCACTTGTAAAACGGCTGGCGGCCCGGGGCCCCGGCCGAGCACCCTTGCTGCATGCAAGAAGCACGAACCAAGCAGCTCGACCGGCGGATCAGGGCGGCCCACACGGAGACCACGGTGACGGTCTACCAGGCGTACTCACCCGCGCTGGGGCTGCCCGCGGCCCGCGACGGCCGCTTCCCGCCCGCCTGGAAGCGGGAGCGGATGACGTGGATCAAGCCGTCGTTCCTGTGGATGATGTACCGCTGCGGCTGGGCGACGAAAGACGGCCAGGAGACGGTGCTGGCCGTCGAGATCACCCGTGAGGGCTTCGACGACGCGCTCCGCCACGCCTGCCTGTCCCACTACGCACCGGGCACGCACGCCGACCGGGCGGCCTGGAAGGCCGCACTCCGCGACTCCCCCGCCCGGGTCCAGTGGGACCCGGAGCGCGACCTGCACCTGAACCCGCTGCCCCACCGCTCGCTCCAGCTGGGCCTGTCCGGGCCGGCCTCGCGCGCGTACGCCGACGAATGGACGGTCTCCATCCGCGACGTGACCCCGCTGGCCCGTGAGATCCACGGCCTGGTGCGGTCCGGCGACGAGGCGGCGGCGCGGGCTCTGCTGCCCGTGGAGACCCCGTACGAGGCAGGCCCGCTGGGTCACCTGGGCGCGTAGGCAGGGCATGTTCCACCCGGCGGACAGGGGGCCCGGCACACCACGTGCCGGGCCCCTTCCGCGTTCACCGGGCCGCGTAGTCGATCCGCTCCTCCTCGAACGGCCACACCTGCGCGAGCCAGCGCGTGACCGCCTCGTACAGCACCTCGTCGAGCGGGGCCCGGTCCGCCCGGACCCAGGAGCTGACGCTCACCCGCTCCGGCGCCTCCTTCCCCGGGTAGATGTAGAGGCAGCCGATGACCTCGTCACCGTCCAGGACGCTGTACGTGAACCCCGTACGGGCCGCGAAGTCCCGCGCGTGCCGCGCCAGATCGGCCAGGTTCGCCTCGGCCGACATCCCCTCGACGGGCGGCCACCCCCGCCCCTGGAAGCCGGGCGTGGCCCGCACGTGCGCGATGCTCCCGCTCCAGGCGGCGAGGTCCCGCGCATTGTGCGCCTCCCCGAGCGGCTCGAGCCGGAACCCGTCCCCCTCGAACCCGCCCGGCACCTCGAACCCGTCCGGCACAAAAGAAAGTCGATCATCCATCCCCCGACCCTAGAAGCCGCCCCGCCCTCCGTCAGCAGCGTTTTCCGCGCCACGGCCCCGTCGTGCGGTAGGGCGCGGGCTCCACGGCGGCTCGCACGCCGGCCGGGGCTGTGGCTGTCCCGGCGCCGGGCGGATGCGGCAGACTGGAGGTTTGGCCGTCCGCGCCCGGGCAGCCACCCCACGCCGGAAAGGGACGTTTGTGAACGGGCCTCTCATCGTCCAGAGCGACAAAACACTCCTCCTCGAGGTCGACCACGAGCTCGCCGGCGCCGCGCGCCGCGCCATCGCCCCCTTCGCCGAGCTCGAGCGGGCCCCCGAGCACATCCACACGTACCGGATCACCCCGCTCGGGCTGTGGAACGCACGGGCCGCGGGGCACGACGCCGAGCAGGTCGTCGATGCGCTCGTCGAGTTCTCCCGGTACCCCGTCCCGCACGCGCTGCTCGTCGACGTCGCCGAGACCATGGCGCGCTACGGCCGCCTGACCCTTTCCAAGCACCCCGTCCACGGGCTGGTCCTGACCAGCACCGACCGGCCGGTGCTCGAGGAGATCCTGCGGTCCAAGCGGATCACCCCGCTGGTCGGGGCCCGGCTCGACCCCGACACGGTGGCCGTGCACCCCTCCGAGCGCGGGCAGATCAAGCAGACCCTGCTGAAGCTGGGCTGGCCGGCCGAGGACCTCGCCGGGTACGTCGACGGCGAGGCGCACGCCATCGACCTCGTCGAGGACGGCTGGGCACTGCGGCCGTACCAGCAGCAGGCCGTCGAGGGCTTCTGGCACGGCGGCTCGGGCGTGGTCGTGCTGCCCTGCGGCGCCGGAAAGACGCTGGTCGGCGCCGGGGCGATGGCGATGGCCAAGGCGACGACGCTGATCCTGGTCACGAACACCGTCTCGGCCCGGCAGTGGAAGCACGAGCTGGTCAAGCGGACCTCGCTGACGGAGGAGGAGATCGGCGAGTACTCCGGCACCCGCAAGGAGATCCGACCGGTCACCATCGCCACGTACCAGGTCCTGACGACGAAGCGGAAGGGCGTCTATCCGCACCTGGAGCTGTTCGACTCCCGGGACTGGGGGCTGATCCTCTACGACGAGGTGCACCTGCTGCCGGCGCCGGTGTTCAAGTTCACCGCCGACCTGCAGGCGCGGCGGCGGCTCGGCCTGACCGCGACGCTGGTCCGCGAGGACGGCCGCGAGTCGGACGTGTTCTCGCTCATCGGCCCGAAGCGGTTCGACGCGCCGTGGAAGGAGATCGAGGCACAGGGCTACATCGCCCCGGCGGACTGCGTCGAGGTCCGCGTGAACCTCACGGAGTCGGAGCGGCTCGCGTACGCGACCGCCGAGACGGAGGAGAAGTACCGCTTCTGCGCGACGACGGCGACGAAGCGGAAGGTCACCGAGGCGCTCGTCGCCAAGCACCGGGGCGAGCAGACGCTGGTCATCGGGCAGTACATCGACCAGCTCGACGAGCTCGGCGAGCACCTGGACGCGCCCGTCATCAAGGGCGAGACCTCCAACGCGCAGCGGGAAAAGCTCTTCAACGCGTTCCGCGAGGGCGAGATCAGCGTGCTGGTGGTGTCGAAGGTCGCGAACTTCTCCATCGACCTGCCCGAGGCCACGGTCGCGATCCAGGTGTCCGGCACCTTCGGCTCCCGGCAGGAGGAGGCCCAGCGCCTGGGCCGCGTGCTGCGCCCGAAGGCGGACGGCCACGAGGCGCGGTTCTACTCGGTCGTCGCGCGCGACACGATCGACCAGGACTTCGCGGCGCACCGCCAGCGCTTCCTCGCCGAACAGGGCTACGCCTACCGGATCATGGACGCCGACGAACTCCTGGCAACCGACTGACCGACCCGCCGCGTAGGGCCCGGGCCCGGCCGACCGGGGCCGGCGAGCGGGACCGCGACATCCGGCTCACCTCACAGATCGCGGCCGAGCACGTGGTGTCGCGCGGGCGCCTGCTGCTCGTGGTGCTGCGGATCCTCGACGACGCGGACGTCCTGCTGCCCGAGGGGTGACCTTCGTACGGGGACCAGGACGAGGTCGGGCTTCGGGGCCGGGCGGCGGCGGGACGCCGCCTTCCGGGTCAGGAGGGCGAGCAGGGGGATCGACCAGACCCACAGGTGCGGCCAGTCCAGCAGCAGGGCCCGGCCGGAAGCGGGCAGGTGCCGGGCCCAGAACTCCGCGGAGGCCTGCGGGAGGACGAGCATCCCGAGCAGGGCGGTCCCGGCGAAGGCGCCCAGCGCCGTCAGCCCGGCCCGGATCCGGCCGGTCAGCAGCAGGTACGGGACGAACAGCGCCGGGGTCAGGGTGATCCCGGCGGCCGTGCCCAGCGCGAAGCCCTTGCCGAGCGCGGCGCGGGGCCGGCGCAGGTCCCACAGGACCAGGCAGGCGAGCGCCAGGTTGACCTGCCCGGCGAGCAGGCTCTGGAACAGCGGCTCCGCCCACAGCCCGGCGATGGTGGCGGCCAGGAGGGGCCCGGGCCGGGCCCGCAGTCCCGCGAGGCGGCAGGACATCAGGATCAGCAGGGCGAGCAGGCAGGCGTTGCCGAGGACGAAGACGGCCTTCAGGACGCCGTCGGGCAGCCAGGCGGCCGGTGTGAACAGGATCGCCGCGAAGGGCGGGTACGCGGCGGGAGGGCGCCACTCGGCGGCGCAGAACCCGTCGACGAGGCCGTCGGCGATCGGGATGCGCAGCGCGATGCACAGCACGCCGAGCACGAGGAGCGGGCCCGTGACCAGCACGCCGGCCAGGGGCGACGGCGGGGGGCTGGGACGGGTGCTCCGGGTCACGCGCGTGACCCTAGTGGATCAGCGGAAGCGCTCCGCCGGTATCCGGCCAGGCCACTGCGCGGCGGCCGCGGCGGTCAGCGGCGTATGACGCCCGCGTCCTCCGCGTACTCGCCCAGCACGACGACGCTCACGGCGGCCGCCGCGAAGACCTTCGCAGCGCGCAGGACGTTGCCCACGAGGTGGCGGGGAGGGGAGTCGGAGGTGGCGGTGGCGCCGCTAGGGCGGCCGCCCCGGATCGGGGTGAAGGTTGCGGTGCTCATGTATCCATGGTGCGTTTCCGCCTCGGATTTCACATCGCCCCAGGGGTGGAACCGCAGGCCCTCCCGCCTACTCCTCCCGGCCCATGCCGCCCCCTAGTGGCTCTGCCCAAGGTCTGACACTCCCAGGTATGACACCCGTACGGACGTCCCGCCCCGGAGGGCTTCCGTCCCGGTATTCCGTTCGCGCCCCGTCTGCGCGGTGACTACAATCTCCGCTCTTGCCGCCTCCCGCCGCCGTTTCGGGGAGAGCCGCCCGCCGGACGGAAACCGGCGGGCTTCGTTCCGTACCGATCAGCAGCTGGAGGCATTTCCGTGTCCGCGCACGCCCCCGAGACCGGCATCGACAACGACAGCAGCCACAGCGACTCCGGCGCCTACCCCCTGGCCCGCGAGCAGGCCCACCTCACCGCCTCCCGCTCCGCGCTCCGCGCCATGCGCGAGGACGTCGAGGCCCTCGACATCCGCGACGTCACCGCGAACTGGGTCAACGCGATCGTCCTCCAGGCCCAGATCGACGACCGGATCAAGGCGCTGGCCGACCTCGCCCACACGCCGCTCTTCTTCGGCCGCCTGAACTACCTGCACGCACCCGGTGCGGACCTCGCCGAGGGCGCGGAGGGCGAGCAGTTCTACATCGGCCGCCGCCACGTCCACGACGCCGACGGCGACCCCATGGTCATCGACTGGCGCGCGCCCGTCTCCCAGCCGTTCTACCGGGCCTCCAAGAACGATCCGCAGGACATCGCGCTGCGCCGCCGCTTCGGCTACACGGGCGGCGAGCTCACCGCGTACGAGGACGAGCACCTCTCCGACCCGGCAGAGGCGGCGGCCGTCAGCAAGCTGCTGCAGCAGGAGATCGAGCGCCCGCGCGTCGGTCCCATGCGCGACATCGTCGCGACGATCCAGCCCGAGCAGGACGAGATCGTCCGCTCCGGCCTGTCCGGTTCCGTCTGCGTGCAGGGCGGCCCCGGCACCGGGAAGACGGCGGTCGGCCTGCACCGCGTCGCGTACCTGCTGTACGCCCACCGCGAGCGCCTCGCCCGTACCGGCACGCTCGTCATCGGGCCGAACCGCTCCTTCCTGCACTACATCGAGCAGGTCCTCCCGGCCCTGGGCGAGCTCGAGGTCAAGCAGGCCACCGTCGAGGACCTGGTGGCCCGCGACGGCCTGGAGATCCGCGGCACCGACGCGGCCGCGACCGCCGTCGTCAAGGGCGACGCCCGCATGGCGCAGGTGCTGCGCCGCGCGGTCCGCTCGCACGTCAGCATGCCCGCCGAGCCGCTGATGGTGGTGCGCGGTTCGCGCCGCTGGCGGGTGCCGGCGTACGAGCTGGAGCAGATCGTCACGGAGCTCCTCGACCGGGACATCCGCTACGGCGCCGCCCGCGACGCGCTGCCGCAGCGGATCGCGCACACCGTGCTCGTACGGATGGAGCAGGCGGGCGAGGCGCCCGACGACCGCGTCCAGGACGCCGTGGCGCGGGGCGCCGCCGTGAAGGCGGCGGTCAAGGCGGTGTGGCCGGCGGTGGAGCCGGCGAAGCTGGTGCTGCGCTTGCTGTCGGACGCGGAGTTCCTGGCGGAGCACGCGGAGGGCGTCCTGTCGGACGAGGAGCAGCAGCTCCTGCTGTGGGCCAAGCCGTTCCGGAGCGTGAAGTCGGCGAAGTGGTCGGCGGCGGACCTGGTCCTGATCGACGAGGCGGCGGACCTGGTCGAGCGCACGCACTCGCTGGGCCATGTCGTCCTCGACGAGGCGCAGGACCTGTCGCCGATGCAGTACCGGGCGGTGGGCCGGCGCTGCACGACCGGCTCGGCGACGGTCCTGGGCGACCTCGCACAGGGCACGACCCCGTGGGCGACGCGCAGCTGGGACGAGGCGCTGGCGCACCTGGGCAAGCCGGAGGCGGCGCTGGAGGAGCTGACGGCGGGCTTCCGCGTGCCGCGCGAGGTGATCGCGTACGCGTCGCGACTGCTGCCGTCGATCTCTCCGGGCCTGGCCGCGGTCTCCTCGGTCCGTGAAACCCCGGGGTCACTGGTCGTCACGCCGACGCCGGACCTGACGGCGTCGGTCCTGGACGCCTGCCGCGCCGCGCTGGCCCACGAGGGCTCGATCGGCCTGATTGCGGCCGACGTCCGGATCCCGGAGCTGGCCGGAGCCCTGCGCGCGGCCGAACTGCCGTATCTGGCACCGGGCGAGGAGACGACGGCGCAGGCCCGGCTGACCCTGGTGCCGGCGTCGCTGGCGAAGGGTCTCGAGTACGACTACGTGGTGCTGGAGGAGCCCGCCGGGATCGTCTCCGGCGAACCCGACGAACGCACCGGCCTGCGCCGCCTCTACGTGTGCCTCACCCGTGCCGTCTCGGGTCTGCACGTCCTGCACGCCGCCGGGTTGCCGGCGGCCCTCGGGCCTGCCCTTCCGTAGCTCCGGTGGACACGGCCGGTGGGCGGCAGGACGATGGACGTGTTCACACCTCCCCGGGCCCGGTTCTTGCGTGATCCATCCGAGGAAGGACGAACGATGAAACCCCGCATTCGACTGGCCGTGCTGGCGCCTGTGCTCGTGTCCTCGCTGGCACTCGGGTCGGCACCGCTGCTGGCGGCTTCCGCGCAGGCGGCGGCTGTGCCTTCCCTGACGTGCAGCGTGAAGCAGACCCCCAACACCACGGGCAAGTACGACGTCTCGGCCACGGGAGCGCAGCCGGGAACGAACGTGACCTTCCGCGGCGGTAGTGCGACCCAAGGGTTCAGCGACACCACCCGCGCCGACGACGACGGGAACGCCTCCACCAGCGGGTTCATCCCGGTCGGCAAGGTGACGGCCTCGAACGAGGGCGACAAGGTCAGCTGCGGCACCGTCAAGCAGGCCGAGCAGAAGAACGCCCAGGACCAGTACAACGCGGGCTTCCAGAGAGGTCTCTCCGAAACGCTGAAAACCTGCAAGGAGCAGCCCGGCAACCAGGGGTTCGCGCAACCGGACCCGAACTACGAGCGCGGCTACAACGCGGGCGTGGACAAGGCGCTCGCCAGCCCCAAGTGCAAGTAGGGCTGACCACCCGTCACCGAAGCGGCCGGCAGCCGGCGGCTACGAAAGGGCCGTTCGCCACTCCGCGACCGCCGACGCCGAGACCGGGGCGGCCCACCCCTGCGGGCGGGCCGCCCCGCCGATGTGGAAGGCATCGATGCCCGCGGCCCGCAGCCGCGGCAGGTGCGCCAGGGTGAGGCCGCCGCCGACCATGATCCGCGCCACGTAGCCCGGCTCGCCCCGCCGCGCCGCCTCGGAAAGCAGCACGGGAAGACCCGCGTCGACCCCGTCGGCCGAGCCCGCCGTCAGGTAGGCGTCGAGCCCCGGCAGGTCGGCGAGGGTCTTCCGTGCCTGGTCGCGGTCCGCCGCCCGGTCCAGCGCCCGGTGGAAGGTCCAGCGGCAGCCCTCCAGCTCCGCCAGGACGGCCTCGACGGCGGCCAGGTCGGGGCTGCCGTCCGGGGTCAGGAACCCGAGGACGAACTCCTGCGCCCCCTCCGCCCGCAGCGCCCGCGCCTGCTCCACCAGCAGGTCGACCGGCCCGGCGGCGAACCCGTCCGTCCGGCGGATCATCACGCGCAGCGGGATGTCGACCGCCGCGCGGATCGCCGCGAAGGTCTCGCGCGGCGGGGTGAGCCCGTCGGCGGCCATGTCGGTGACCAGCTCCAGCCGGTCGGCCCCGCCGGCCTGGGCCGCGACCGCGTCCCGGGCATCGAGGGCGATCACCTCCAGCAGCGCTTGGTTGCTCATTCGATGCCATCCTTCGGATACGGAAAATAGGTCTAGTCCAATAGGAAGGGTACGGGCCCGCGCCCGCGCATCACCAGCACAAACACGCCACCCCCACAATGTGCCCATGACCTCCGACCTCCGCGACCGCTGGCACGCCACCACCACCGCCGCAGGCGCCGGCCCCGACCGCGACCCCGGTCCCTACGCCGACCGGCTCCTCGCCGCCTGGGCGGAGCCCCAGCGCCGGTACCACACCACCGCGCACCTGGCCGACGTACTCGCGCGGCTCGACGTACTCGCCCCGCACGCCGCCGACCCCGCCGCCGTCGAGCTCGCCGCCTGGTTCCACGACGCCGTCTACCGCCCCGACCGCTCCGAGAACGAGGAGCGCAGCGCCGCCCTCGCCGAGCGCGCCCTGCCCGAGCTCGGCATCGACGCCGCCCGCACCGCCGAGGTGGGCCGCCTGGTCCGGCTCACCGTCACCCACGACCCCGCCCCGGGCGACACCAACGGCGAGGCGCTCTGCGATGCGGACCTGGCCGTCCTGGCGGGCGGCCCGGACGCGTACGCCGCGTACGTCGCCGCCGTCCGCGCCGAGTACGGATTCGTCCCCGAGGACGCCTTCCGCGCCGGCCGGGCCGCCGTACTGCGCCAGCTGCTCGCCCTGCCCCGCCTCTTCCGCACGCCGTACGGCACCACGCACTGGGAGGCCCCGGCCCGCCGCAACCTGGCCGCCGAGCTCGCCGTCCTGAGCGCCGGGGAATGAGATCCGCTTCGCGGCGGTTCGTGCAGAGCATGCCCTCCGCCGCAGCACGCTCCCGCATGCCCGTCGCCGTCCACGTACTGGGCCTGGCCGTCTTCTCGCTCGGAACGAGCGAGTTCATGCTGTCCGGGCTGCTGCCGCCCATCGCCGAGGACATGGGCGTCACCATCCCGCAGGCAGGCCTGCTGATATCGGCCTTCGCGATCGGCATGGTCGTCGGGGCGCCGCTGCTGGCGGTGGCCACGCTGCGGCTCCCGCGCCGCACCACCCTCATCGCGCTCATCAGCCTCTTCGGCCTCGGGCAGGTGGCGGGCGCGCTGGCCCCCTCGTACGAGCTCCTCTTCGCGTCCCGCATCGTCTCCGCGCTCGCCTGCGCCGGCGTCTGGGCGGTCGGCGCGGCGGTCGCCATCGCGATGGTGGAGAAGGACCAGCGGGCCCGCGCCATGGCCGTCATGATCGGCGGCCTCTCCATCGCCAACGTCCTCGGCGTCCCCGCCGGCGCCTTCCTCGGGGAGCACCTGGGCTGGCGTTCCGCGTTCTGGTCGGTCGGCGCGGCCTCGGCGGTGGCCCTCGTCGGCATCCTGGCGCTGATCCCGGACATCCCGCTGCCCGCCGTACGGCCCACCCTGGCGCGGGAGCTGCGCATCTACCGCGACCGGCAGGTGTGGCTGTCCATCGGCGTCACGGCCCTGGCCGCGGGCGGCGTCTTCTGCGCGTTCAGCTACTTGTCGCCGCTGCTGACGGAGGTCGCCGGGCTGGATGCGGGCCGGGTGCCGTGGGTGCTGGCGCTGTTCGGGGTCGGCGCACTCGTCGGCACGGCGATCGGCGGGCGGATCGCGGACGCGCACCTGTTCGGGGTGCTGCTGTGGGGCATCGCCGCGTCCACGGTCTTCCTCGTCGCTCTCGCGCTGCTGGCGTCGGCGGCGGTGGCGGCGGTGGGGCTGTCGTTCCTGCTCGGCGTCTCGGCGTTCTTCACGGCGCCGGCGCTCAACGCCCGCATGTTCAACGTCGCGGGCGCGGCCCCGACCCTGGCCGGGGCCACCACGACGGCGGCGTTCAACCTGGGCAACACGGGCGGCCCCTGGCTCGGCGGCACGGTCATCGACGCCGACTACGGCTTCGCCGCCACCGCCTGGGCGGGCGCCGCGATGACCCTGACGGCGATCGCCCTGACCGTGATCGCCCTCCGCCTCCACCACCGCACCCCACCCGCCCCGACCCGGGTGATCGCCTCGTCGGGAGCAACCGCACCGGCCCCGGCCGCACAACCCGCCGCGCACTGATCCCGGCCGCTCCCGGTCCCGGCGGGCTCCGCTATGCCGGGCGGCCCTTCGGGCGGCGCAGGCCCGCGGTCGTCAGGCGGCGGACCAGTTCCTTGCTGCCCACCTCCACCGCGCCCGCCCGCACCGCATCCGCGTAGCGGTGCGACGGTACGTCGTAGTGGTCGCGCTCGAAGGCCCGCGGCGGGCAGCCGATCGACGCCGCGAAGGCGTGCAGTTCCTCGTACGAGACGTCGCTGACCAGGTGCGACCACATGCGGCCGTGGCCCGGCCACGTCGGCGGGTCGATGTAGAGCGTCACCGGCGGCTCACCGGCCGACGCCGAAGACGGGGGCGAGGCCGCCGACCGCGGCGACCTTCACTCCTGCCTTGGCGCACACCCAGTGCGGGTCGGGTCCCAACTCCGGCTCCACGTCCAGCGCGTGCGGATCGCCGTGCGAGCAGACCGGGCACAGCGGCCAGCGCCCGTACTTCTCCAGCAGCGCGTCCTGTACGTCCTGGGCGACGAGTCCGGCAAGGTAGTCGACCCCCTCCGGCCACTGCTCCACCCACCACCGGCGGTGCGTGACCGAGTCCTCGACGAGGGAGACGACATCGGCCTCGGCGACCTCGCCCGCGACGAGATCGGCGAGGACAAGGGCGCGGGCGGTGTGCAGCGCCTGTTCCAGGGGGGTCGCGTGGTCCATGCGCCCATTGTGAACCCGTACGGGCCAAGTGGTGAAGGTCCTTCTCGGCGGGTGCCGAATGGTGCCTTGACCCCCACCCCGGCCGAAAATAGATTTCAGGAATGAGCGACGACCCGAAAGTAATTTTCAGCGAGGGTGACGCGGGGAACGAGGGCGCCGGCTCCGGCGTGCCGCTGCGGGCCCGCGTCCGCAGTCTCGGCCCCTCCATGACCCCCTCCGTACAGGCCGTCGCCGAGACCGTCGCCGCCGACCCCGCCGGGTGCTCCCGCCTCACCGTCAGCGCGCTCGCCGCGCGCACCGGCACCAGCGAGGCCACCGTCGTCCGCACCGCCCGCCTCCTCGGCTACCCCGGCTACCGCGACCTGCGCCTGGCCCTCGCCGCGCTCGCCGCGCAGCAGGAGTCCGGGGCGGCCCCCGCCGTCACCGCGGACATAGCCGTCGACGACCCGATCGCCGACGTCGTCGCCAAGCTGGCCCACGAGGAGGCCCAGACCCTCGCCGACACCGCCGCCGGGCTCGACCTCGCCGCGCTCGCCGCCGCCGTCACCGCGCTCGCGACCGC
Organism: Streptomyces sp. NPDC031132; assembly: GCF_055570595.1. Lineage (NCBI taxonomy): Bacteria > Bacillati > Actinomycetota > Actinomycetes > Kitasatosporales > Streptomycetaceae > Streptomyces > Streptomyces sp. NPDC031132. The sequence continues at coordinate 109,421 of NZ_JBVIGX010000013.1, forward strand.
CCGCAGGATCGACATCTACGGCGTCGGCGCCTCCGCCCTCGTCGGCCAGGACCTGGCCCAGAAGCTGCTGCGGATCGGCCTCGTCGCCCACGCCCACAGCGACCCCCACCTGGCCGTCACGGGCGCCGTGCAGCTGCGCCCCGGCGACGCGGCCGTCGCGATCACCCACTCCGGCGCCACGGGCGACGTGATCGACCCCCTCCGCACGGCCTTCGAGCGCGGCGCCACCACCATCGCGCTCACCGGCCGCCCCGGCGCCCCCGTCTCCCACTACGCCGACCTCGTACTGGCCACCTCCGCCCCCCGCGAGACCCGGCTGCGCCCGGCCGCGATGTCCAGCCGGACCAGCCAACTCCTCGTCGTCGACTGCCTGTTCGTCGCCGTCGCGCAGCAGACGTACGAGACCGCCGCGCCCGCGCTCGCCGCCTCGTACGAGGCACTCGCCCCCCGCCGAACCGCCAGGAGCCCCCGCCCATGACCACGTCGTACGCCGCACTGCGCGCCCAGCTCGACACGCTGACCACCGAGGCCTTCCGCCCCGAACTGGCCGAGATCGACCGGCTGTCCACCCTCGAGATCGCCCGCACCATGAACGCCGAGGACGCCGGCGTCCCGGCCGCCGTCGCCGCGCAGCTGCCGCAGATCGCCGCCGCGATCGACGCGATCGCGCTGCGGATGGCCCGGGGCGGGCGGCTGGTCTACGCGGGCGCCGGCACCGCCGGCCGGATGGGCGTCCTCGACGCCAGCGAGTGCCCGCCCACCTTCAACACCGACCCGGCGCAGGTCGTCGGCCTGATCGCGGGCGGGCCCGGCGCCATGGTCCGGTCCGTCGAAGGCGCCGAGGACTCCGCCGAGCTGGCCGCCGCGGACCTGGCCGCCCTGGAGCTGACCGCCGACGACACCGTCATCGGCATCTCCGCCTCCGGCCGCACCCCGTACGCGATCGGCGCCGTCGCGTACGCCCGTACGTGCGGAGCGCTCACCGTCGGACTGTCCTGCAACGCCGGCTCGGCGCTCGCCGCGGCCGCCGAGCACGGCATCGAGGTCGTCGTCGGGCCCGAGCTGCTGACCGGGTCCACCCGCCTGAAGGCCGGCACCGCGCAGAAGCTCGTCCTGAACCTCGTCTCGACCGTCACGATGATCCGGCTCGGGAAGACGTACGGGAACCTGATGGTCGACCTGCGCGCCTCCAACGAGAAGCTGCGCGCCCGCTCCCGCCGGATCCTGGCGCTGGCCACCGGCGCGCCGGACGAGGAGATCGAGGCCGCGCTCGACGCCACCGGCGGCGAGGTCAAGCAGGCCGTACTCGTGCTCCTCGCGGGCGTGGACGGGCCGACCGCGGCCGGGCTGCTCACCGCCTCGCACGGCCACCTGCGCGAGGCCCTCGCCCGTACGGCCGCCGCCACCGAGTGACGCCGCCGGCCGGCCCCCGGCCCTCCGGCCCAACTGACTCGCTGACCTGCTGACCTGCTGACCTGCTGACTGCCCCGTTCCCCCGACGCAAGGCGATCACCACATGTCCACTGACAAGAACCGCGCCACAGCCGCCGCGATCCTCCCCCTGGTCGGCGGCCCGGACAACATCAGCTCGATCGCGCACTGCATGACCCGCCTGCGCATCGCGCTGCACGACCGCTCGCTGGTCGACGACGCGGCCCTCAGGGCGCTGCCCGCGGTGCTGGGCGTCGTCGAGGACGACGACACCTACCAGATCGTGCTGGGGCCGGGGACCGTCGCCCGGGTGACCCCGGAGTTCGAGGCGCTGGTCGAGCAGGGCCGCTCGGCCGGGCACCCGCCGCGTACGGCCGCCACGCCGGTCACGGCCGAGGAACTCGCGGCCCAGGGCGCCGCGTTGAAGCAGGCGCAGAAGGCCCGCAACAGCACCCCGGTGAAGCTGTTCCTGCGCCGGATCGCGAACATCTTCGTCCCGCTGATCCCGGCGCTCATCGGCTGCGGCATCATCGCCGGCCTGAACGGCGTCCTGCTGAACACCGGTTGGCTGCCCGCCGTCGTCCCGGCGCTCGCCGCGATCGCCTCGGGGTTCATGTCGCTGATCGCGGTGTTCGTCGGCTACAACACGGCCAAGGAGTTCGGCGGCACCCCGGTCCTCGGCGGCGCCGTCGCCGCGATCATCGTCTTCCCGGGCGTCGCGAAGGTCGACGCCTTCGGCCAACACCTGTCCCCCGGCCAGGGCGGCGTACTCGGGGCCCTGGCGGCCGCGTTCCTCGCCGTCCGGGTGGAGAAGCTGTGCCGCAGGTGGGTCCCCGAGTCGGTGGACGCGCTGGTCACCCCCACCGTCACTGTGCTGGCCTCCGGCCTGGTGACGATTTTCGGCCTGATGTTCCTCGCGGGCGAGGTCTCCACGGCCATCGGCTCCTTCGCCACCTGGCTGCTCGCCAGCGGTGGCGCCTTCGCCGGGCTGGTCCTGGGCGGCCTGTTCCTGCCGCTGGTGATGCTGGGCCTGCACCAGGCCCTGATCCCGATCCACACCACCCTCATCGAGCAGACCGGCCACACCGCCCTCCTGCCGATCCTCGCCATGGCGGGCGCGGGCCAGGTCGGCGCGGCGCTCGCGGTCTACTGCCGGCTGCCGCGCAACCGGTCGCTGCGCACGACCATCAAGTCCGCGCTCCCGGCGGGCTTCCTGGGCGTCGGCGAACCGCTGATCTACGGGGTCTCCCTCCCGCTGGGCCGCCCCTTCGTCACCGCCTGCGCGGGCGGCGCGGCGGGCGGGGCCTTCGTCGGGCTCTGCAACCAGCTGGGGGTCGCGTTCGGCGCGACGGCCATCGGCCCGTCGGGATGGGCGCTGTTCCCGCTGCTGGACGGCCCGTCGGGGATGGGCCTGAACCTCGCGATCTACGCCGGCGGCCTGCTGGTCGGCTACCTCGTGGGCTTCGCCGCCACGTACTTCTTCGGATTCACGCGGCAGATGCTGACCGAGCTCAACGCCGACCAGGAGCCAATTCCGGCCACCGCCCCACCGGCCACGGAGCCCGCTATGGCGTAAATAGAGGTCGGCCGGGGAGACTGCGCGAATGCAGCTCCCCGCCGAAGCCGTTGCCGCCACCGCTGTCGTCGAGGTCGTACGCCTCTCAGCGCGCCCCGAGCGCTACGGCGACCCCATGACCGGCCCGGTCGTCTCCCGCTGGACGGGCAGAGAGGCCGCCGACTCGCTCGCGCTGATCTCGTCGATGGCGCCGGGTGAGCCGCGCATCTGCTTCGCGCCGGGCTGGGGGCTTCGGGCGTACGACGCCGTGGACGAGCCCCTGTTCGAGCTGATCTTCTGCTTCAGCTGTCACCACACCTGGCTGTGGGGGCAGGCCGTCCCGCCCGGCATGGGCTTCGACACCATCTCGGGCAGCACCGCCGACGCAGAAGCCCTGCTGGCCCACTTCCGGGACGCTGCATGACGCTCGCCCCGGCGGTTCCGCCGGGCCGGATGGCGGCCCTCCCCCAGCCGGTCCTCGACCTCCCGGGCACGCTCCACCTGCGCCCGTGGACCCCGTACGACGCCCCCGCGCTGGTCGAGTCCTGCCACGACCCGGACATCCGCCACTGGAACCGCCCGGCCCTGCTGTCACCGGCCGAGGCCGTGGCCCGGATCGAGCGCTGGCAGGAGCGCTGGCGCTCCGAGGAGGCCGCGATCTGGGCGGTGGCCCCGGCCGCCGGCGGCCTGCCCCTCGGCTTGATCGGCCTGGCCGACCTCGATCTCCCGGGCGGGAGCGGCGAGTTCCTGTACTGGCTCCTGCCCGCGGGCCGGGGCAGCGGTGTCATGGTCGAGGCCACCACCGAGGTCACCCGCTGGGCCTTCGAGGAGCTGGGCCTGCACCGCCTGCGCATCACCCACTCGGTGGCCAACCCGGCCTCCTGCCGCATCGCGACGAAGGCCGGCTTCCCCCTGGAGGGCACCATGCGCGGCGCCCTCCTCCACGCCGACGGCCGGCACGACGAACACCTCCACGCCCGCCTCCGCACGGACTGACGTCGGCACCCTCGAGCCTGCTCACCCCTTTGGGCTGTTCCCGCGCGAGGGGCGGCTCAGCGCTGGCATATGCCTCTAGCGTTTGCAGCATCCGCACCGAACGGAGCCGCACATGACGCTTCAGTCGATCCGGAAGTGGGCCCGGGGGGCACCATGGTCTCGAGGAGGCGCGACACCATGACCCCCAGCTTCGCCGAGCACCCGCAAATGACGGTCGAGGAGTTCGAACAGATCGCCCGGACGGCACCCGAGACGGTGACTCTTGAGTTCGTCCAGGGAAAGCTAGAGGTCAAGCCTGTGCCCGACGGCGACCACGACGAGATCACCATGTGGGTGCTGCGGCAGTGCATGCAGCAGCGCCCGGACCTCGCGCTGTACCCGGAGCGTGGTCTGAAGGTCGAGCGGTATCGCGCCGGCCGCGCCCGTCCTGACGGCACGCTGGCGCCGGTTGGCACATTTGCCGGGGCAGGGGAGTGGGCCGAGCCGACGGGAGTACTGATGGTCCTGGAGGTGACTTCCCACGACTCAGACACCGACACCGACAGGCGGGATCGGATGGAGAAGCGGGACGGCTACGCGGCCGCCGGCATCCCCGTCTACCTTCTCATCGACCGGGAGCGGCACGGCGTGACCGTACACAGCGAGCCGGAGAGCGGGCGATACCGCACGGAGCCCTCGTTCCCATACGGCGCATCAATCGAGATCCCCGCCCCCGTCGGCATCACCCTCGACACCGAGGCCCTGAAGGAGTTCGCGAGCTGACTCACCAGCCGATCGTCGGGGCCACGTCGAAGATCGGCGGGAGCCGGCCGTCGTCGTCGAGGTTGACGAACGTCCTGCCGTAGAGGGCGAACGACTCGCCCAGCCGGAGGCCCCGCAGGACCGTCGACTCGCCGCCCGGCTTCCCGGTGCCCGGGGCGAGGTGCCAGAGGTGGGTGTACGCGCCTTCCGTGACCACGGCGATCCGGCCGCTCCGGTCGGCGGCCAGCGCGCGGATCCGCCAGTCGTGGTCGAAGGCGCGGGTCCACAGGTGGCGGCCGTCCTTCAGGGAGAACGCCGCCAGGACCTCCCGCTTCTCCCGTTCCGGGACCGGCGCGTACAGCACGTCGCCGGCGACCAGCCATGCCGCGGCGCCCGTGGTCGGGACGTACGGGGCCTGCGACTCGGCGTGCGGGCGGCCCGCGTCGTCGAACACCAGCAGGCGCCCGTCGCCGACGGCTGCGGCCGGGGAGGCCGACACGATGCGCGGGGACTCGTACCCGACCGGCATCGGGAACTGCCAGGCGACGGCACCGGTGCGGGCGTCGAGCGCGAACAGCTCGACGCCCTTGCCGGTCCGGGCCATCAGCAGGACCCGGCCGGGTCCGGCGGCAACCTCGGTGGCGACGGCGCCCGCGGGCAGCGGGGAGCGCCACAGCTCGGCACCGGTGGCCAGGTCGTGGGCGAGTACGGCGGCCGCGGTCGCGGTCACGGCGAGGGAGCCTCCCGCGGACGGCTTGCCGACGAGTTTCGGGATGTCCTTGGTCCAGCGCTGCTCGCCGGACGTGACGTCCACCGCCACCAGGCGGTTGCCGCACGTGCTCTCCGCGGTGGTCACGGTGAGCAGGCCGGTGCCGGAGGGGGTGTCCCCGCTCATCGCGCACACCGCGCCGCCGGGCGGGGCGGGGACGCTCCAGCCGCGGCGGCCCTCCCCGTCGTAGCCGATCACCTGGTCCGCGCGGCCCCGGATCACGAACCCCGTGGCCGGGTCCCCCGCCCAGGAGCCGAGCGGCATGTCCGCGCCGGAACCGTCCGGGACCTGGTACGAGAAGAGGTCCATGTGCGGGCCGCGCAGCCACGAGAAGCCGAGCCAGCCCGGCCACAGCGCGACGAGCGCAACGGCGACGGCCACCGTCCAACCGAGGGCGGAGCGGTACCCGCGGCCCTTCAGGGCCCACCACCACAGGCCGGCCGCGGCGAGCCCGGCGACCAGCGTCCACAGCACCAGCGGGCCCAGCCCGCGCGGGCACATGTCGAGGCCGCACGCGACGTAGGACAGGTCCGCGGTCATCTCCAGGCACAGGACGGCGTACAGCACCGCGACGGCACTGAACGCGCAGGCCGCGGCCACGACGGTGCACTGCCCGAGCCGCTGCACGAGCGACGGTTCCTCGTTCATGATCCCCCCTTGGCCGCAGCGTAGCCGCGGGGGGCGGACTAGGCCCCGCGAGCCCGGCATGATCCGAAAGACAGGCTCTAGGTGTGTCGTCAAAGTAGCGTCGTCCGCCCGTGTGGGCGGGGCCGGTGGGGTCTGGTGCGTGTGATCGCAAGGCGGAGGAGGGAGGCGACGCTCGCGTCGTCGACCGACGACAACGCGGCGAGCGCGCGTGCCGGGCCCCGCCGGCCAGACGGGACTTTGACGACACCCCCTAGCTCCGGGCGGCCTCGATGAAGGCGCGGATCAGGTCGGGGGACTTCACGCCGCGCTCCCGCTCCACCCCGCTGGACACGTCCACGCCCCAGGCGCCCGTGGTCTCCACGGCCTCCCGTACGTTCCCCGGGTTCAGCCCGCCGGCCAGCAGCCAGCGCCCCTCGGGCGCGGTGAACTCCCGCGACGCCCAGTTCCACGGCTTGCCGGAGCCGGGGTCGGGCGCGTCGATCAGCAGCAGGTCCTCGCCGTACTCCCCGCAGCGCCCGACGTGCTGGGCGGTGGCCCGCAGCAGGGTCCGGCCCTCGGCGCGCAGCGCCTCGTAGTACTCCGGGCCCTCGTCCCCGTGCAGCTGTACGCCGCGTACGCCGCTCTCCCCGGCCAGCCGCCGGACCTCCTCGACCGGCTGCCCGCGGAACACCCCGACGGTGAGCACCGAGTCCGGCACCTCGGCGGCCAGCGCCCGCGCGGTGGCGGCGTCGACGGTACGGGGGCTGCCCGGCGCGAAGACGAACCCGACGGCATCGGCTCCGGCCGCCACGGCAACGCCGACGTCCGGCCCGGTCTTCAACCCGCAGATCTTCACGAACAGCTCGCTCATACCCCCAGTCAATCAAAGCCGCCCGAGCGGTGGTGATCCGTCTCGGAACCGGGCGCAGCCACCCGCCCGCCGCTAGCCTGGAAGGGGGCTCACGCCCTGTGCACGGAACGCCACTCGGAGGACAACGGTCGGACATCGCGCCCTTCCTCTTCCAGTTCTCAGCGGCCGGGCGCGCCTACGGCCCCGATCTCTACGTGGTCGACGAGTCCGCATTCGAGGGCGAGGGAAGGCACCTGGACGGAGCGGCACTCTCCCTCGTGGCCGAGTTCACCTCCGTGTCCGCCAAGGACGTGGACTGGAACGAGAAGCTGGAGGTCTACGGACAGCTCGTCCCCGTCTGTCTGATCGTCGACATGCAGGAATCGGAGCTCACCTGCTGCTGGGAACCCTCACCGCACGGGTACCGCTCCCGTACGACAGTGTCCTTCGGCAAACCCGTGCAGATCCCGGAGCCCTTCGAGTTCTCCCTCGACACCACCGGCTTCTAGCGCGCCGCGGAAACGCCCGAGGGCGGCACCCCCCTGCACGGGGAGTGCCGCCCTCGTTCGAGAACAGCCGATCAACCAGAGGTCGATCAGAAGTCCATGTCACCGCCCGGCATGCCGCCGCCGGCCGGGGCGCCGGCCTTCTCGGGCTTGTCGGCGATGACGGCCTCGGTCGTCAGGAACAGCGCGGCGATGGACGCGGCGTTCTGCAGGGCAGAGCGCGTGACCTTCGCCGGGTCGATGATGCCCTCGGCGATCATGTCCACGTACTCGCCGGTCGCGGCGTTGAGGCCCCAGCCGACGGTCAGGTTGCGGACCTTCTCCACGACGACGCCACCCTCGAGACCACCGTTGACGGCGATCTGCTTGAGCGGGGCCTCCAGGGCGAGCTTCACGGCGTTGGCGCCGGTCGCCTCGTCACCCGACAGGTCGAGCTTCTCGAAGACCGCGGAGGCCTGGAGCAGGGCCACGCCACCACCGGCGACGATGCCCTCCTCGACGGCCGCCTTCGCGTTGCGAACGGCGTCCTCGATGCGGTGCTTGCGCTCCTTGAGCTCCACCTCGGTCGCGGCGCCGGCCTTGATGACGGCCACGCCGCCGGCCAGCTTCGCGAGGCGCTCCTGGAGCTTCTCGCGGTCGTAGTCCGAGTCGGAGTTCTCGATCTCGGCGCGGATCTGGTTGACGCGACCCTGGACCTGGTCGCTGTCGCCGGAGCCGTCGACGATCGTGGTCTCGTCCTTGGAGATGACGACCTTGCGGGCGCGGCCGAGCAGGTCGAGGCCCGCGTTCTCGAGCTTGAGGCCGACCTCCTCGGAGATGACCGTGCCGCCCGTGAGGATGGCGATGTCGCCGAGCATGGCCTTGCGGCGGTCGCCGAAGCCCGGGGCCTTGACGGCGACGGACCGGAAGGTGCCGCGGATCTTGTTGACGACCAGGGTCGACAGGGCCTCGCCCTCGACGTCCTCGGCGATGATCAGCAGCGGCTTGCCGGACTGCATGACCTTCTCGAGCAGCGGAAGGAGGTCCTTCACGTTGCCGATCTTGGAGTTGACGATCAGGATGTACGGGTCGTCCAGGGACGCCTCCATACGCTCCATGTCGGTGGCGAAGTACGCCGAGATGTAGCCCTTGTCGAAGCGCATGCCCTCGGTGAGCTCGAGCTCCAGACCGAAGGTCTGGGACTCCTCGACGGTGATGACGCCTTCCTTGCCGACCTTGTCCATGGCCTCGGCGATGAGCTCGCCGATCTGGGTGTCGGCGGCGGAGATGGAGGCCGTCGAAGCGATCTGCTCCTTGGTCTCGACATCCTTCGCCTGCTCGAGCAGGGCGCCGGAGACGGCCTCGACGGCCTTCTCGATGCCACGCTTGAGGGCCATCGGGTTGGCACCGGCGGCCACGTTGCGCAGGCCCTCGCGGACGAGCGCCTGGGCGAGCACGGTGGCGGTGGTCGTACCGTCGCCCGCGACGTCGTCCGTCTTCTTGGCGACTTCCTTGACCAGCTCGGCGCCGATCTTCTCGTACGGGTCCTCGAGCTCGATCTCCTTGGCGATGGAGACACCATCGTTGGTGATCGTGGGGGCGCCCCACTTCTTCTCAAGGACGACGTTGCGACCCTTGGGGCCAAGGGTGACCTTGACGGCGTCGGCGAGCTGGTTCATCCCGCGCTCGAGACCGCGCCGGGCCTCCTCGTCGAACGCAATGATCTTGGCCATCTGAAGTGGTCCTCCAGGACTGGGGTTCCCCCTGCGCCGCCGGCGCCAGGGGAGGGTTGGATTGCTCCGGACCGCGCCCGCGCCCGCGACGGACGGCCTGCGTGCCCGGCGGTTCCTTCCCGCCGGACCCTGCGGGCCTCACCGACCCGGTCCTGTGTAGTAGCACTCTCGACAGGAGAGTGCTAACGCCAATGATTAGCACTCGACCCCCTCGAGTGCAAGCGGCTTGAGGGAACGCCGGGCCGACGTCCGGGCCCGGCACGAGGGGCGGCACGGGGCGGCGCGCGGGCGACACGCGCGCGCTGCGGGGGCAGCACGAAGGGCCCGCATCCCTCCTCCAGGATGCGGGCCCTTCATGTGTATGCGTCGGTGGTCGATCGCGCCGGGACTAGACGGCGAGCTTGACCATGTCCGCCTGCGGACCCTTCTGGCCCTGCGAGATCTCGAACTCGACCCGCTGACCCTCTTCAAGGGTGCGGTACCCGTCCATCTGGATGGCGCTGTAGTGGACGAACACATCCGCACCACCGTCGACCGCGATGAAGCCGTAGCCCTTCTCCGCGTTGAACCACTTGACGGTGCCCTGAGCCATGCCTAACTCCCCTATTACTGGCCCTTGCGCAGGACCGCACTTCGCGGTCCCGGGTCAGAACTTGCGCCGGAACGCCTCGACCGGGGCTGAATGTATCTGCACCGCTGCTGTCTGCAACAGGTCAATCCGACGAGAAATCTGGACACGGGGATACATTGAAATAGAGTGAAAATTTGGCATATTGCCGGGCAACTCGGACCCGGCATATCTCGCCAAAGCCCCATACCGCACTTGCATATTGACTCAATGTCAACCCTCACTCGACCCGCTCATATGCGGGTGGCAAGAACAGCGGAGGGGACTTCCCCAACTCTACCGCGCCCAACCAAGCAGAATTGCCCCCTCCGCTTTTAGCGGAGGGAGCAATTCGGGGCTTTCGCGTATCAGCAGCCGCCGGCGACGGCGGGAATGATCGAGACACCCGCACCGTCCGGCGTCACCGCGTCCAGGCCGCCCTCGAAGCGCACGTCGTCGTCGTTGACGTAGACGTTCACGAAGCGGCGCAGCTTGCCCTGGTCGTCCAGGACGCGGGCGGCGATGCCCGGGTGGTTCGCCTCCAGGGACGCGATGACCTCGGAGAGGGTCGCGCCCTCGGCGGCGACCTCGGCCTGGCCGCCGGTGTAGGTGCGCAGGATGGTGGGGATGCGGACGTTGACGCTCATGGCGCTGCTGCCTTTCCGGGGGTTCGGGGAGGGAGGGGGTGTCCGGCGGATCAGGGCCGGATCAGCCCGGGGTGTCTCGTGCCGTGGATTGCAAGGCGGAGGAGGGAGTCGACGCGGAGCGTCGGCGACTGACGACAACGCAGCAAGGCGCGGTGCCAGAGACCCCGGGCCCGGCCTTGGTCCGCCGGCCACCCCCTAGGCCAGGCCGGCTGCGCGGAACGCGTCCAGGCTCGGGCGGATGGTGGCGGTCTGCCCGCTGTCCGCGGCCACCGCCTCCAGGGTCTTGAGGCCGTCACCGGTGTTGAGGACCACCGTGGTCAGCGCCGGGTCGAGCTGCCCGTTCTCGATGAGCTTCTTGGTCACGCCGACGGTCACGCCGCCCGCGGTCTCGGCGAAGATGCCCTCGGTCTGCGCGAGGATCTTGATGGCCTCGACGACCTGCTCGTCGTTGACGTCCTCGACGTAGCCGCCCGTACGGCGGGCGATGTCCAGGACGTACGGGCCGTCGGCCGGGTTGCCGATGGCCAGCGACTTGGCGATGGTGTTCGGCTTCTGCGGGCGGACCACGTCGTGGCCGGCCTTGAAGGCGGTGGAGACCGGGGAGCAGCCCTCGGCCTGGGCGCCGAAGATCTTGTAAGGCTTGTCCTCGACCAGGCCGAGCTTGACCAGCTCCTGCAGCCCCTTGTCGATCTTCGTCAGCTGCGAGCCGGACGCGATCGGGATCACGATCTGGTCGGGCAGCTGCCAGCCGAGCTGCTCGCAGATCTCGTACGCCAGCGTCTTGGAGCCCTCGCCGTAGTACGGACGCAGGTTGACGTTGACGAAGCCCCAGCCCTCGCCCAGCGGGTCGCCGATGAGCTCGGAGCAGAAGCGGTTGACGTCGTCGTAGTTGCCCTCGATGCCGACCAGGTCGCCGCCGTACACCCCGGCCATGACGACCTTGCCCTGCTCCAGGTCGTGCGGGATGAACACGCAGGAGCGGAATCCGGCCCGGGCGGCCGCGGCGCCGACGGCGCCGGCCAGGTTGCCGGTGGAGGAGCAGGACAGGGTGGTGAAGCCGAAGGCGCGGGCGGCCTCGACGGCGATGGCCACGACGCGGTCCTTGAAGGAGTGCGTCGGGTTGCCGGAGTCGTCCTTGACGTACAGCTTGCCGGTGAAGCCGAGCTCCTTGGCCAGGTTGGCCGCGTCGACGAGCTTGGTGAAGCCGGGGTTCAGGCTGGGCTTGGAGGCCACGTCCGCGGGGACGGGCAGCAGCGGGGCGTAGCGCCAGATGTTGTTCGGGCCGGCCTCGATCGCGGCGCGCAGGGCGTCGGGGTCCCCGGTGGGAAGGTCGTAGGCGACTTCCAGAGGTCCGAAGCACTCGACGCACGCGAAGATGGGTCCGAGCTCGAAGCGGGTACCGCACTCACGACACGAGAGGCCGGTGGCAGGTCCGAGATCGACAGAGGTGGCAACAGTCTGTGCAGCCATGATGGCGAGGCCCTTTCTCCTCATCTTCCCCATGGCGCACTTCGCCATGAGACGGAATTGGCACCTTCCCTAGCCGGGGACCTCGCTGCTGCAAGCAAGCGCGAGAACCGACTGGAGGGTTGCCGGGGCTTCAACGGGCCGTGTCCCTCTGCCCCTCTGGATGAGCGGTATGGCACCGGGCCGCGCGCTCCATGGCGCGTCCGGGCGTTTGTTCGCGGGGACCCCCGGCATGCGGTGGTCCTTCGCGTTGTTCAAGACTGTAACGGAAGGTCCGGGCGGTTGAGACAGCTGTCCGAACCGCGAGATGGATCACTTTTCGGCTGAAACCCGCCGAGGACGAACGAGGAAACAGGGAGTGCCGAACGTGCTGGAAGAGGTGGAGCGCTGGTTTGCGGACCGCTCCTGGTCCGCGGCCGACCGACCGCTCGACCAGCTGCTTTCCGCCAAGCGGGCGGCAGGCACCACGGTCAGCGTCGTCCTGCCCGCGCTCGACGAGGAGGAGACGGTCGGCGCCATCGTCGAGGTGATCCGTCGCGATCTGATCGACGGACTGCCGGTGCCGCTGGTCGACGAACTGGTCGTGGTCGACTCGGGTTCCACCGACCGGACCGCCGAGGTGGCCGCGAAGGCGGGCGCCCGCGTGGTGCACCGCGACGACATCCTGCCGCGGATCCCGGTCGTGCACGGCAAGGGCGAGGTGCTGTGGCGCTCGCTGCTGGTGACCACCGGCGACGTCGTCTGCTTCGTGGACGCCGACCTGCGGGACTTCTCCTCCGCCTTCGTGTCCGGGATCGTCGGCCCGCTGCTGACCGAGCCGGACGTGCAGTTCGTCAAGGCGATGTACGACCGCCCGCTGGGACCGGAGGTCGACGGGCTCGCCTCCGGTAGGCCGCCCGGCCAGGGGGGCCGGGTGACCGAGCTGGTCGCCCGTCCGCTCCTCAACCTCCACTGGCCGCAGCTGGCCGGCTTCGTCCAGCCGCTGGGCGGTGAGTACGCCGTGCGCCGCACCCTGCTGGAACGTCTGCCCTTCCCCGTCGGGTACGGCGTCGAGCTGGGGCTGCTCGTGGACGCGCTGCACACGGTCGGACTGGACGCGCTGGCCCAGGTGGACGTCGGCGTACGGCTCCACCGCCATCAGGACGGCCAGGCACTGGGCCGGATGGCCGCGGCGATCTACCGCACGGCGCAGCTGCGGCTCTCGCGCGGGCACCTCGTACGGCCGGAACTGACCCAGTTCGAGCGCGGGCCGAACGGGTTCGTGCCGCGGACGTACGCCGTGGACACCGAGGAGCGGCCGCCGATGGCCGGGGTCAAGGAGTACTCCGGCCGCAGGGTGGCGTGAGGGAACTGACGTTTGAGCGGGCAGGCCCCGGGCTAGGTTCGCGGCATGGCTTCCCAGGTACTCGTTGCAGCGAACCGCGGCCCGCTCTCCTACCAGCTCGGCGACGACGGCACCCTCACGGCCCGGCGCGGCGGGGGCGGTCTCGTCTCCGGCCTCTCCGCCGCCCTCGCCCGACAGCCGGAGGCGCTGTGGATCTGCGCGGCGCTGTCGGAGGCGGACCGGGAGGCGGTCCGCCGGGGCGTCTCCGAACCCGGCGTCCGGATGCTGGACATCGATCCCACGACGTACGACGACGCGTACAACGGCATCGCGAACTCGGTGCTGTGGTTCACGCACCACCACCTGTACGACATCCCGCGCGAGCCGGTCTTCGACGCGGAGTTCCGGCGGCGGTGGGATTCGTACGCCGCCTACAACCACGCCTTCGCGCTGGCGCTGGCCCAGGAGGCCGGCGAGGGCGCGGCGGTGCTCGTGCAGGACTACCACCTGGCGCTGGTCCCGGGTGAGCTGCGGGAACTGCGGCCGGACCTGAAGATCAGCCACTTCACGCACACCCCGTGGGCCTCGCGCGAGTTCCTGGACATGCTCCCCGACGACATCCGGGCGCAGCTGATGTGGGGCATGCTCGGGGCGGACGTGGTGGGCTTCCACACGTGGGCGTGGGCGCACAGCTTCATGACCGCGGCGCAGCTGGACGACGAGCGGGGCATCGCGGAGCCGAAGACGGCGGCCGGGGCGGACCCGAGGGACGCGCCGTACGTCGAGAAGATGACGAGTGGCCCGGTGCAGCACCGGCGGACGAACGTGGCCGTGTACCCGCTGGGCGTGGACGGCGACGAACTGCGGGCGCTGGCGCACCGGCCGGAGGTGAACGACAAGCTGGCGGCGCTGCGGGCGGAGGTCGGGGACCGCAGGACGATCGTCCGGGTGGACCGGACGGAGCTGTCGAAGAACATCGTGCGCGGCTTGTCGGCCTACCGGGAGCTGCTGACGGTGCACCCGGAGTGGCGGGGGCGCGTGGTGCACCTGGCCTCGGCGTATCCGTCCCGGCAGGACCTGGCGGTGTACCGGTCGTACACGGAGGCGGTGCGGGAGCTGGCCGAGCAGATCAACGAGGAGTTCGGCACGGAGGACTGGCAGCCGGTGCTGGTGTCGGTGAAGGACGACTTCGCGCGCTCCCTGGCGGCGTACCGGCTGGCGGACGTGGCGCTGGTGAACCCGGTGCGGGACGGGATGAACCTGGTGGCGAAGGAGATCCCGGTGGTCTCGGACGCGGGGTGCGTGCTGGTGCTGTCGACCGGGGCGGGGGCGTACGGGGAGCTCCGCGAGGACGCGCTGACGGTGAACCCGTACGACGTGTCGGAGACGGCCGCTGCGCTGCACGCCGCCCTCGCCATGCCGGCCGAGGAGCGTGCGGAGCGTACGAAGCGGCTGGCCTTGGCGGCGACCGCCCTCCCGCCGACCGACTGGTTCACGGCCCAGCTGACCGCACTCCGCGAGGCGTGACGGCAACCGCTGCGCGGGGCCGTCCCCTGCCCGCCCTTCCACCGTTCCCCGGGCTCAGCCCGGACCCGGTCCCCCAACGCCGGACGGGCGGAAGATCCGGCCCCGCCGGCGTTCGAGGCGCGAAGGGCCCCGCGCGGCGGTTACGGCGTCGGGGTCGCGGAGCGGATGGCCTGGGCCAGGGTGGCCAGGAAGCCGACGACCTCGGCCGGGCCGCTCAGGACGAGGTCGGCCCGGGAGGCCAGCTCGGGAACCTCGGCCGAGCCGCTGGCCACCAGCAGCCCCGGCATGCCGTCCGTCCGGAGCTTCTCCACGGCCGCGTACGCCGCGAGGTCGCCGAGGTCGTCCCCCGCGTACAGGACCGCCTCGGCACCCGTCTCCGCCAGGTACTCGGTCAGGGCCACGCCCTTGTCCATCCCCGGCGGCCGCAACTCCAGCACCGCCCGTCCCGGCTCCACCATCAGCCCGTGCCGCGCCGCCAGCTCGGCCAGCGGCTCGCGCAGTGCGGCGAAGGCCGCTTCCGGGTCCTCGGCGCGCCGGGTGTGGACGGCCAGCGCCCGGCCCTTCTCCTCGATCCACGTACCGCGCCAGGCGCCGATGGCGTCCAGGAACCCGGGCAGCTCCGCCCGTACGGCGGCGACTCCCGGGTGCTCGGCCGGGGTGTGCACGATGCCGCTCACCGCGTCCCAGCGCTCGGCCCCGTAGTGGCCGAGAACCACCAGGTGCTCCAGGCCGGCAGCCCCGGCGAAGCCCCCGTAGCGCACCGCGACCCCCGCCGGCCGGCCGGTGATCACGGCCACCGAGGCGACCTCCGGGGCCAGGGCGGCCAGCGCCCCGACGGCTCCCGAGTGGGCGCGCGCCTGGTCCGGGTCCGGGACGATCTCGGCGAGGGTGCCGTCGAAGTCGAGCGCGACCACGGAACGGCGGGGTGCGCGGAGGAGGGCTTCGAGTCCCTCGCGTCCCGCGGCGGTGACGGGCATCGGCATGTTGTGCGGACGGCTCCCCATACGCACGACCCTAACGGCCCTGCCGTGCCACGGCTACGGCGCGCGGCGGGCCCGTGGGCGCCGATGCGTCAGCGCCGGGCCCGCTGGGCCTCGCGCATGCGGCGGAGCCGGTTGACGGTGCCGGGCGCGTGGGCCAGCGCCCGCGGGTCGTCCATCAGCACGTTGAGCAGTTGGTAGTAGCGGACCGGGGTCATCCCCAGCCCTTCCCGTATGGCCCGCTCCTTGGCCCCGGGCCCGGGCCAAGTGCGTCCCTCGTACGCGAGCACCGCGGCCTCGGTGGCCGTCAGCCCCACGTCGTCCGTCATACCGCCAGATTAACGCCGCCCTGTGACACCCACCCGGCCCACACCCCTCGGCCCCGCACGCCTCGGTCGGCGTCCGCTCAGTGGGCGTCCGCCTTGCGCGCCGCCTGCGCGATGTCCTCGAGGACCTTCGCCGGCTGCCCGCCCGGCTGCACGCTCTTGCCGATGTTCTGCTTGACGTCCTCGCTCACCCCGGCCCAGGACTTCTTGCCGACCGGGTAGAGCCGGGCGTTCGGCAGCGCCTGCAGGAACGTCTTCAGCTGCGGGGCCGCACCACCGGTACCGGCGTCCATCGCCCGGTAGCCGCTCGTCGTGGCCGGCAGCAGGTCGTACTTGTTGGTGAAGGCCGTCACGTTCTTCGCCTCGTACAGGTAGTCCAGGAACTTCCCGGACTCCTTGCGGTGGCCGTTCTTGAAGGCCATCACCCAGTCCGCGACGCCCATCGTCGGGTGCTCGGTCCCGTCGGCGGTCGGCATGGACACCATGCCGAACTTCACGCCCTTCTCCCCCGCCTGCTTGATCAGCGTGGGGTGGCCGTTGAGCATGCCCACCTCGCCCCGCGCGAAGGCGTCGAAGGCGGCCTGCCGGTCCGTCTTCGCCGGTTCCGTCGACCCGGTCAGCCCCTGGCCGACCATCTTGTCGCGCAGGAACTCGAACGTCTTGACGTTCTCCGGGGAGTCGATCGAGTACGCCTCCTCGTTGTCGGTGTAGCCGCCACCGCCGGAGAGCATCCACATCATCGATTCGGCCTGCGCCTCCTCGCGGCCCAGCGGCAGCGCGAAGGGGGTCGCCACGCCCGCGGTCTTGAGCTTCTTCGCGGCGGCCTCCAGGTCGGCCCAGCTCTTCGGCTGCCAGCCGCCCTTGGCGTCCTTCGGGATGACCCCGGCGTCGCTCAGCAGCTTCTCGTTGTAGAAGAGCAGGCGCGTGCTGGCCACGAACGGCATGCCGTACTGGATCCGCCTGACCTTGCCCGCGTCCGCGAGCGGCGCCAGGAAGTCGGCCTCGGTGGTGACGGAGAGCAGCTCGTCCGCCGTGTACAGCTTGCCGGCGGCCGCGTAGTCGGCGTAGGCGCCGATCTGGGCGATGTCGGGGGCCTTGCCGGCCTTGACCATCGCCGCGACCTTGGCGTCGACCTCGGACCAGGAGTAGACGCTGACCTCGACCTTGACGCCGGGGTGGTCCTTCTCGAAGCCGGCGGCGAGGTCCTTCCAGTACCCCGACGAGGAGTTTTGCGGATTGTCCCCGTAGTCGGCCGCCACGACCCGCAGGGTCACCTCGTTGTCCCCGGTGAGACTCCCCACGGTTCCACAGCCGGTCAGCACCACGGCGGTCAGGCCCAGTGCGGCTCCGGTCGCGGCCAGGCTCAGGTAACGGCCCTTCACAGTTCTCGATCCACCCCTTGTTGTACGTACGATCCACGTAAGGTCTACACCACTTTGGCGGCTCGTCCACATCCGGGAACGGGCCGTGTCCCGTTCGTGTCCCGACCGAGGTCGCGAATTTGTATGGCAGCTCAACAATCCCCTCCAATGGACTAGACCTTTCCCCGCCGAGCACGCGAGACTGTCACCTGTGAAACCCGTGAAACACGCCGTGAAGCACGTCATCGCCCTCGATGTGGGCGGCACCGGGATGAAGGCCGCCCTCATCGCCGACGACGGCACCCTGCTCCACGAAGCGCGCCGCGCCACCGGCCGCGACCGGGGCCCCGACGCCGTCGTCGAGACGATCCTGGAGTTCGCCGCCGAGCTGTCCGAGCTCGGCCGCGAGCGCTTCGGCGTGCCCGCTTCCGCAGCCGGCGTCGCCGTCCCCGGGATCGTCGACGCCGAGAACGGGATCGCCGTCTACGCCGCGAACCTGGGCTGGCGCGACGTACCGATGCGCGAGCTGCTCAGCAGACGGCTCGGCTCCCTTCCGGTGGCCCTGGGCCACGACGTGCGCACGGGCGGACTCGCGGAGGGCCGCATCGGCGCCGGCCGCGGCGCCGACCGCTTCCTGTTCGTCCCCCTCGGCACCGGCATCGCCGGCGCCATCGGCATCGCCGGCCGCATCGAGGCCGGCGCCCACGGCTACGCCGGCGAGATCGGCCACATCGTGGTCCGCCCCGGCGGCCCCGCCTGCGGCTGCGGCCAGTACGGCTGCCTGGAGACGCTCGCCTCCGCGTCCGCCGTCAGCCGCGCCTGGGCGTCCGCCTCCGGCGACCCCGCCGCGGACGCCGCCGACTGCGCCAAGGCCGTCGAGTCCGGCGACGCGCGCGCCCTCGAGGTGTGGCAGACCGCCGTCGGCGCCCTCGCCGACGGCCTGGTCACCGCGATCACCCTGCTGGACCCGCGCACGCTGATCATCGGTGGCGGGCTCGCCGAGGCGGGGGAAACCTTGTTCACACCACTCCGGAAGGCCGTCGAGGAGCGCGTGACGTTCCAGCGGCTGCCCGACATCGTTCCGGCGGCCCTCGGGGACACCGCCGGATGCCTGGGCGCAGGGCTGCTCGCCTGGGACCTACTCGCCACGGAGGTACCTGCCTGATGTCCGGAAGCGCACACAGCACCGTTCTCTCCGGCGCCAGGGTGGTGCTGCCCACCGGGACCGTGGCGGGCGGCCGCGTCATCGTCGACGGCGAACGCATCGCCGGCAGCGCCGGCGAGGGCGCGAGGACCGTCGACCTGTCCGGGCACTGGATCGTCCCCGGCTTCGTGGACATGCACAACCACGGCGGAGGCGGCGCCTCCTTCACCTCCGGCACCGCCGAGGAGGTCCTGAAGGGCGTACGGACCCACCGCGAGCACGGCACCACCACGCTCGTCGCCTCCACCGTCACCGGCGACCTCGACGAACTGGCCCGCCGCGCCGGGCTGCTCGCCGAGCTGACCCAGCAGGGCGAGATCGCGGGCATCCACTTCGAGGGCCCCTTCATCAACGCCTGCCGCAAGGGCGCGCACAAGGAGGACCTGCTGCGCGACCCCGACCCGGCCGAGGTCCGCAAGCTGATCGACGCCGCGCACGGCGCCGCCCGCATGTTCACGCTCGCCACCGAACTCCCGGGCGGGCTGGACTCCGTACGGCTGCTGGCCGAGCACGGGGTCATCGCCGCGATCGGCCACACCGACTCCACGTACGACCAGACGCGCCAGGCCATCGACGCGGGCGCGACCGTGGCCACCCACCTGTACAACGCGATGCCCGGCATGGAGCACCGTGCCCCCGGCCCGATCGCCGCGCTGCTCGAGGACGAGCGGGTCACCGTCGAGCTGATCAACGACGGCACCCACCTGCACCCGGCGATGCTGGAACTGGCCTTCCACCACGCGGGCGCACACCGCGTGGCGCTGATCACCGACGCCATGGACGCGGCGGGCTTCGGCGACGGGATCTACCACCTCGGGCCGCTGGAGGTCGAGGTCAAGGAGGGCGTGGCCCGCCTCGTCGAGGGCGGTTCGATCGCCGGCTCCACGCTGACCCTGGACACCGCGTTCAAGCGGTCGGTGACCCTGGACCAGCTGCCCGTCGAGTCCGTGGTCCAGGCGATCTCCGTGAACCCCGCCAAGCTGATCGGCCTGTACGGCGAGGTCGGCTCGCTGGAGCCGGGCAAGTACGCCGACCTGGTCGTCCTGGACGCGGAGTTCGACGTCAAGGGCGTCATGCGGCGCGGCGAATGGATCGTGGATCCACTGGTCTGAGCGGGTATGGGAGGCAGGCGGGCGGCCAGCGGACTGGGCCGCCCGTACTGCTGTTTGGCATGATCCCGGCACACACCGAGACCGGGGCCTGCCATGATCCTGACCGTGACGCTCAACACCGCACTCGACGTCACCCACCACGTGCCGAAGCTGATCGCGCACACCACGCACCGGGTCACCACCGTGACCGAGAGACCCGGCGGCAAGGGCCTCAACGTCGCCCGCGTGCTGGCCGCCCTGGGCCACGAGGTCACCGCGACCGGCTTCGCGGGCGGGCGCACCGGCGCCGTCGTACGCGAACTGCTCGCCGGTTCCCCACAGGTGACGGACGCTCTGGTGCCCTGCGCGGGCACCACCCGGCGCACCCTGGCCGTCGTCGACGAAGCCTCCGGCGACACCACGCAGTTCAACGAACCCGGCCCGCTGATCAGTTCCTCGGAGTGGGCGGAGTTCCTCGTCCGCTACGAGGCCCTGCTGGCCGGCGCCGGCGCGGTCGCCCTGTGCGGCAGCCTCCCGCCGGGCGTGCCGGTGGGCGCGTACGCGGTGCTCGTACGGGCCGCCCGCGCGGCCGGGGTCCCCGTCCTCCTGGACACGAGCGGCGAGGCCCTGCGCCGCGGGGTCGCCGCCCGCCCGGAGATGATCAAGCCGAACGCCGCCGAGCTCGCCGAGCTGACCGGCTCCCGCGAGCCGCTGCAGGCCACCCGCGACGCCCGCCGCCGCGGCGCGCACGCCGTGGTCACCTCGCTCGGCCCCGGCGGGCTGCTGGCGGCCACCGCCCAGGGCACCTGGCAGGCGGCCCCGCCCCGCACCCTGTCGGGCAACCCGACCGGAGCCGGCGACTCCGCGGTGGCGGGCCTCCTGTCGGCCCTCACGGAGGGCCTGGACTGGCCGGCCCGCCTGACCCGAGCGGTAGCCCTCTCGGCAGCCACGGTCCGCGCCCCGACGGCAGGTGACTTCGACCCCCACACCTATGAACAGGTACGGGGGTCGGTGACGCTGACGGCGCATTAGGACCGTGGGGGCGGTGGGCGCTCCGGGGGGCCGCCGGGGCGGTTTCCCCGATCAGCCCTTCTCGAGCCAGAGCTGATCGAGGTTGACCTCGCACTGGTTCCCGGCCTCGCACGAGATCTTGATCGTGTTCGTGCCCTGCTTGAGCGTCACGAGCGACCAGGTGTTGGTCCAGCCCTTGTCCCACTCGCCCGGCTTGGCCCCGGAGAAGTTCTTCATGTTGATCGGCCGGGACTGCGCCTCGCCGTTGATGGTCAGCGTGGTGCTGGCGTCCTTGCCCGGCACCCCGTAGACCATCTTCAGCTTGTACTGGCCCGCCTTGGCCACGTCCACGGTCCACGTCGCCGCCGCGCCGGCGGCGTTCAGGCCGCCCACGTACTGGCCGCCCGCGCTCTTCGCGCCCGCGATGGCGGCTTCCAGGTGCGCGCCGCCCGTGAGGGACATGCCCGCGCCCGAGGCGTCCGCCTTCGGGAGCGGGGCCTCCGGGGACGTCGAGGCGCTCGGCTGCGTCGACGGCGAGTTCTGCGGCTGCGCGGACTGCTGTCCGCCCGCCGCGTTGCCCTTGCCGTTCTTGTCCTCGTCCTTGCTGCCGAAGGCCACGGCCGCACCGATGCCGATCGCGACCGCGGCGACCACCGCGACCGCCGCGATGAGCATGCCCTTGCGGCTGGAACCTCCGCCTCCGCCGTGGCCTCCGTGGCCGCCCGGCGCGGGGATCGACGCCGTGGTCTGCCCCTGCTGCGGCGGAACCCCGTAGCCGCCCGCCTGGAGGGCTTCAGGGGCCTGGTACTGCGCCTGGTAGGACGGCTGCTGCTGCTGCGGCGGAACCTGGGCGCCGCGCTGGCCGCCGTACGTCCGCTCACCGACCGTGCGCACCTGGTTGTAGGAGGTACGGGGGACGCCTGGCTGTACGCCGGGCTGACCACCGACCGTCGGGCCGGGGTAGCCGTATCCACCGCCCGGCGCGGGCGGGGTGGCTCCGGCGGCCTGGCCGTCCGCGTAGAGATAGCCGAACGGGTCGTCGTCCTCGGGCTGGTTCGCCCCACTGTTCGAGCCGTGGTTCGCGGGCGTCGTCATCGCAGGTCACTCCTTTCAACCCACGGGAGCCTACCCCGAACACGTGCACCCACGGGCGGCCGATCGCCTCATCCGGCCCGGCGGTGCGCCTTGGAACGGGACCTTTTCTCGATGTACATCCGCTGGTCGGCCGAGCGCAGCACCTCGTCCGCCGACATGCCGCAGCTGGCCCAGCCGATGCCGAAACTCGCGCCCACACGGACCGCGCGGCCGTCCACGCGGATCGGCGGGATGATCGCGTTGCGCAGCCGGACGGCCAGGTCGGCGGCGTCGGCGGCGCCCAGTCCGTCCGCGAGGACGACGAATTCGTCACCACCCAGCCGAGCGACGGTGTCACCGTCCCTGACGCCCGTCGTCAGCCTCCGGGCCACCTCGATCAGGACCGCGTCACCCGTGTGGTGCCCGAACCGGTCGTTGATCGACTTGAACCCGTCGAGGTCGCAGAAGAGCACCGCGAGCCCCTTCGTCCCGTCGTCGACGTCCGTCGCGGGCGCCACCGTGTGCACGTGGTGGTCGTACGGGCCCGCCCCCGCGCCGGGCGTGCCGGGAGCCCCGGGCGCCGCGGCCGCGCCGGGGAACTCGAAGGGCTCGGGGAAGGCGTCGGGCTGAAAGCCGTGCTCACCGCCGCCACCGCCCGTCGGGAGCCCCCCGCCGACGCCGTGCCCCTCGTAGGCCGCGTCGAGCGCCTCCACGGCGGTGGCGCGGACCGACTGCGGCCTGCGGCACAGCCGGGCGCCGAGGCGGGCGCGCAGCTCGGCGCTGTTCGGGAGGCCCGTCAGCGAGTCGTGGCTGGCCCGGTGGGCGAGCTGGAGCTCGTGGCGCTTGCGCTCCTCGATGTCCTCGACGTGCGTGAGCAGGAAGCGCGGCCCGTCGGCGGCGTCCGCGACGACGGAGTTGCGCAGCGACACCCATACGTACGTGCCGTCGCGCCGCCCGAGCCGCAGCTCGGCCCGGCCGCCCTCGGCGGAGGTGCGCAGCAGGGTCCCGATGTCCTCGGGGTGGACCAGGTCGGAGAAGGAGTACCGGCGCAGTACCGAGGCGGGCCGGCCCAGCAGCCGACACAGCGCGTCGTTGGTCCGCAGCAGCCGCCCGTGCTGGTCCCCGCCCATCTCGGCGATCGCCATGCCGCTCGGCGCGTACTCGAAGGCCTGCCGGAACGACTCCTCGCTCGCGCGCAGCGCCTGCTGTTCACGCTCCAGCCGGACCAGGGCCCGCTGCATGTTCGCGCGCAGCCGTGCGTTGCTGATCGCAATCGCGGCTTGGAAGGCGTACATCTGGAGCGCTTCGCGCCCCCACGCGCCGGGGCGCCGCCCGTTGCGCGGTCTGTCCACCGAAATGACACCCAGAAGTTCCCCGCCGGACGCATACATGGGGGCATAGAGCCGGTCCTCGGGGTGCCACTCGTCCTCGAAGCGCGGATCGGGGCCGTCCGTGTGCCACTGGGGCACGTCGTCCTCGAGCAGGATCCAGCCCTCGGTGTGCGGGATGAAGCGGAGCCCGTCCCAGCTCTCCCCCATCGTCAGACGGCGCTCCCAGGAGGCACGGGAGCCGACGCGGCCGGTGATGAGGGCTTCTGCGGCGGGGTCGCCGGCGAACGCGGCGACGACGAGATCCCCGTCAGGGCGTACGAGGTTGACACAGGCGAGCTGGTAGCCGAGGCCCACGACGATGCCGTCCACGACGGTCTGCAGAGTGTCCGCCAGGCTCCTGGCCGTGTTGAGCTCGGCCACCACCTGATGAAGCTGCCGCAGGGTCGCAAGACGGACGTACGGCTCCGACTCGGTCTCCATTGCTCGCTCTCCCCGAGACCTCGACAGCAACTCCAGGTTTGTCATCGGCGTTTCGTTGCGGTGTCCCGTCCACTGAATCACAGTGAGCTGTGCGCCAGGTACACAGGGTCAACAAATCTTGCTCTCTGTGACTCAAGTCACATGAGATGAATAAAAGTGAGCGGTGGGGGTGGCGGCGCCCGGGAGCACTCCCTTGCATTCCCGGGAGCAAACGATACGCCCGGGCCTAGGCCAAGGGGCGGGGACGCGGCTCGGACTCGGGCCCGATGTGCGGCGCGGGAGGGCGAGACTAGCGTTCTGGGCGTGCCGAAGACGACCCCCGTACCCATGCCGATCGCCTCCACCCTTCATCCTGAGGGCGTGAGCAACGACGAGTTCCGGGCCGCGATGTCCCGCCTGGCGGCGGGCGTGTGCCTGATCACCGCACACGAGAACCCGCTGACACCGGACGGCCCGGGCGGCGAGGACGTCGGCATGACGGCCACCGCCTTCATGTCCGTGTCCCTGGACCCGCCGCTGGTCCTGGTGAGCCTGCGCGAGGGCTCCCGGATGGACGACCTACTGGCGGAGCAGCCCCTGTGGGCGGTCTCGGTCCTCGCCGACCACCAGGTGCAGGTGGCGAGCCGCTTCTCGATGAAGAACCGCATCAGCGACCGGCTGCTCTTCGCGGACCTCCCCTACGGCCGCGGCGAGGTCTCGGGGGCCCCGCTGCTGACCGGCGCCCTGGCCACCCTCGAATGCCGTACGGAGAACCGCGTCGAGGCGGGCGACCACACCCTGGTCATCGGCCGCGTCCTCACCTCGGCGCTCCCGTCCCCCGACTCCCCGCCGCTGACCTACTTCCGCGGCCGCTACCGCCATCTGGCGGGCTGAACGCCTGCGCCGCTACCAGTCCCGGCCGGTGCGGCCTCGCTTGGTCTCCGCCCGGGCCTTCTTCTCCCGGAGGCGGCGTTCGTTGATCCCCCGCGGGATCTTCGTCGCACGGCGCGCCTTGGGCGGCGGGGCGGTGGCCTCCGCGAGCACGGACGCCATACGGACCAGCGCCATCTCCCGGTTGCGGAACTGCGAGCGGTGCTCGGAGGCCCGTACGGTCAGCACCCCGTCCACCAGCCGGGCCGCGAGCCGCTCCAGCGCCCGCTCCTTCCACACGTCCGGCAGCGCCTTCGTCGCCGCCACGTCGAACAGCAGCTCCACGCGCGAGTCCGAGGTGTTGACGTGCTGTCCACCCGGCCCGGATGATCGCGAAAAGCGCCAGGCGAGCTCCGCCTCGGGGAGCACGACCGAACCGCGAATGACATAGGGACCAGGCATGCCCCCTATGATCCCGCCCCGCGCCATGCCCGTCACCCGTATTTCTGCGGCTGAACGGTGGGGGAATCCGCGGGGAAATCCTGGAGTGGAACCTACGGCCCCCCTCCCCGCGTTATGAAGGTCAGCGGTACCTTGGCCACAATCTCGCGGCCATGCGACGAGGAAGGGACACCAGTCAAAATGGCAGTAAGCCTGTCCAAGGGCGGCAACGTCTCGCTCACGAAGGAGGCCCCCGGCCTCAGCGCCGTCACGGTCGGCCTCGGCTGGGACGTCCGTACGACGACCGGTGTCGACTTCGACCTGGACGCCTCCGCCATCGCGGTCAACGCGATGGGCAAGGTCGTCTCCGACGGTCACTTCGTCTTCTTCAACAACAAGTCCACCCCGGACCAGAGCATCGTCCACACCGGTGACAACCGCACCGGCGAGGGCTCCGGCGACGACGAGTCCATCAACGTCAACCTCGCCACGCTCGCGGCCGACGTGGACAAGATCGTCTTCCCGGTCTCGATCTACGACGCCGACGCCCGCAGCCAGAACTTCGGCCAGGTCCGCAACGCGTACATCCGCGTCGTGAACCAGGCCGGCGGCGCCGAGATCGCCCGCTACGACCTCTCCGAGGACGCGGCCACCGAGACCGCCATGGTCTTCGGCGAGCTCTACCGCAACGGCGCCGAGTGGAAGTTCCGCGCGGTCGGCCAGGGTTACGCCTCCGGCCTGACCGGTATCGCCCAGGACTTCGGCGTCAACGTCTGAGCCGGCACCGTCGCAGCCGAAGCCCCCTCCCGGCCGTCCGGGGAGGGGGCTTCGCTACGGTTCGGCGGGTGATCCTCCAACCGCTCGCTCCCGTGGACGGCGCACTGCCCGGGCCGGTCCTCACCGAGATCGCCGCGCTCTACGCGACCAACCGCGCCTTCTTCGAGCTCAGCGGCGACTTCCCCGACCCGGCCCGCATCACGGTCGAGCAGGTGGCCGCGGCCCTCGCCGACGAACTCGCCCACGACGGCGCCGAGGTGCTCCTGGCCCGCTCCGCCGGCCGGCTGGTCGGCCTGGCCGCCACCCTCGCCCACCACCCCGACTCCGCCTCCGGCGATCCGGACCCGTGGATCGGCCTGCTGCTCGTCGACGCCACCGCGCACCGCCAGGGGTACGGGCGCACCGTCGCCGCCCTCGTCGAGGACCGGTTCCGCGCCGCGGGACGGGCCGGCCTGCGGCTCGCCGTACTGGACGACAACCCCGCCGGCCTGGCGTTCTGGCAGGCCCAGGGCTACACCGCCCTGCGCCGCGCCAAGGACCGCGAGCACGGTCGCGACTGCACGGTGCTGCGCAAGGCCCTGTA
The DNA here is from genome assembly GCF_055570595.1 of Streptomyces sp. NPDC031132. NCBI lineage: Bacteria > Bacillati > Actinomycetota > Actinomycetes > Kitasatosporales > Streptomycetaceae > Streptomyces > Streptomyces sp. NPDC031132. The sequence goes on from NZ_JBVIGX010000013.1 coordinate 135,688, forward strand.
GGCCGACCGCGCAAGGCCTACTTCGGCCGGCCCTCCCCGTACAGCCAGACGTCCCAGACCTTCTTCAGGTCGTGCCCCGTCGTCCGCTCCGCATACGCGGTGAACTCGGCGGTGCTCGCGTTCCCGTACCGGTGGTCCTGGGGCCAGCCGCGCAGCAGCGCGAAGAACTTCTCGTCGCCCACCTCCTGGCGGATCCGCTGCAGGACCATCGCGCCCCGGTAGTACACCGGAGTCTCGGAGATGTCCTTGGCGCTGGGCGGGTCCGCGGGCGGGAAGGCGTCCCAGTCGGAGTCGGCGTCCTTGTCGACCGCGGTGTCGCCCGCGAGGAACGCGTCGAAGTACTGCTGCGCGGTCGTCCCGCCGTGGTCCTCGGACCACAGCCACTCGGCGTAGGTCGCGAAGCCCTCGTTGAGCCACATGTCCTTCCAGGACTTCGGCGACACCGAGTCGCCGAACCACTGGTGGGCCGTCTCGTGCAGGACCAGCTTCTCGTCGGGTGCGCCGGAGAAGACGGGTTTGGTCTGCGTCTCCAGCGCGTACGTGAGGGTCTCGGCCGGCAGCACGATCGCCCCCGCGGTGGCGAAGGGGTACGGGCCGAACCTGCGGCTGCCCCACTCCACCATCTCGGGCAGCCTGGCCAGCGCCGGGGCGCTGGCGGCGGCCTCATCGGGCGTGACGGCCTCGTAGAGGGCGACCCCGGACGAGGTCCGCCCGGTCGTCACCTTGAACTTGCCGATCGCGGCGGTGGCCAGGTAGCTCGCCATCGGCTCCGGGCTGTGCCAGGCGAACTCGGTCTGCCCGTCGGCGGTGTCGGTGCGGGACTTCAACTCGCCGTTCGAGACCGCCTCGTAGCCCTTGGGGACGGTGAGGGTGATGTCGTACGTGGCCTTGTCGCTGGGGTGGTGGTTCCCGGGGAACCAGGCCATCGACCCGATCGGCTCGCCGACCCCGACGGCGCCGTCCGCGGTGGTGATCCAGCCCTCCTTGGCGCCGTCCGCATCGGTGATGGGCTTCGGCTTCCCGTGGTAGTCGATCTCCGTCCGGAAGACCTCGCCCTTCTTGAGGTCCGCGGCCGGACGCACCGTCAGCTCCCGCCCCGTCCGGTTGAACCGCGCCCCCTCGCCCTGCACGGTGACGCCCTCGACCTCCAGCCCGCTCAGGTCGAGGTTGAAGGAGCTGAGCCCCTGCTCCGCGCGGGCGGTGACGACGGCGGTGGCCTTCAACTCCCCGTCGGCGGGGTCGTAGTCGAGGTCCAGGTCGTAGTGCTCGATCTGGTAGCCGCCGTTGCCGGCCTTGGGGAAGTACGGGTCGCGCAGCCCGGACGCACCCGGCCGCCCATGCACCGTGCCGGCCGTACACCCCGTGGTGAGGGCGAGCAGGGCGGCAGCGACGGCTGCAGGGGCGGCGAGGCGGGGGAAAGCGCGGCGGTGTTCCACCCGCCCGATCCTAGATCGGGCAGGTGGCGCCGGGGTCTACTTGTCGAGGGAGTCGGCGCCGGCCTTGGCGTACTTCTCGTCCAGGTCGCCGCTCGGGGCGCCGGCCACACCGATGCCGGCGACCGGGGCGCCCTTGGACTGCACCGGGGTGCCGCCGCCGAGGAAGAGGGTGCCGGGGATGTCCTTCAGGTTCGGGGTCTGGGCGAGGCGGCCCGCGAGCACCGAGGTCGGGGCGTTCCAGGACACGGCGGTGTAGGCCTTGCGCTGCGCCGACTCGTAGGACTGCGGGCCCGCGCCGTCGCCGCGCAGGGTGACGATGGTGTTGCCGTTGCGGTCCACGACCGCGACCGTCACCTTCTGGTTCTCCTTCTGCGCGGCCTCGAGCGCGGCCTGGGCGGCGCGGGTGGCGGCGTCGATGGTGAGGTGGGTCGTGGTGGTGAAGTTCTTCTCGTTCGGCTGGCCGTCCTTCTTGGCGGCGGCGACGGCCGGAGCGCTCTCGGTCTGCGCGGCGCTGGCGCTGACCGCGCCGAAGGTCCCGGCGCCGAGCGCGACGGCGAGGGCGGTACCGGTGAGAACGCGGGTGCGGGTGTTCATGTCTGCTGCTCCTGAGTGCATCGGCTGGGTACGTCGGCGGCGCCGTCGACCGGGTGCGGCGCCGTCGACCGGGGGCGTCGGCTCGTTCTGCTGCTCCAAGCCTGGGCCCGTACCCGGCGCCCACCGGTCCCCGTACCGGCTCGCGACGGCTGCCGCACCGGTTGACCCCGGGGTCGACCGATCGGTCGATGCGGACCGGGTACGAGGACGGATTGGCTGGTCGGCGCCATCGCGTACGACCAGGCACGATGGAGCCAGACACCGACCCGGGAGCCCGCCGTGAGCCACCTGAGCCGCACCCCGCCACCGGCGCCGCGGACGCCCGGCGGGCCCGGCACGCCGGGGAAGGCCGACACGCGCACCCTGGCGACCGTCATGCACACGGCGTTCTTCCTCCTCCTCGGCGCCTCCGTGGCCCGCTTCCTGCTGCGCCACCCCGGCTCGCCCGGCACCCCGTGGATCATCGCGCTCAGCATCGCGCTGGCCCTGCTGTACGTACTCGGCCCCGCGCTCGGGGCCGCGCCCACCGTGCGGCGGCTGATCTGGCTCGGGCTGGTGGTGGCGACCTGGGTGGTCCTGGTCGTCCTCGCGCCCAGCTTCGCCTGGTGCGCCGTCCCCCTCTTCTTCACCGCGCTGCGCACCCTGCCGCCCCGCGCGGCGATCGTCCTCGTGGCCCTGCTGACCGTGTTCGTGGTGGCGGCCCAGCTCAAGCTCTCGAAGGAGTTCGACCCGAACCTCCTGCTGGCCCCGCCCGCGATCGCCGCGCTCGCCACCGCCGTCTTCGTCCACATGGAGCGACAGGCCGAGTCCCAGCGCGCGCTGATCGACGACCTGATCCGCACCCGCCGCGAACTGGCCGCCACGGAGCGCCGCGAGGGCACCCTCGCCGAGCGGCAGCGGCTGTCGATGGAGATCCACGACACGCTCGCCCAGCACCTGTCCAGCCAGCAGATGCTGCTCCAGGCCGCGGACCGCACCTGGGACAGCGACCCGGCCACCGCCCGCGCGCACGTCCGTACCGCCACCGGCATCGCCGCGCGCGGGCTGGCGGAGGCGCGGCGCCTCGTCCACGACCTGGCCCCGCCGGAGCTCGAAGGGGGCGGCGGCCTCGCGGACGCGCTGCGCGCGCTCGATGCGGGCCCGGAGATCGAGGTCCGCTTCCACCTGGAGGGCGCCCCGGCCCCGCTCCCGGACCGGGTCCAGTCGGCGCTGCTGCGGATCGCGCAGGGGGCACTGGCCAACGTACGGGAGCACGCGCACGCCCGGACCGCGGCCCTGACCCTGAGTTTCCTCGGCGACCAGGTGGTCCTGGACGTCGCGGACGACGGCGAGGGCTTCGCCGAGCCGCGGCCCGGTGCGCGCGGGGCGGCCGGCGACCGCGGGCACGGGCTCCCGGCGATGCGCGCCCGCGTCCGCCAGCTCGGCGGCACCCTGACCCTCGAATCCACCCCCGGCGAGGGCACGGTCCTCTCCGCGGCCATCCCCCTGGAGCCCACCGGATGACGACTGCAACCGGCCCGATGACGACGATCCTCCTCTGCGACGACCACGCGGTGGTGCGTGCCGGCCTGCTGGCGCTGCTGGGCAGCGCGCCGGACATCGAGGTGCTGGGCGAGGCCGGCAGCGGCGAGGAGGCCGTGGCCCTGGCGGCCAAGCTGCACCCGGACGTGGTGCTGATGGACCTCCAGCTCGGCGAGGGCATCGACGGGGTGGAGGCCACCCGCCGCATCACGGCGGTGACCGACCCTCCGCACGTCCTGGTCCTCACGACGTACGACACCGACGCGGACGTCACCCGCGCCATCGCGGCGGGTGCCACGGGCTACCTGCTGAAGGCGGAGCGCCCGGAGGAACTGTTCTCCGCGATCCACTCGGCGGCGGCGGGCCGTACGACGCTCTCCCCGCCGGTGGCGAGCCGCGTGATGGCCCACATGCGGGGCTCCCGCCCGACGCTGACGGACCGCGAACTGGACATCCTGGGCCAGCTGGCGCGGGGCCTGGGCAACCGGGACATCGCGCGGGCCCTGTTCATCAGCGAGGCCACGGTGAAGACCCACCTGGGCCGCATCTACGACAAGCTCGGCGTGGACACGCGCGCTGGAGCGGTCTCGGTGGCCAAGGAGCAGCGCCTGCTGCCGTGACGGGGCCCGTGCCCTGGCGGTGCTCCCCGCTCCGCCCCTGACGGCGTCGGGTTCCGGACACCGGGCGGGGGCTGTTCGGACAACCCGGCCGGGATCGCCGAAATCCTTGTCGCAGACCTGCCAAAACCAGGGGCCGTCCTGTCACGCTCACTCGCGCCGCCACCCCGGCCACCGCGAAGGAGCCCGAGTGACCCACCCGACGTCCTCTCCCCGCACCCGCCTCGCCGTCCTCCTCGCCGCCGTCGCCGTCATGACGGTCACCGCAGCCACGGCCACGGCTGCGCCTGCGCCCCCCGGCAGCACCGGTACCGGTCACAGCCAGCACGCCGGCACGGTGCCCCTCACCACCTACTTCACCGGCAGCACCTACCAGCTCCGCGACACCACCCGCGGCGACCAGCGCACCCTCGACGCCATGAACCAGACCGGCGGCGGCACCCTCTTCACCGACCCCGACAACGACTGGGGCGGCACCGGCACCCCCGCCAACCGCCAGTCCGCCGGCGTCGACGCCCACTACGCCACCGCCGCCACCTGGGACTTCTACAAGGGCGTGCTCGGCCGCAACGGCATCCGCGGCGACGGCGCGGGCGTCACCTCCCGCGTGCACTACGGCAGCAACTACCCGAACGCCTTCTGGGACCCGTCCTGCACCTGCGCCAACTACGGCGACGACCCCACCACCGGCCGGACGCTCGCCACCCTCGACATCGTCGGCCACGAGCTCACCCACGGCGTGATCGCCGCCACCGCCGGACTCGCCTACTCCGGCGAACCCGGAGGCCTCAACGAGGGCACCGCCGACATCCTCGGCACCTCGATCGAGTTCTTCGCCGACAACACCAACGACGTCGGGGACTACTTCATCGGCGAGCGCGTCTTCGCCGACGGCCCCCTGCGCCGCATGGACCACCCCAGCCTCGACGGCCACTCCCGCGACTACTGGTCACGCGACATCGGCACCCTCGACCCCTACGCGGCCTCCGGCCCCGCCCGGCACTTCTTCTACCTCCTCGCCGAAGGCAGCGGGCCCAAGGAGATCAACAAGATCTCCTACGACTCCCCCACCTACGACGGCTCCAAGCTGCTCGGCATCGGCCGGGACAAGGCCGTCCGCATCTGGTACCGGGCCCTGAGCAGCCACATGACCTCCACCACCAACTACGCCCGCGCCCGCACCGCCACCCTCACGGCCGCAGCCGACCTCTACGGCCCGGGCAGCGTCGAGTACGGGCGCGTCGCCGCCGCCTGGACGGCCGTCAACGTCCGCTGAGGGCGGGCCGCCGACCGCCGGGACGGGAACGGCCGCCCACGCACCTGCACCGATAACACCATCGGGCCGCACCCGTGACACCATCGGGTACGTGCTCGACATCGGCTACTCCCTCTCCCGGCGCTTCCCGGACCCCCCGCAGACCGACTACCGCTCGGCGGACGTCCACTCCCTGCGCCACGACCTGTTCTGCGGGGACGTCTACCTCGCGGACACCGCCAAGGACCGGGAAGTGTCCACAGCCTGGGGATGGGTGCCCGTACTGGACTTCGCCTGGGCGCTCTGCGACATCGTCGAGCAGCTCGACCAGGACCCGCGCGGCAGCCGCTCCTCCAACCGCCAGTACGCCGAACTCGACTTCACCGAGTCCACCGACCGGATGCTGTTCGAGCGCCGCTTCGGCTGGGTCGACATCGAGGCCGACTGGATGCCGTCGGAGGAAGAACCCCTGACCTTCAGCCACCGCCTCCTGCGCCGCGAAGCCCGCGACTTCCTGCACGACCTGATCGCGGACCTGACCGACATGCACGACACCCTGGCCGACAACCCCACCATCTGGACCCTCCAGGCCCGCTTCCCCCGAGTCCCGGCGTAGCCCTGGCGAGGCGCAGCCCGGCAGCGCGACGACCCCGAGCACAGTCCGAGAAGCCCCGGGCACAGCCGACCTCCGGCTGGTCGGACGCAGCCCGAAACCTCGCAGTCCGGGGCCCGGCCCCGGGAGCCCCGGGCGCAGCACGAAACCTCGCAGGTCCGGGGCCCAGCCCCGGAAGCTCCGGGCGCAGCCCGGGCTCCGGCGGGTCCGGGCGGAGCCCGGGGAACGGGGGAAGGGCGGGCAGGGGACAGCCCCGCGCAGCGGCACCCCCGCAGCCCCCGCCCAGCCCAGCCGCACACCCGCAGCCGCACCCGGCAGGCCGCCCAGCTGCATCCGGCCTCCGGCCGACGGCGCCGCGGGCTACGACACGACCCGGAGGCCCAGCTGCGCAGCCAGGGCCGGGGCCAGGTCGAGGAGCTGGCTCGGGCTGATCACCGCCCCGGACAGCGCGTCCACCCCCCGAGCGATGTCCAGCTCCGCGGCCCCCCGCAGATCCACGTCCGCCATCCGCGCCCCCGTGAAATCAACCCCCCGCAGCGCACACCCGCGGAACTCCACCTGCTCCAGCACCGCGCCCGCGAAGTCCGCCTCCACCAGCACGCACCCGTCGAACACCACGTCCTTGAGCCGCGCCTTCCGCAGGTTCAGGTAGTCGATCTTGCCCCCGCGGACCACCACCCGCTCCAGCACCGCCCCGTGCAACTGCACCCCGCCCAGGCGCGCCTCCACCAGCTCCACGTCCCGCAGCGAAGCCCCCGACAGGTCCGTCCCCACCCCCCGGACCCCCTCCAGCACCGAGTCCAGGATCCGCGCCTTCGCCAGCCCCGCCTCGTCCAGCGCGCACCGCCGCAGCGCGCAGTCCATGAACCGGGCCCCGATGCCCTCCTGCCCGCCCAGGTCCAGGTCCGCGAACTCCAGCCCGTCGTAGTCCCCGTCCGGCTCCAGCTCACCGCCCTCCCACGCGCTCAGCTCCGGCAGCCGCACCTCCGGCCGCCGCGCCGCCTTCACCGTCTCCCGCTGCCCCTGCTGCCCCTGCTGTCCCTTGCGCGCCATCCCCCCATCGTCCCCCGCCCCACTGACAACGGCAGCCGCCGGCCGCCGCCCACCGCCCCCTCGAATCCCCCGCCACCACCGGCAACGTCGCCCTCGAGCCCCTGAGGACGCCCCCCGCCCCGCCGGTAATATCGGATGACAGCAGCCCGTACCCCCACGTACCGTCCCCCGACGTGGACCCCCTCACCGAGAAACAGATCCGTTCGTCCTTCGTGAACTGCACCAAGGGCGAGGCAGCACGCCTCAAGCTCCCCCTGGACTTCGGCGAACTCCCCTGGGAAGACCTCGACTTCCTCGGCTGGGTGGACCCCGGCGCCCCGCTCCGCGCCCACCTCGTACGCCAGGACGCCGACGGCACCCCCGTCGGCATCACCCTGCGCGTCCCCGGCACCAGCCGCACGAGCGCCCTCAAATCCAGCGTCTGCCAGATCTGCCTCACCGGCCACGCCGCCTCCGGCGTCTCCCTCCTCGTCGCCCCCCTCGCCGGGACCCGCGGCCGCGAGGGCAACACCGTCGGCATCTACGTCTGCGCCGACCTCGCCTGCTCCCTCTACATCCGGGGCAAGCGACAGCCCAAGCTGCGCGCCGGCCACCACGAGGAGACCCTCACCCTCCCCGAGAAGATCGACCGCGCCCGCACCCACCTCGACGCCTTCACCGCCAAGATCACCGGTTGACGACGGCGCACCCCACCGGCTCGGCGCAGCAGCCTCAGCCCTGCGCCGAGCCGAGCCTCTTCAGCGGCCCGTCCGTCAACCGGTACACCGACCACTCGTCCTGCGGCCGCGCACCCAAAGCCTCGTAGAACGCGATCGTCGGCTCGTTCCACTTCAACACCGCCCACTCGAGCCGCTCGTACCCGCGCTCCACACAGATCCGCGCCAGCTCCGCCAGCAGCGCCTTCCCGTGCCCGCCACCGCGCACCCCCGGCCGCACGTACAGGTCCTCCAGGTAGATCCCGTGCACCCCGCGCCACGTCGAGAAGTTCAGGAACCACACCGCGAACCCGACGGCCTCCCCGTCCTCCGTCTCCGCGATGTGCGCGAACGCCGCAGGCCGCGCCCCGAACAGCGCCTCCCGCAACTGCTCCTGCGTGGCCCGCGCCTCGTGCGGCACCTTCTCGTACTCCGCCAACTCGCGGATCATGGCGTGGATGACGGGGACGTCTTCGACAACGGCGCTACGGATCATGCCGGCAGCCTAGAACGCCCCCGGTTCCGCCGAGGAGGGCGGGCGGGCGTCCGTCACCGCCGGCCCAGCAGGACCTCCGCCACCGCCAGTTGCTCCTCGTCCAGCTCCCCGGCCCCGTCCGCCACGTCCTCCACCGCCCCTCCGAGCAGGGCCGCCACCACGACCGCACCGACGACACGCCCCGCGCGCCCTGCCCTACGCACGCCCACCATCAACCAAACCTCCCAGAACCATGACAAAACCCCCGCCGTCACCCTAACGGGGCACCCGCCCCCGCCACACCAGCCAAAAGGCCACCCCACCCACCCCGAAACCCGACATCCGGCACCTGGACACCCCTCCGGAACCCCGTGTACCAACTCCCCCATGACGATCAACGGCGGCATCTCCTTCTGGTACGCGACGGACCACACCCCCGCCCAACCACCCCGCGCACCCCTCACCGGCCACGCCACGGCCGACGTCGTCATCGTCGGCGGCGGCTACACCGGCCTGTGGACCGCCTACTACCTCAAGACCGCCGCCCCCGACCTCCGCGTCACCGTCCTCGAGCAGAAGTTCTGCGGCTACGGAGCCTCCGGCCGCAACGGCGGCTGGCTCTACAACGGCATCGCCGGACGCGACCGCTACGCCGAACTCCACGGCCACCAGGCCGCGCTCCGCCTCCAACAGGCCATGAACGACACCGTCACCGAAGTCATCGACGTCGCCGCCAAGGAGGACATCGACGCCGACATCCACCGCGGCGGCGTCCTCGAAGTCGCCCGCACCCCCGCCCAGCTCAGCCGCCTCAAGGCCTTCCACACCGCCGAACTCGCCTTCGGCGAAAGCGACCGCGAGCTCTACGACGCCACCGACACCCGCGCCCGCATCGACATCGCGGACGCCGTCGGCTCCAGCTGGACCCCGCACGGCGCCCGCATCCACCCCCTCAAGCTCGTCAAGGGCCTGGCCGCCGCCTGCGAACGCCTCGGCGTCGTCATCCACGAATCCACACCCGTCACCGAGATCACCCCCCGCCGGGCCATCACCCCGTACGGCACGGTCCGCGCCCCCTACGTCCTGCGCTGCACGGAGGGCTTCACCGCAGCCCTCAAGGGCCAGAAGCGCTCCTGGCTCCCGATGAACTCGTCGATGATCGCGACGGCCCCGCTGCCGCCCGAGGTCTGGTCCCGCATCGGCTGGTCGGACGCCTGCACCCTCGGCGACATGGCCCACGCCTACATGTACGCCCAGCGCACCGCCGACGACCGCATCGCGATCGGCGGCCGCGGCGTCCCGTACCGCTTCGGCTCCCGCACGGACACCGACGGCACCACGCAGCGGTCGACGATCACGTCGCTCACGAACCTCCTGACGTCCTTCTTCCCGCTCCTCACGGGAGTGGAGATCACCCACGCCTGGTCGGGTGTCCTCGGCGTCCCCCGCGACTGGTGCGCCACGGTCACCCTGGACCGCACGACGGGCCTCGGCTGGGCCGGCGGCTACGTCGGCTCGGGCGTCGCCACCTCCAACCTCGCGGCCCGCACGCTGCGCGACCTGGTCCTGGGCGAACCCTCGGACCTGACCACCCTCCCCTGGGTCGACCACCGCGTCCGCCGCTGGGAGCCGGAGCCCTTCCGCTGGCTCGGCGTCCAGGCCCTCTACGCGGCCTACCGCGAGGCGGACCGCCACGAATCCGCGACCCACACCCCGACGACAACCCCCCTGGCCCGCCTGGCCAACCGCATCTCGGGCCGCCACTGACACACGAAAGGCCCCGGACCTCAACGGTCCGGGGCCTTCCACTTCTGTACGAATCCCTCGGTTCAGCAAACCTCTGACCTGGGATGGAGCCGCCTATCGGAATCGAACCGATGACCTGAGCATTACAAGTACCCTGCTCTGCCAACTGAGCTAAGGCGGCACACGTGACACTGCACAGCGCACAGAATCGCCCTCACTTTACACAGCCCCGAGACCGAGCCGCGAAGAACTTTTCCGACGAGGCGTGACCCTCTCGCCCCCATGTTCGTTCTACGGACTGGAGTGCACGTCCGACTATCGGACCGTAGGGCTGGGGAGGGGTCGTGGCCGAGGCCACCGAGCAAGAGGCGCGCATCGTGGGCGCTGAGGCCAAGCGCGTCAAGCGCGAGGTCCTGGGCATCCCCGACCGGCGCAAGCACCGTGAGCGCGCCGCCAAACCGCTCAAGAGCCGGGTGAAGGAACCGGGAACGCAGCAGCGGGTGTACCGCTACCGCTTCTATCCGACCGAAATACAGGCCCAGCAGCTGGTGCAGACGTTCGGCGCCTGCCGGTGGGTCTACAACGAGGGCCTCGCCCTGCGCGCCAACGCTTGGCGGGACCACCGCGTCTCGGTCGGTTTCGCCGAGACGTTCCGGGCTCTCACGGGGTGGAGGCAGGCCAAAGGGACCGCGTGGCTCCAGGCCGTGTCCTCGACCGTTCTCCAGCAGTCGCTGCGCCATCTCGACGCCGCTTTCACCCGCTTCTTCAGGGGAGCGGCGAAGCACCCACAGCTGAAGCAGAAGCGTCGATCCCGGGATTCGGCAACGTACGTCCGCACTGGGTTCCGCTGGCGAGAGGACCCCGAACGGCCGGGGACGGGGCTCATCTCCTTGGCCAAACAGACCGAGCCGCTGGACGTGCGCTGGTCCCGTCCGCTGCCGGCGGGCGTAACGCCGGTGAAGCTGACGGTGACCCGCGACCGCGCGGGCCGGTTCTTCCTGTACGCCCTCGTGGAGGAGCAGATCGCACCGCTGCCCGCCGCATTCGTCCCCGGCACGAGCGCTCCCAAGGCCGTCGGCCTCGATCTCGGCCTGGCTGCCCTCGTGACGACGGACGACGGACGCACTGTGGAACACCCCCGGCTGCTGAAGAAGTACGAGAAGAAGCTGGCGCGGCTTCAGAAGGAGCTGCATCGCAAGCAGAAGGGGTCGAGCAATCGCGGCAAGGTCCGGGAGAAGATCGCCAGGCTCTACGCGTTGATCAGTGACGTCCGAAAGGACGGGCTCGACCAGCTCACCACCCGCCTCGTGCGCAAGAACCAAGTGCTCGCGGTGGAGGACCTGCCGGTCGCGAACCTGATGCGGTCCGCCTCGGGGACCGGCCGTCGTCGGAAGGCGAAGCTCAACCAGTCGATCACCGATGCGGCGTGGGGCGCGTTGCTGCGCATGCTGCGCTACAAGTGCGAGTGGTACGGCCGCACGCTGGTGATCGTGGACCGGTTCTTCCCGTCGACGCGTCGCTGTTCGTTCTGCCACGCGAAGGGGGAGCGGCTCGACGTGTCGGTCCGGTCCTGGAGATGCGGAGAGTGCGGGGTCGTTCACGATCGGGATGTGAACGCCGCGGTGAATCTGCGGGACGAAGGGCTTCGGCTGTACTGGTCGGTGGCGATGGCGCTACCGCCGGGGCGGGGCGTGCCATCGATCATCAGGGCTTCGGAACTGCCGGAGTGCGTCGTTGCGGCGTAGGCCGCGCATGCATACGGGCCGACGGGCCGTCGGTCTTCTCGCCTGTGGAGTCTGTGTCAGCCCGTCCGGTGCGGTCCTCAGGGCCGCACCGGACGGCAACCGACGGTGAAACAGGAAGGCTCGCCCGCGAGGGCGGCACAGGGGCAGGAAATGTGGTGCTCTGCCCCTGCCGGCCAAAAGTCAAGCGCTCTGCCAAGCCACCGAGCCTTCAGGACGGGCTCCGTCAGGGGGCGGAGGTTCCAGACGTGCTCGATCGCCTCCGGGTCGAGGGGCGTTTCGTAGTAGTCCTCGGCGAACTCGCGGTAGGCCTCCGGGGTGCCCGCCGCCAGGACGCCGAAGAGGTGGCCCGTGCCGTCGTCCGAGTCCGCGGGGATCTCCACCGGGCCCGCCCGCCAGGCGGTGTCGGCGGTCTCCGCCAGAACACCGCGGTGGCCACCGGCATGCCGTCGTCGCAGAAGGCCGGCTCCGCGAGCAGCGGCCGGAACACCTCGGGCAGGGTGTCCACCAGCCCGGGCCACAGCGCCCTGTCCTCGTTCGCGTACGGGCTCATCCGCGACTCGTGGTCGAACCCGCGGCCGAAGGCCCCGTCCGCCGTGAAGAGGATCGCGTACTCGTCGCCCGATCCGTTGTCCATCAGTGCCGCCGTGGCCCGGCAGCGGGCGCGGAGGACGGGGATGTCGGGCAGGGCGCGGATCAGCTCGTGGACGCTCATGGCCGGCAGCCAAGCAGATGCCGCCGACAGAGGCGGAAGTCACCGTCCCAGGGGTGCTGACAGGACGGGATCGGGCAGGTAGCGTCGGGCGGAAGTCCGATTACTGGACTAGACCTTCCACTCGGATCGTCCGGCACGTTCCTGCCGGTAGAAGGGATTCATCACCATGGCTTCTGTCACTTTCGACAAGGCGACCCGGCTGTACCCCGGCGGCGACAAGCCCGCCGTCGACGAGCTCGAGCTGCACATCGAGGACGGCGAGTTCCTCGTCCTCGTCGGGCCCTCCGGCTGCGGCAAGTCCACCTCGCTGCGCATGCTGGCCGGCCTGGAGGACGTCAACGGCGGCGCCATCCGCATCGGCGACCGCGACGTCACGCACCTGCCGCCCAAGGACCGGGACATCGCGATGGTGTTCCAGAACTACGCGCTGTACCCGCACATGACCGTCGCCGACAACATGGGCTTCGCGCTCAAGATCGCCGGCGAGGACAAGGCGACCATCCGCAGGAAGGTCGAGGACGCGGCGAAGATGCTCGACCTCACCCAGTACCTCGACCGCAAGCCGAAGGCGCTCTCGGGTGGTCAGCGCCAGCGCGTCGCCATGGGCCGTGCCATCGTGCGCAAGCCGCAGGTGTTCCTCATGGACGAGCCGCTGTCGAACCTCGACGCCAAGCTGCGCGTGTCCACCCGTACCCAGATCGCGGCGCTCCAGCGCGACCTCGGGATCACCACCGTCTACGTCACCCACGACCAGGTCGAGGCCATGACGATGGGCGACCGCGTGGCGGTTCTCAAGGACGGTCTGCTGCAGCAGGTCGACACCCCGCGCAACATGTACGACCGTCCGGCGAACCTGTTCGTCGCCGGCTTCATCGGTTCCCCGGCCATGAACCTGGTCGAGGTCCCGATCGCCGACGGCGGCGTGAAGTTCGGCGAGACCGTGGTCCCGGTCTCGCGCGAGGCGCTGTCCGTCGCCGCGGACGCGGGCGACCGTACCGTCACGGTCGGCGTGCGCCCGGAGCACTTCGACGTCGGCAGCGAGGGCGGTCTGACGATCACGGTCAACGTCGTCGAGGAGCTCGGCGCCGACGGCTACGTCTACGGCCGGACCACCGAGGCCGAGGGCGGTCAGGACATCGTGGTGCGCGTGGGCGGCCGCCAGGTGCCGGAGAAGGGCTCGACGCTGCACGTGGTGCCGCGGGCCGGTGAGATCCACGTGTTTTCGACGTCTTCGGGTGAGCGGCTCTCCGACTAACACGCCGGACGAGCATGACGGACAGGGGCGCTCCTTCCCGGGGCGCCCCTGTTCGCATCCGGGGCAGACCGGGCCATTCGGCCCCACTCGTCAACCCTTAATTCGAAAAGCCACATCGAACCATCCCCCGACCGGGTGACTAAATGTCGCCAAATCTTCACCGAGCGCTACTCTCGCCCTCGTGACCCACACTGCCCGCCGTATCGGCCGATCCCTCGCCCTGGTCCTGCCCGTCGTCCTGGTCCTGTCCGGGACCCTCGCGGTCACCATGGTCCCCTGGGCGGACAACACCCCTTCCCAGATCCTGACCGCCTCCGCCGAGGACGTGTCCGTCCCCGCGAAGCCGCGCGCCGCGCAGGACGTGCTGCGCGACAAGCTGCTGAGTGAGCTGCAGCAGGGCGAGACGCCGGGTGACGTACTGACGCACCTCCAGCGGGAGGTGGACCGGCGGCCGTCGTTGGCCGAGCACTGCGTGGGGATCGCGCGGGCGCTGGGCCGGGCTGCGGTGGATGCGTACGGTCCGACGAAGGCGCAGTCCTTCGCGCGTCCCGTGTGCGACACCGCGTACGCGACCGGTGTCGCCTCCATGGGCTGACGGGCGTCGCCGTACTCTTCCGGGTCGGGGCCTCTACGCTGACGGCCATGACCGACGTTCCTCCCGTGTCCCGCTTCTCCGTTTCCGCGGCCGCGTTCCCGGCTTCCCTCGCTCAGGCGCCTGCTCAGGCAGTCGTGTTGGCGGGTGGCCAGGGTTCGCGGCTGCGTCCGTATACGGACGACCGGCCGAAGCCGATGGTGGAGATCCCGGGGACCGGGGTGCCGATCATCGGGCATCAGCTGGCGTGGTTGGCGGCGGAGGGGGTGACGGACGCCGTGGTGTCGTGCGGGCATCTCGCGGAGGTGTTGCAGGACTGGTTGGCCGAGGCGGACCTGCCGCTGCGCGTGACGACGGTGGTGGAGGAGGAGCCGTTGGGGCGGGGTGGTGGGCTGAAGTTCGCGGCCCGGCAGTTGCCGCATCCGGAGCGGGCCTGGTACGCGACGAACGGGGACGTCTGGACGCGGTTCTCGCTGCGCGAGATGGCGGCGTTCCATGCGGAGCGGGGGGCGACGGCGACGTTGGCGCTGGCGCGGCCGCGGATTCCGTGGGGTGCGGTGGAGACCAACGAGTTCGGGCAGGTGCTGGACTTCATCGAGTCGCCGCCGTCGCCGTATCTGATCAATGCGGGCGTGTACGTCTTCGGTCCCGAATTCGCGGCGCTGCTGCCGGACTTGGGTGATCACGAGCGTACGACGTTCCCGCGGCTGGCGCGGGAGCGGCGGCTGGCGGGCTTTCCGCTGCCACAGGGGGCCTACTGGCGGGCGATCGACACGGCGAAGGACCTGACCGAGGCGGCGCGGGAGTTGGCCGCGCAGAGCGGCCCCTGAGGCCCTGCGCGTGGCGTACGGAGCCGGGGGGGGGGGGGGGGGGGGGGGGGGGGGGGGGGGGGGGGGGGGGGGGGGGGGGGGGGGGGGGGGGGGTTGGGGGGGGGGGGGGGGGAGGGAGAGGAAGA
>NZ_JBVIGX010000013.1:150961-227836 GCF_055570595.1 Streptomyces sp. NPDC031132
GAAGGCCCCGACCAGGGTTGGTGGGGGGTGTGGCCGGGGGGGGTGTCTTTGGGTGCTTGGGGGGGGGTGGGTGGGCGGGGGCCGGCTGTCTTGGCCGCCCCCCGGCCCCGGCTTCGTCTCGTGGAGTGCAGTGCAGTCCCGTCCCGTCGTCAGCCGAGGAGGCCGCCGACCAGGCCGGGCTTCTTGGACGGCGCGTCGCCGCCGCCGCTGCCGCTGCCGGAGGTGGAGGACGGCGGCTTCGGGGTGGACTGCTTGGGCGTGCTGCTCGAGCTGTGGCCGCTGCCGGAGCCGCGGGTGGCGGTGGGCGACTGCGAGCCGGTGCCGGCGGTCTCCTTGGTGGTGGAACCGGTGCTGCCCCGCCCGGACTTGGCGGCGGGCGCCGAGGCGCTGGCGGTGGGTTCTGCGGGCTTGGAGGGCTGCTGGGCGGTGGGCTGCCGCTGCTGTTGCTGCTGCTTGGTGGGGGCCTGCGGGAGCGGGGAGCCGGGCAGGTAGTTGCTGGGGGCCTGGCCGGGTCCGGGCACCGTGACCACGGTGGTGGAGCGGACGGCGCCGCCGAGGAGCGAGCCGATGAGCAGGGTGAGTCCGCAGACGATGGTGGCCATGATGGTTCCGCGGCGCAGGACGCGTCGGCGCAGCCGCCAGATCTCGGAGCGGGGTCCGAGGGTGCGCCAGGCTTCGCCGGCGAGGCGGCCGTCGAGGGAGTAGACCGGGGCGCCGGCGATGATCAGCGGGCTCCAGGCGGCGAGGTAGATGATGTCGGGGGCGTCGTAGGCGGGGACGGTCTTCCAGCTCACCGTCATGAGGAGTGCGGCGGACAGCAGGGCGCCGATGCAGGCGGCGAACCGCTGCCACAGGCCGAGGACGGTCAGGACGCCGACGATGACCTGGAGGAAGGCGACGCTGAGCCCGGCCCCGACGGGGTGGGCGAGGGCGAAGTCGCGCAGGGGTTCGGCGAGTGCCCAGGGGTGGAGGGTGCGGAGCCAGGTGACCATGGAGCCGCGTTCGCCGCCGTCGAAGTAGACGGGGTCGCACAGCTTGCCCATGCCGGCGTAGATGCAGATGAAGCCGAGGAAGACGCGCAGCGGGAGGAGGACGACGCCGAGGTTCATGCGGCGGCCGGGGTAGTACGAGGCCTGCCCGCGCGTGTCGGGGGAGGCCCGGCGGGAGTCGGTGCCGGGGCCGCCGTCGTGGCCGCCGTGGCCGTCGTAGCGGTCGTAGGGGCCGCCGCCCGCGTACCGGGCGTCGTGGGGGAGGTCGCGTACGGGGGTCAGCGGGCGGGTCTCGTCCGGGGATCCGTAGGTGCGCTGGCCGATGACGGTCGGCGTGGCGAGGGTGTCCTCGGCGAGGTCGTGGGCGAGGTCGATCCGGGGGATGGTCTGGGTCGCGCCCGCATCGCCGTCGTCGTAGCCGCCGTGTCCACGCCCGTGTTCGCGCACGGCCTGGATGAGTCCGCCCATCGCGGCGGTGTCGCCGGGGGCGGATCTGCCGCTCCAGACGACGGGGGCCCGGCGGCGGCCGGCACCGGCGGCGGCGACCACGGCGCCGCCGAGGACGGGCACGCGGCCGGGGGCGTTCGCGGGCTTGGAACGCGCGCTCGGGCTCGGTGCGAGCCGCACGCGGAAGCTGGCGTGGTTGACGATGACCTGTGCGGGATCGCACGGCACCTTGACCATGCTCAGCGCGGGCTGGTCGTCGAACCCTGACGTTCTGGTGTCCACACTCATCTAACCGAGTGATCAGTGGTTAGGACACTGCCTTGACGGGAGGGATGTGTCCGAGGCCCGTCAAGATCAAGCCACCCCGCCCGAAAGGGGCGGGGTGGCACGCTCACGGGTCACGTTCCATGAGCCAAGTGGATCAAGGCGGCGGGGCCGCCCGGGGGTCAGACGCGGCCGCGGGTGGCCCGGCGGCGGGCCGCCTCGTAGAGCACGACGCCCGCGGCGACACCGGCGTTCAGGGACTCGGCGCCGCCCGGCATCGGGATGCGGACGAGGTAGTCGCAGTTCTCGCCGACGAGCCGGCCGAGGCCCTTGCCCTCGGAGCCGACGACGATGACGACGGGACCGCCGAGCGCCTCCAGGTCCTGCACCTCGTGCGTGCCCTCGGCGGCGAGGCCGACGATGGCGATGCCGGCCTTCTTGAAGTCCTGGAGGGCGCGGGTGAGGTTGGTGACGCGGGAGACCGGGGTGCGGGCGGCGGTGCCGGCCGAGCTCTTCCAGGCGCCGGCGGTCATACCGGCCGCGCGGCGCTCGGGGATGACCACGCCGTGGCCGCCGAAGGCGGAGACGGAGCGGACGATCGCGCCGAGGTTGCGGGGGTCGGTGACCCCGTCGAGGGCGACGATCAGCGGGTCGTCGCCCTCGTCGTACGCGGCGGAGGTGAGGTCCTCCGGGTGCGCGTACTCGTACGGCGGGACCTGGAGGACCAGGCCCTGGTGGTTGAGCCCGTTGGTCATGCGGTCGAGCTCGGGGCGCGGGGCTTCCATCAGGTTGATGTTGCCGCGCTCGCCCGCGAGCTGGAGGGCCTCGCGGACGCGCTCGTCGTTGTCGATGAACTGCTGGACGTAGAGGGTGGTGGCCGGGACGCCGTCGCGCAGCGCCTCGAAGACCGGGTTGCGGCCGACGACCATCTCGCTGGTGCCCTTGGGGCCTCCGCGGCGCGGGGCCGGACGGCGCTTGGCGGCCTGGCGGGCCATGGCGTTGCTGATGCGGTTCGCCTTGTGCTTCTTGCGGTCCTCGGCCTTGGGCGTGGGGCCCTTGCCTTCCAGGCCCTTGCGCCGCTGGCCACCGCTGCCGACCGTGGCGCCCTTCTTGTTGGACGTGCGGCGGTTCCTGCGCTGGCTGTTCCCGGCCATGACCTCTACCTGTTTTCGTTGGTGCTGCGATATGTACGTATGAAGAGTGTGCCGCCCGGAGCGCCGGGCGGCCACCAAGCTCGGCTGCCCGGGCTCGGGGCGGGCCGGGCGCTCAGCGCGGGCCGAGCGTCCAGCGCGGGCCTGCCGGGCTGTCCTCGATGACGAGGCCGGACTGCTGGAGCTGGTCGCGGATGGCGTCGGCGGTCGCCCAGTCCTTGCGGGCCCGGGCGGACTCGCGCTGCTCGAGGACGAGGCGTACGAGGGTGTCGACGGCGCCGTGGAGGTCCTCGCCGCGGTCGTTCTCCTCGGCCCAGTGCGGGTCGAGCGGGTCGAGGCCGAGCACGCCGAGCATGGCCCGTACTTCGGACAGCCGGGCGATCGCGGCGTCCTTGTCGTCGGCGGCGAGGGCGCTGTTGCCCTGGCGGACCGTGGTGTGGACGATGGCGAGCGCCTGTGGGACGCCCAGGTCGTCGTCCATGGCCTCGGCGAAGGCGAGCGGGACCTCGGGAGCCGGGTCGACGGTCTTTCCGGCCTTCTCGATGACGCGCTGGTAGAAGCCCTCGATGCGCGCGAACGCGGACTCGGCCTCGCGCAGCGCTTCCTCGCTGTACTCGATCATCGAGCGGTAGTGCGGGGTGCCGAGGTAGTAGCGCAGGACGATGGGGCGCCAGTTCTTGACCATCTCGGAGACGAGCACCGAGTTGCCGAGGGACTTGGACATCTTCTCGCCGGACATGGTGACCCAGGCGTTGTGGACCCAGTACTTCGCGAACTCGTCGCCGAAGGCCTTGGCCTGGGCGATCTCGTTCTCGTGGTGCGGGAAGATCAGGTCCAGGCCGCCGCCGTGGATGTCGAAGGCCTCGCCGAGGTACTTGTGCGCCATGGCGGAGCACTCGAGGTGCCAGCCGGGGCGGCCGCGGCCCC
This sequence comes from Streptomyces sp. NPDC031132, assembly GCF_055570595.1. Classification (NCBI taxonomy): domain Bacteria; kingdom Bacillati; phylum Actinomycetota; class Actinomycetes; order Kitasatosporales; family Streptomycetaceae; genus Streptomyces; species Streptomyces sp. NPDC031132. Next base: position 154,740 of record NZ_JBVIGX010000013.1, read on the forward strand.
ACGGGGTCTCCCACGAGGGCTCGCCGGGCTTGGCGGACTTCCACATGGCGAAGTCGCGGGGGTCGCGCTTGCCGGTCTCGCCCGCGCCGGAGGGCTGCTGCAGGTTGTCGAGCTCCTGGTTGGAGAGCGCGAGGTAGCCGGGGTACGAGCGCACGTCGAAGTAGACGTTGCCGTCGGACTCGTAGGCGTGGCCGCGCTCGATGAGGCCGCGCATCATCTCGACCATCTCGGTGACGTGCCCGGTTGCGCGCGGCTCGTAGGTGGGCGGGAGGCAGCCGAGGGCGGTGTAGCCGTCGTCGAAGGCCCGCTCGTTGTCGTAGCCGATGGACCACCAGGGGCGGCCCTGCTCGGCGGACTTCGCGATGATCTTGTCGTCGATGTCCGTGACGTTGCGGATGAAGGTGACGTCGTAGCCCCGGTACGTGAACCAGCGGCGCATCATGTCGAAGTTGAGGCCCGACCTGATGTGCCCGATGTGCGGGGCCGCCTGGACGGTGGCGCCACAGAGGTAGATCGAGACGCAGCCCGGGACGAGCGGGGTGAAGTCGCGGATCTGCCGGGCGCTGGTGTCGTACAGGCGAATAGTCACGGCATCCAGGGTAGTGGGCGTGCGGCAGTGCCCCGCGACCCTTTATGGGCGCGGGGGCGCTTTGTTGCCCAAGCGGTGTCGTCGGGGGCCGCGTACGGACGGGCTAGGCGGGGCTCGTCCGGTACACCAGTGCGGTGGCGATGGCGGCGAGGCCCTCGGCCCGGCCGGTGAGGCCGAGACCGTCGGTGGTGGTGCCGGAGACGGAGACGGGGGCGCCGGCGGCTGCCGCGAGCGCCTTCTGCGCTTCTTCGCGCCGTTTGCCGATCTTCGGGCGTACGCCGATCACCTGGATGGCGATGTTGCCGATCTCGAAACCCTCGGCGCGGACGATGCGGGCGGCTTCCGCCAGGAGGGTGACTCCGGCGGCGCCGGACCACTCGGGGCGGGAGGTGCCGAAGTGCGCGCCGAGGTCGCCGACGCCGGCGGCGGAGAAGAGGGCGTCGCAGGCTGCGTGGGCGGCGACGTCGCCGTCGGAGTGCCCGGCGAGGCCGTCCTCGCCCTCCCAGAGCAGCCCGGCGCACCACAGCTCGCGTCCGGCCTCGAAGGCGTGCACGTCGGTCCCGATGCCGACGAGCGGCATGACGGGGCCGGCGGCGGCCCCGGCGGACTCCTCAGAACCTGCGGAGCTAGTACGCATCGGTGGCCCTCCTGCGGGCGAGTACGGCCTCGGCGAGGACCAGGTCGAGCGGGCGGGTGACCTTGAAGGCCTCTTCGTGGCCGGGGACCACCATGACGGTGATGCCGAGCTGTTCCACCATTCCGGCGTCGTCGGTGGCGCCCTCGCCGTTGACGGCGATCGTCTCGTGCGCGCGGACGAGGGTGGCGAGGTCGAAGCCCTGCGGGGTCTGTACGGCGCGCAGCCTGGCCCGTTCGGGAGTGGCGACGACCGGCTCGGGCTCGCCGGGCTTGCCGGGCTCGACCTCCTTGACGGTGTCGGCCAGCGGCAGCGCCGGCACCACGGCCGGCGAGCCGTCGCGTACGGCTTCGACGACGGAGTCGACGGTGTCCACGGGGACGAGCGGGCGGGCCGCGTCGTGGATGAGGACGGAGGTGACGTCCGCGGGGAGCGCGGCGAGGCCGGCGCGTACGGATTCCTGCCGGGTTTCGCCGCCGGGGACGACCAGGATGTCGGTCCGGTCGGGCAGGGCGTGCTCGTCGACGAGCCGGCGTACCTCGGCGGCGCCGTCGGACGGGGCGACGACGACCACGAGGGAGACGGCCCGGGAGCGGGCCATCGCGCGGACGGCGTGGATGAGCATGGGGGTGCCGCCCAGGGCCCGCAGGGCTTTGGGGGCGCCGGGGCCGAGGCGTACCCCGCGGCCGGCGGCCGGGATCACCGCGGCGGTGCGGTGGGGGCGCGTTTCGTCAGACATCAGTAGCTCCGAGCCAGGTTTGTGACTTCGGCCGACGTGGGTATGGCCTGAAGGGTGCCGGGTGCGACGCCCTCGCCCCTTCCGTGACGACCGGTCGAGCAGGCTGTCCGGACCCGGCACGCCGGTGGAAAAAAGCCGGTGGAAAAAGATGTGGGTGCAGACATGCCGCAGCGCCCGGCAACAGCCCTCTCGTGGAGGAGAGGGCGTGTCATCGGGCACCGCGGCACAACCGTGTGAACGCTGTTTTCCTGGGCGGCACGCCGCGTCAGGACGCGAGAACCTCGTCGAGGAGGGCTTCCGCCTTGTCCTCGTTGGTGTTCTCGGCGAGCGCGAGCTCGCTCACCAGGATCTGGCGCGCCTTCGCGAGCATGCGCTTCTCGCCCGCGGAAAGCCCGCGCTCACGCTCACGACGCCACAGGTCACGCACCACTTCGGCGACCTTGATGACATCGCCAGAAGCGAGCTTCTCCAAATTTGCCTTGTAGCGCCGGGACCAGTTCGTCGGCTCTTCGGCATACGGTGCACGCAGCACCTCGAAGACCCGGTCCAGCCCGTCCTGGCCGACTACGTCGCGAACGCCGACGAACTCCGCATTGTCCGCAGGCACACGAACCGTCAGGTCGCCCTGGGCGACCTTGAGCACCAAGTAGGTCTTGTCCACGCCTTTGATCTGGCGAGTTTCGATGGCCTCGATCAGCGCGGCCCCGTGATGGGGATAGACCACGGTGTCGCCAACCTTGAACGTCATGTGACAGGTACCCCTTCCGTGGCTATCCAGGGTAACACGAGAACTGACTGTTATGAATGGCGTTTTCGCAGGTCAGGGCACATCTCGGGGCTTGACAACAGCGACACGAACGTGCTGCGAAGGGCTTCCGGAGGGGGGTATTCGCAGGTCGGAGGCGCTGTGCGGACCGGGCGAAACGGCCACGTTACACCCGGGTGGTGATCGCGTCCCTGTGACGTACGTCCCGTTTTGCCGGTTTCGAAGCCGGGAAACCGAACTACTCCGTTCGACTGGCGACCACCCGTACGGAGCGGTTCCGGCCCAATCCGGAATTGATCACCGACGGCCGTTCGAAGGAATCCCGGAATTGATCACGGCAGGTCCGGAGGGCGATATGCGGGCGGCACATGATCGGCAGATGAACGGCGCGGGAAGTGCGGGACGGAAGGGCGGCCGGAAGGGCGGGAGCAAGGCTCGACGGAAGGGCCTGCGGAAAGGAAGATCGCGGGGCCGGTGCAGGGCGGCCCGTGCGCTGCGGAGGGTCGGGTGCGGGGGCGGGGCGGCGGCTCGGTAACCTAAGCGCGCTGACACACCCTTAGGACGGCTTTACCTCGGCCGCTCTGAGACTGCCCACCCTTCCGTTCCGTACGTCCAAGGAGTTGCCGCCGCCGTGAGCCGCAGCCTTCGACGCGGCGCCCTCGCCGCCACCGCCGTCGTGTTCTCGATCGCCTCGCTGGCCGCTTGCGGTGCAGGCAACAACGCGGAGACGCTCCAGATCAAGCCGGACAACGCCGCCGTCACCAAGGGCGAAATCAAGATCCAGAACGCGCTGGTGATCACTCAGGGCGAGAAGGGCAAGAAGGGCCCGGCCGCGGTCTCCGCGACGGTCTTCAACTCCGGCGACAAGCCGCAGACCCTCGACGCCATCACCCTCCCGGGTGGCAAGTCCAAGGTCGTCCTGAAGGGCGCCGAGGGCGCAGCCGGCAAGGTGACCGTGCCGGCCGGCGGCTCCGTGGTCATCGGCGGCAAGGGCAACGCCTCCGCCGTGGTCGAGGGCGGCGAGGCCGTGCAGAACGGCAACGCGCAGAAGGTCGTCTTCCAGCTGAGCAAGACGGGCGACGTGGAGCTCGACGCGTTCGTCGTCCCGGGCACCGGCATGTACGCGGGCTTCGGCCCGACCGAGGCCCCGGCCGCGGCCCCCGGCTCCGCCCCGTCGGGCAGCCCCTCGGGCACGCCGTCGGGCAGCCCGTCCGGCTCCCCGGCCACGGCCCCGTCGGGCGCCGCTTCGGGCACCCCGTCGGGCGCGGCCTCGGGTTCGCCGTCGGGTTCCCCCTCGCACAGCGCCGGCCACTGAACCGGTAGCACCCCGTACGAAAGGGCCCCCTCCGCTCCGGCGGAGGGGGCCCTTTCGTATACGACTGCGGAGCCTGCCCCAGGGGCCTCCCGGGCTTCGGGACGCTGCGCCGGCCTCCGACCGGCCACGGCCGGCCAGGGCCCCCGCAACCGCCGGAGGCTACGGCTTACGGCTCAAACTTGTACCCCAGGCCGCGGACCGTGACCAGGTAGCGCGGCGCGCCCGGGTCGGGCTCGAACCCCATCCCCCGTGCGCCCCTCACACCGGTCGGCCCCAGGGGCCTCCCGGGCTTCGGGACGCTGCGCCGGCCTCCGACCGGCCCCGGCGACGGCCGGCCAGGGCCCCCGCAACCGCCGGAGGCTACGCCTTACGGCTCGAACTTGTACCCCAGACCGCGGACCGTGACCAGGTAGCGCGGCGCGCCCGGGTCGGGCTCGAGCCCCATCCCCCGTGCGCCCCTCACACCGGTCGGCCCCAGGGGCCTCCCGGGCTTCGGGACGCTGTGCCGGCCTCCGACCGGCCACGGCCACGGCCGGCCAGGGCCCCCGCAACCGCCGGAGGCTACGGCTTACGGCTCGAACTTGTAGCCCAGGCCGCGGACCGTGACCAGGTAGCGCGGCGCGCCCGGGTCGGGCTCGATCTTGGCGCGGAGGCGCTTGACGTGGACGTCCAGGGTCTTGGTGTCGCCGACGTAGTCCGCGCCCCAGACCCGGTCGATCAGCTGCATGCGGGTCAGTACGCGGCCCGCGTTGCGCAGCAGCATCTCGAGCAGGTCGAACTCCTTCAGGGGGAGGTCCACCTTGGCTCCGGCGACGGTGACCACGTGGCGGTCGACGTCCATCCGTACGGGGCCGGCCTCCAGCGCGGCCGGGGTGACCTCCTCCGGCTCACCGCGGCGGCGCAGGACCGCGCGGATGCGGGCGACCAGCTCCCGCGAGGAGAAGGGCTTGGTGACGTAGTCGTCGGCTCCTATCTCCAGCCCGACGACCTTGTCGATCTCGCTGTCCTTGGCCGTCACCATGATGACGGGGACGTTGGAGCGGCCGCGCAGCTGCCGGCAGACCTCCGTGCCGGGCAGGCCGGGGAGCATCAGGTCGAGGAGGACGAGGTCGGCGCCGTTGCGCTCGAACTCGTCGAGCCCGTCGGGCCCGGTCGCGGCGATGGCGACCTCGAAGCCTTCCTTGCGGAGCATGTAGGACAGGGCGTCGCTGAAGGATTCCTCATCCTCGACGACGAGCACTCGGGTCACGGAAGGACCTCCGGGGCAGGAATGGCTGGCGTGGTTCTTTGGGGAGCGTGGTTCAGGCAGAGGTGGGGTGGCTGGGTGCGGGGGCGGGATCCGCGGCCGGGCCGGCCGGGGACGCGGGAGCCGGAGCGGCTGCTTCCGGCAGGCGCAGGGTGAACGTGGAGCCCTGACCCTCCGAGCTCCATACAGACACCTCCCCGCCGTGTGAGGCCGCTACGTGCTTCACGATCGCAAGGCCGAGGCCGGTTCCTCCCGTGGCGCGGGAGCGGGCCGGGTCCACGCGGTAGAAGCGCTCGAAGATGCGCTCGCGGTCCTTTTCCGGGATGCCGATGCCCTGGTCGGTCACGGCGATCTCGATCAAGTCTCCCCCGGGTGCCGCGACCCTGCGTCCGGCTATGCCGACGCGGGTGCGGGCGGGGCTGTAGTTGACGGCGTTCTCGACCAGGTTCCCGAGGGCTGCCGCGAGCTGGCCGCGGTTGCCCCAGACGCGCAGGTCGGCGGTGCCGCCCGCGGCCATGGTGATCTGCTTGGAGGATGCCGTGTGGCGGCAGCGGTCGATGGCCTCGGCCACGAGCGTGTCCACGCGTACGGGCTCCGCGTCCTCGAGCGGGTCGTCGTTCTGTACCCGGGAGAGGTCGATGAGCTCCTGCACGAGGTTGATCAGGCGGGTGGCCTCGATCTGCATGCGGCCGGCGAAGCGGCTGACCGCCTCGGGGTCGTCCGCGGCGTCCATGACGGCCTCGGACAGCAGGGAGATGGCCCCGACCGGCGTTTTCAGCTCGTGCGACACGTTCGCGACGAAGTCGCGCCGTACGGCCTCGATGCGGCGTGCCTCGGTGAGGTCCTCGACCAGGAGCAGGACGAGGCGGGAGCCGAGGGGGGCGACGCGCGCCGAGACCGCGAGGCCCTCGCCGCGGCCGGTGCCGCGCCGGGGCAGGTCGAGCTCGACCTGGCGTATCTCCCCGTCGCGGCGGGTGTCGCGGGCCATGTGGAGCATGGGTTCGACGGCCAGTTTGCCGCCGCGTACGAGCCCGAGGGCGTAAGCGGCGGACGAGGCCTTGACGACCGCGTCCCCCTCGTCGAGTACGACGGCGGAGGAGCGGAGCACGGAGAGGACGGTGTCCACGCCGGGCGGGAGCACCGCGTTGATGTCGGGGCGCATGGAGCTCCGGGTGGGGCGGGCATGGTCGCGCTCGCTCCAGCGGAACGCCAGCATCGCGATCACACCGGTGCAAAGACCGGCGATCGCTGCAGCTGCGGCGACCGCCGCGTTCACGTCCATGCATCCAGGTTAAGCAGGCGCAACGACACTTCCACAGCCGTTCGGGTGGCACCTCGAACAGTCGTCGCCCAGAGTTCACCGTGGCGACGGGGTTGATTCACTTGGGGTGCCGAAGTCGGACGCGTTTGCGGCCCAACGTGTCAACGTGGGGGCACGAGGCGGCCCCGGCCCGGCCCGTGGGGCAAGAGGCAGTAGGCAAGAGAGGGACACCCATGCGTGACGCGTACCACGAGGAACTGGACTCGATCGGAGAAGGCCTGGTCGAGATGGCGCGGCTCGTCGGTTCCGCGATCGGGCGGGCCACGACCTCCATGCTCGACGCCGACCTGAAGCTCGCCGAGAGCGTGATCGCCGCCGACCAGAAGGTCGACGACCTCCAGCACGACCTGGAGGCCCGTGCCATCGCGCTGCTGGCGCGCCAGCAGCCCGTCGCCACCGACCTGCGCATCGTGGTGACCTCGCTGCGCATGTCCGCCGACCTGGAGCGCTCGGGCGACCTGGCCCAGCACGTGGCGAAGCTGGCCCGGCTGCGCTTCCCGGACACGGCGGTGCCGCGCGACCTGCACGCGACCATCCTGGAGATGGGGCAGCTGGCGCAGCGCCTGATGGCGAAGGCGGCCGAGGTCATCATCACGAAGGACGTCGACCTGGCGCTCCAGCTGGAGCAGGACGACGACGAGATGGACCAGCTGCACCGCACGCTGTTCCAGCACCTGATGGACGACCGCTGGAAGCACGGCATCGAGACCGCGGTCGACGTGACCCTGCTGGGCCGCTACTACGAGCGCTTCGCGGACCACGCGGTGTCGGTGGCCAAGCGCGTGGTCTACCTGGTGACGGGCGAGCACGCGGACGAGCTGCAGCCGCCGACGCAGGTCGAGGGCGTCTGAGCCGTTCTGCCCCCGTGCGCCGTTGACGCGCCGGTGCGGCTGGGCATGAATGAGGCGAAGGCCGGTACGACTCTCCCTGTACGCCGCCTGCGAGGAGGAACCATGCCCGATTCCCCCGTCCCCATCACCCCGGACCACGAGCAGCCGCCGAGGCCGGAGCCCCTCCGCCTCCCGCTGCTCGCGGCCTGCGGCTGCGGCTCGGGCTGCGGCTGCGGCTGCCAGTCCGGCGCGCCCTGCCAGTGCGGCGGCTGAGCCGGCCGCCCCGCCCCGGCACCCGGAGCGACGAGAAGGCCCCCACCCGCTGAATCCAGCAGGTGGGGGCCTTTCCGTACGTCAGGGTTACTTCTTGCCCTGGTTCTTGACCGCCTCGATGGCGGCCGCCGCGGCCGTCGGGTCGAGGTAGGTGCCGCCCGGGTTGAGGGGCTTGAACTCGGCGTCCAGCTCGTAGGCGAGCGGGATGCCGGTCGGGATGTTCAGGCCCGCGATGTCGGCGTCGGAGATGCCGTCCAGGTGCTTGACCAGGGCGCGCAGGGAGTTGCCGTGCGCGGCCACCAGGACCGTGCGGCCCGCGAGGAGGTCGGGGACGATGCCGTCGTACCAGTACGGGAGCATGCGGACGACGACGTCCTTGAGGCACTCGGTGCGCGGGCGCAGCTCCGGGGGGATGGTCGCGTAGCGCGGGTCCTCGGACTGGGAGAACTCCGTACCGTCCTCGAGGGCCGGCGGCGGGGTGTCGTACGAGCGGCGCCACAGCATGAACTGCTCCTCGCCGAACTCGGCGAGGGTCTGGGCCTTGTCCTTGCCCTGGAGCGCACCGTAGTGGCGCTCGTTCAGGCGCCACGAGCGGTGGACCGGGATCCAGTGGCGGTCGGCGGACTCCAGGGCGAGCTGCGCGGTGCGGATCGCGCGCTTCTGGAGGGACGTGTGGACCACGTCGGGGAGGAGGTCGGCGTCCTTCAGGAGTTCGCCACCGCGGACTGCCTCCTTCTCGCCCTTCTCGTTGAGATTGACGTCCACCCAGCCGGTGAACAGGTTCTTCGCGTTCCACTCGCTCTCGCCGTGACGGAGGAGGATCAGCTTGTACGGTGCGTCGGCCATGCGTACGAGCCTAATGGACGCCCGGGGGCGCTCGCGCGCGGTGTCCACGGTCGTCGATTGACGGTGCACGTCAATCCGGTGGCCTTCTCAGACTCCCCACCCGTAGGGTGCGGCAAGCAGGAGGGCCACTTACATCGCCGGGGGGATTCCGTATGTCCGTTACCAGTCTCAGACGGGCGGCGCGCGCGAGCGTGTCGGGTCTGCCGCGGGAGTTCTGGTGGCTGTGGACCAGCACGCTGGTCAACCGCCTCGGCGCGTTCGTCGCCACGTTCCTGACCTTGTACCTGACCGTGGACCGGGGCTATTCGGCCTCCTTCGCGGGACTCGTGGTGGCGTTGCACGGGCTCGGCGGGGTGATCTCCTCGCTCGTCGCGGGCGTGATGACCGACCGGCTGGGTCGGCGCCCGACGCTGATGGCGGCTCAGGCCTCGACGGCGTTCTCGGTGGCGCTGCTCGGGTTCATGGAGCACCCGGCGGCCATCGCGGCGGTGGCGCTGCTGGTCGGCATGACCTCGAACGCCTCGCGCCCGGCGGTGCAGGCGATGATGGCGGACATCGTCCGGCCCGAGGACCGGGTCCGGGCCTTCGCGCTGAACTACTGGGCGATCAACCTGGGCTTCGCCGTCTCGGCGACGGCGGCGGGCTTCATCGCCGAGTACAGCTACCTGGCCGGGTTCCTCGGCGAGGCGGCGCTGACGCTGGTCTGCGCGGTGCTCGTGTTCGTGAAGCTGCCGGAGTCGCGGCCGGAGCGCACCGCCGCGGAGAAGGCGGCCGCCGAACCGGAGATCGGGCTCGGCACGGTGCTGCGCGACGGGCGCTTCATGGGCGTGGTCGGGCTGTCGTTCCTGATCTCGCTGATCTTCACGCAGGGCTCGTTCGGGCTGCCGCTGGCCATGAGCTCGGGCGGTTTCTCCGCCGGGGACTACGGGCTGGTCATCGCCGTCAACGGGGTGCTGATCGTGCTGTTGCAGCTCCCGGTCACCCGGTTCATCGAGACGGGCGACCCGCAGAAGCTGCTGGTGGTCTCGGCGCTGCTGGCCGGGTACGGGTTCGGGCTGACGGCCTTCGCCGGGTCGGTGTGGAGCCTGGGGCTGACCGTCTGCGTGTGGACGCTGGCCGAGATCATCAACTCCCCGACCCAGATGGGCCTGGTCGCCCGGCTCTCCCCGTTGCACGGGCGCGGCCGCTACCAGGGCATGTACACGATGTCCTGGGCGGTGGCCTCACTGCTGGCTCCGCTGATGGCCGGGTTCATGATCGACCGGTGGGGTGCGGGCTGGCTCTGGGCGTCCGTGGCGCTGCTGGGCACGGTGGCGGCGCTGGGCTACTGGCTGCTGATGCGGAACCTGGCCGGGAACGAGTCCGGGTCCGTGGTCTCGGCATCGGCTGCGGCGCCGGCGGTCCCGGCCCCGGCCGTCGCCGACGCCTAGGGCCTGTCTTTTGGATCAGGCCGGATCAGGGAGCGGGGCCCGACGACACGGCGAGCGCGCGTGCCAGGCCCGGCGAGCACGGCATGATCCGAAAGACAGGCCCCAAGGGTCAGGACGACGGCTGCGTCAGGTGCTTGAAGGCGTCCAGGTTGTACGTCGGCTCGCCGCGCGAGACGCGCCATTCGTACTCGCGGCGGATCGCGCTCGCGAAGCCCAGCTCCAGCAGGGTGTTGAAGGCGCCGTCGGCCGCCTCGAGGACCGTGCCGAGCAGCTGGTCCAGGTCCTGCGGGGTGACCACGGAGAGCGGGAGCCGGGCCGTCAGGTAGACGTCGCCGAGGGCGTCGACCGCGTAGGCCATCCCGTACAGCTTGAGGTTGCGCTCCAGCAGCCAGCGGTGGACGCCCGCCTCGTTCTCGTCGGGGTGCCGGATGACGAAGGCGTTCACCGACAGGGAGTGCCGGCCGACCCGGACCGAGCAGGTGGTGCTCAGCTTGCGGGTGCCGGGGAGCTGGACCACGTACGAGCCCGGCTCCGGGCTCTCCCACGCGAGTCCGGCTTCGGCGAGGGTGCTCTCGATGATCGCGGCGGTGTCGGCGGTGTCAGCGTCAGCCATGGTGGGAGCGTACGCGACGGCGGTGATCATGCATGGCTGCGGTGTACACGTCCGCCGTGCCGCTCGCCGCCGTGTCCCAGCCGAAGAACTGCGCGTGCCGCGCGGCCTCGGCGCCCATCCGGCCCGCGAGCCCCGGGTCGTCCACGAAGCGCCGCAGCTCCCGTGCGTAGTCCACCGGGTCGTGCCCGGGTACGAGGATCCCCGTCACCCCGTCGTTGACGGCGACCGGCAGCCCGCCGACCTCGGCGGCCAGTACCGGCGTGGCGGTGGCCTGGGCCTCGATCGCGACGAGCCCGAAGGACTCGCTGTACGAGGGCATGACCAGTACGGACGCCGCCCGGAACCAGTCGGCGAGCGCGTCTTGGCGGACCGGCGGGTGGAAGTGGACGAGGTCGGCGATGCGGAGCTTCGCGGCGAGCTTCTGCAGCCCCTCCGGCTTGGCGAGGCCGCTGCCGCTGGGGCCGCCGACGACGGGGACGAACAGGCGGCGGCGCAGCGCGGGGTCCCGGTCGACGAGCTCGGCGACCGCGCGCAGCAGGATGTCGGGGGCCTTGAGCGGCTGGATCCGGCCGGCGAAGAGCGGGATGACGGCGTCCTGCGGCAGGCCGAGGCGGGCGCGGGCGGCGGCCCGGCCGTCGGCGACGGTGAAGCGGTCGAGGTTCACGCCGGGGTGGACGACGGCGACCTTGCCGGGGTCGGCGTCGTAGTGCCGGACCAGCTCTTCGGCCTCTTCGGTGGTGTTCGCGATGAGGCGGTCGGCGGCGGCCACGATCTGGGTCTCGCCGATGACGCGGGCGGCGGGCTCGGGCGTGTCGCCCTCGGCCAGCGCGGCGTTCTTGACCTTGGCCATGGTGTGCATGGCGTGGACGAGGGGGACGCCCCAGCGCTCGGCGGCGAGCCAGCCCACGTGGCCGGAGAGCCAGTAATGGGAGTGGACGAGGTCGTAGTAGCCGGGCCGGTGGCCGGCCCAGGCCTGCATGACGCCGTGGGTGAAGGCGCACAGCTGGGCCGGGAGCTCCTCCTTGGCGAGGCCTTCGTACGGGCCCGCGTCCACGTGCCGTACGAGGACTCCGGGGGCCAGCTCGACCACGGGCGGGAGGCCGCCCTCGGTGGCGCGGGTGAAGATCTCGACCTCGATGTTGATCGCGGCGAGGCGCTTGGCGAGCTCCACGATGTACACGTTCATGCCGCCGGCGTCGCCGGTGCCGGGCTGGTGCAGCGGTGAGGTGTGCACGCTGAGCATGGCGACGCGGCGCGGCTTGCGGTGGTGGCCGACGGCCGGCAGGCGCAGGCGGGGCGGGTCGTGGCGGGTGCCGCGGGCGGCGGCGATCCGGCCGCCGAGGCGGGACACGTACTGGCTCAAGAGAGCAGTTCCTCTCGCTCGGACGGCGGCGTGCTGAACGGGACGGGCAGGGGAGGGCAGCGCTGACGGAGCGCGCGGGGCGCCCTCCAAGGAGTGCAACCCGGACGGCCGTGTCCCGCATTCCGGGAGCCGGCGTTTTTTCCTCGGCGTTTGCCGCGCGGTCTGCCCTCTTTTCATCCGGCGGGGGCCCTTTTTCCTCCGGCGGGGGCCCTCCGCTTACGCTCGGCGCATGTCCTCCCGCTCCGCCCCGCCGCCGCGCCGCCCTGTGGGCACGGTGACCCGCGGGACGACGAACCCGAACCGGCTGCGCCGGATGGACCGCTGGATCGCGGCCACGCACGGGGCGGTGCTGCGTCGCGCGCAGGCGCCGGTCGCCGTCGACCTCGGCTACGGCGCCGCGCCGTGGACGGCGGTGGAGCTGCTGGCCCGGCTGCGGGAGGCGGCGCCGCGGGTGCGGGTCGTCGGCATCGAGATCGAGCCGGCGCGGGTCGCGGCGGCGAAGCCGTACGAGCGCGAGGGGCTCAGCTTCCGCCACGGCGGGTTCGAAGTGCCGCTGGAGGGCGGGGCCCGGCCGGCGCTGATCCGCGCGGCGAACGTACTGCGCCAGTACGACGAGGAGCAGGTCGCGGCGGTGTGGGAGCGGCTGTGCGCACGCCTGGCTCCGGACGGGCTGCTCGTCGAGGGGACCTGTGACGAGATCGGGCGCCGCCATGTGTGGGTTGCACTGGGGCCCGAAGGGGCGCGCACGGTGACGTTCGCAACCCGGCTGGGCTCCCTCGAGCGCCCTTCGGACCTGGCGGAGCGGCTGCCGAAGGCGCTCATCCACCGCAATGTGCCGGGCGAGCCGGTGCATGCGTTCCTGCGCGACTTCGACCGGGCGTGGGCGGCGGCCGCCCCCTACGCCTCGTACGGGGCGCGGCAGCGCTGGATCCGGACGGCGCGGGCGCTGGCCGCCGACTGGCCGCTGGCGGACGGGCCGGGGCGGTGGCGGCAGGGGGAACTGACGGTGCGCTGGGAGGCGTTGCGCCCGGCGGGGTGAATGTGGCGCAGCGGGGAACCGGTTACCGGGGTGGCCCGTTGAGCCGTCGGGATGCGTGTGGGGGACTGGGGAAGATCGGGACGGCGCCTGCGAGGGTGTTGGAATTCACCGACTCGTGGCACCATCCCGAAGGCAGTGCAAAGTTACTGATGGATAGTCAGATGTGATGTCGGATCCGGTGCGGATCTGACGTCGGGTCGGACTCGGGGCACCTTGGGGGGACCATGGGGACCGTGGAGCGTAGGCGGCGCAGCGGTGTGTCCGCTCTCACGCTGCTGTGTGCGACGGCGCTGCTCGCCGTGGCGGGCACGAGCGGTGTGGCGCAGGCGGCGCCGCTGCCGGAGCCGGGTGTCAAGTCCCTCGAGCAGGTGCGCAAGGAGATCGACGAGCTGTACCGCCAGGCGGGCACGGCGACGGACGCGTACAACCTCGCCGAGAGCGAGGCCAAGGCCCAGTCCGCCAAGATCGTCGAGATCGCGAAGCAGGTGGCGGCGGGTCAGGACCGGATCACGGCCCTGAAGAACCGCGCGGGAGCCGCCGCGCGCGCCCAGTACCGCTCGGGCGGGATGCCGGCCGGCGCGCAGCTGGCGCTGAGCGGCACCCCGAGCCAGTTCCTCGACGGTGCGGACCGGATCCGCCGGGGCGAGAAGGCCGCCACGGACCTGATGTCCGAAATGAACCGCACGCAGAGCGACTTGCAGCAGTACGCGAAGGACGCGAGCGCGCAGTGGGAGAAGCTCGAGGCCAACCGGATCAAGCAGGAGAGCTCGAAGAAGCAGATCGAGGAGAAGATCAAGTCTGCGGAGGCGCTGGAGAGCAAGCTGCAGGCCGAGGAGAAGGCCCGGCTGATCCAGCTCGAGCAGGAGGCGCAGTACAAGGCGCAGTCGGCATGGCTGTCGACGGGCGTGCTGAAGGAGATCAACAGCTCGGCGTCGGAGTCGGGGAAGAAGGCGATCCAGTACGCCACGGCGCAGATGGGCAAGCCGTACGTGTGGGGCGCCGAGGGACCGGACTCGTTCGACTGCTCCGGGCTCACCTCGCAGGCCTGGCGCGCGGCGGGCAAGGGCATCCCGCGCACTTCGCAGGAGCAGCTGCGGCTGCTGCCGAAGGTCGCGATCAAGGACATGCGGCCGGGTGACCTGATCATCTACTTCGACGACGCCAGCCATGTCGGGATGTACGTGGGCGACGGCGCGATCGTCCACGCTCCCCGCCCGGGCCGCAACGTCACCCTGACGGGCGCGGGCTCGATGCCGATCAAGGCAGTGGTCCGCCCGGACGCGTAAGCGCAGCCGGTCTGCGGCCCGGGCCTGCGGCCGGCGGGAGCCGCGGGGGAAAGGGCCGTGGCGGAGGGAACCCGCGGGGGGTTCCGGGCGTCTCGCCAGGCGGGACGACGACGGCCTACGTCGTGACGTTGGTCATTCAGTGGTCAGTCAGTGAGGCGCATTCCCCCGCGATAACGGCATATGACAGTGGCCCTGGCCCGGAACGCCATTCCGTTCTGCGGCCACCGACCGCTAGGGTCTGCCGGACGCACCCTCGGGGGGAGGGAAGGAACCGGAGACGATGGCCGTACCCGTACCGCGGCAGAGGGAGACCCCCGCCTCGGAGAGCGCGCAGGCCGCCCAGGCGGTCCTGGCCGCTCAGCTGCCCGCAGCCCCGCACGCCACCGCACCCCAGGCGTCCCTGACCCTGCTGGTGATCGAGGACGACCCTGCGGGCGGGCTCACCGTGCCCGAGATCCTCGACGCCGACCGGCACCGCATCCGGCTCCGCACCGCCCGCAACCTCACCGAGGCCGCACGCCTGCTCACCCACGACGTGCACTGCATCCTGCTGGACCTCGCCCTCCCCGGGACGGGTTCCACCGCCGGCGCCGGCTCCGGTACCGCGGTCGTCGACCAGCTGGCCACCCTCCGCGAGGTGCTCCGGATCGCACCCGGCCACGCCGTCCTCGTCCTCACCGCCGAGGCCGACGCCGAGCGCGCCGCCGAGGCCGTCCGGGTCGGGGCGCAGGACTTCCTCTTCCGCGACGAGCTGGACGGCCGCCTCCTCAGCCGGGCGATCCGCTACGCCGTGGAGAGAAAGCGGGCGGACATCGCCCAGTACAAGCTTGCAGAATCGAAACTTCGGGCCCAGGAGAACGCCCGCCTCGAGCGCGGCCTGCTCCCCAACCCCCTCCTGGAGGGCTCGGACCTGCGCTTCGCCGCCCGCTACCGCCCCGGCCGCAGCCGCGCCCTCCTCGGCGGGGACTTCTACGACACCGTCCGCACCCCCGACGGCACCGTCCACGCGATGATCGGCGACGTCTGCGGCCACGGCCCCGACGAGGCCGCCCTCGGCGTCGAGCTGCGCATCGCCTGGCGCGCCCTGACCCTGGCCGGGCTGTGCGGCGACGACCTGCTGGCCACCCTCCAGGAGGTCCTGGAGGTGGAGCGCCCCTGCGAGGAGATCTTCGCGACGCTGTGCACGGTGGACATCTCCCCCGACGGCCGCCGCGCGGGCCTGTGCCTGGCCGGCCATCCGGCGCCGCTGATATCCCGGCCGGGCCGCCGCGCGCAGCTGCTCCCGTACGAGAACAGCGGGCCGGCGCTCGGCCTGCTGCCCAAGGCCCGCTGGCCCCGCCGCCAGGTCGAGCTGGGCGGCACCTGGAGCCTGATGCTCTACACCGACGGCCTGATCGAGGGCCGCATCGGCGAGGGCAAGGAGCGGCTCGGGCAGGACGGCATGGTCGAGATGATCAACCGGCACCTGGGCGAGGGCCTGAGCGGCGAGGGCCTGCTGGAGGCCTCCGTCACCGAGGCCAGGCGCCTCAACGGCGGCGAGCTCACCGACGACGTGGCCGTGGTCCTGCTCTCCCGCGCGGAGGGCTGACAAGGAGGGCAGGCCGCGGGGTCGGACGAGAGCCGGCGATCGGCCGAGGGTCAGCGATCGGCCGAGGGCCTCGGCGGCGAGGCGTCAGCGCCCGCCGTTGTACGGGCCGTACGGGCCGTCGCTGCTGCTGCCGCCCTTGCGCCGGCCGCCGCCGCCCGAGACCTGCTTGAGGGCCGGGCGTACGTCGACGAAGAAGACGATGGTGGCCACGAGGCCGGCGATCTGCAGGAACAGCATCCCCAGGAAGAAGTCCACCAGCACGGTGACCCCGAGGATGACCAGCCAGAACGTCTTGGTCTGCTTGTCGGCGGCGCGGTACGCGTCCTCGCGCGCCAGCACCGCGAAGACGAGGGCCACGACGGCGAGCGCCAGCATGGCGAACCCGAGCAACGGGAGCACGCCGTTATCGAACCCGTTCATCAACATCGCTTCGACCGCCTTCTCACGCTTCGCCCGCCTGATGCCGCCTTCCTCCACGCTACCGGCAGAGCGGCCTTCGCAGAGAACAACGGGCCGGACACCCCGTTGGTGCCCGGCCCGCCGTCACGGAATCCGCTTCCGGTCCGCGATTCAGCTCTCGTCGCCCGCCATGGCGGCGGCCTTCTTCGTGTTGTTCCTGCGCGCCGCGGGCTTGCGGGCGGAGGGCTTCTCCTCGTCGGAGCCCGCGGCCTCGGCGGAGGCGTCGGCGGGCGCTTCCGCCGGCTGCTCGTGCTTCGGCTCGACGGCGACCGCGATGTCGACGATCTCCTCGGAGACCTCGCCGCGCCAGGTCCGCACGGCCTGCTCGCCGTGCTCGGCGACCTTGTCGTACGTCTCCTTGGCGCGCACCGCGTACTCGGCGGCCACGCCGACCCCGCGCAGCGCCAGGTCCTGCGCGGTCTCCCCGAGCTTCTTCGGGTCGATCGCGGTGAGCACCTCGGCGAACTTGGCGGTGACCGCCTCCTGCGCCTCCCGGGCCTTCTCCTGCACGATCTTCGGGTCGGTGTTCTTCACGGCCTCGATGCGTGCGGGTGCCTCGGCGCGCAGCTGCTCGATGAGGCCGGGCACCTTCTTCGCCTGCTGCACCGCGAGGTCGGCGGTGCCGGCGGCGAAGTAGAGCGGAGTCGGGTCGGTGAGGGTCTTCTTCAGGTCATCGGCGATGGCCATGTGGCTGGTCCTCCCGGATCAACAGTTCAGTTCGTAGGGTGCATGTCGGTGTCGTCGTCCGCGCCGGCCGGGTCGGCCTCGGCCGCGTTCTCCTTGCGGAACGAGTCGTAGATCTGGAGCAGCACCTGCTTCTGCCGCTCGTTGATGGACGGATCGCCGAGTATCGCGGCCCGCGTCTCCACCTCGTCACGATCCCGCTCGTCGAGGATCCCGGCCTGCACGTACAGCGTTTCCGCGGAGATCCGCAGCGCCTTGGCGAGCTGCTGCAGGATGTCCGCGCTCGGCTTGCGCAGCCCGCGCTCGATCTGGCTCAGGTACGGATTCGACACCCCCGCCGCGTCGGCCAGCTGCCGCAGCGAGAGCTGGGCCTGCCGCCGCTGCTCGCGGAGGTACTCGCCGAGATTTCCGACGTTGAGCGATGCCATGCCCCGATCCTGCCGGACTCTGCTAACTATTGCAAGCGCCTGCTTGCAAAATCACCCACCGGCGCGCGGCTGGTTGAAGCGCAGCATGTTGCCGGCCGGGTCCCGGAAGGCGCAGTCGCGGACCCCGTACGGCTGGTCGACCGGCTCCTGGAGCACCTCGCCGCCGGCGGCCCGGATGCGCTCGAAGGCGGCATCGACGTCGTCGGTGGAGAAGATCACGCCGCGCAGCATGCCCTTGGCGAGCAGCTCGGCCATCGCCTGCTTGTCGGCCGGCGAGGCGTTCGGGTTCGCGGCCGGCGGTTCGAGGACGATCTCCACGTCCGGCTGGGCGGGCGAGCCGATGGTCACCCAGCGCATCCCCTCGAACGCGACGTCGTTGCGGACCTCCATGCCGAGGGCGTCGCGGTAGAAGGCGAGCGCCCTGTCGTGGTCGTCGACGGCGATGAAGCACTGGGACAGCTTGATCTCCATGCCACCGACGCTACGGGCGGGCGCCGGTTTCCGCTCCTCCGCCCGCGACCGTTCCCCTTCTGACCGGCCGGGTGTGGATCTTGGCGATGCACGCCGGGACGGCCGCGCCCGGCTCGTGACGGCGGGCCCGGTAGGCGCTCGGGCTCTCGCCGACCAGCTCGGTGAAGCGGGAGCTGAACGACCCGAGCGAGGTACAGCCGACCGCGAAACACACCTCCGTCACGCTGAGGTCGCCCCGCCGCAGCAGCGCCTTGGCCCGCTCGACGCGGCGGGTCATCAGGTAGCTGTACGGGGTCTCCCCGAACGCGGCCCGGAAGCTGCGGGAGAAGTGCCCGGGCGACATGAGGGCGACGCGCGCCAGCGCCGGGACGTCGAGGGGCTCCGCATAGTCCCGGTCCATCGCGTCCCGGGCCCGCCGCAGCCGTACGAGGTCCTCGAGGTTCACCCTGCCAGCCTAAGGCGGCGGTGGCGGCGGTGGTGGGAGACCGCGACCGCCGCCAGGAGGGGGCCCCAGGCGACGAGGGGGAGGTAGAGGAAGCCCACGACCGTGGCGCCCAGGGCCGTCATGTCCGGGTTCGGGATGCTCCACCACAGGACGAACGGGGTCCACAGGCAGATCAGCCCCACGGCCCCGGCGCCGGCCGCCACCGTGACGAGCCGCTGCGGGACCCGGCGGCCGCCGAGCAGCGGAACCCAGGACGGGAGCACCTCGCCCCAGGGCCGGACCAGGCCGAGCGTGAGCAGCGCCAGCAGCTCGGAGGCCACGCTGAGACCGATCGCAATCACCCGGCCCCAGCCGGGCAGGCCCGCGGCCACGTACCCGGCCTCGGTGTACCCGGCGAGGAAGCCTGCGCCCAGCAGGAGCCGCCAGACGCCCGACGGCAGGGTGAGGAGCGCGGTGGCGTGCGCGGCCCGGACCGCCCAGCGGGGCGCGGCCGGAGCGGCTGGGCGGAGCTGCTGCGTATGCGTCATGCGCACCATCGTCCCGACCGCCCGACGCACCCACATCGCCCCCGGGGACCGGCCCGCGCCCGCCCGCCTCCCCCGCGCGGGGGAGCTCATGCCGCCGGGCCTGCCGGGGGCTCAGGCTGCGCGGGTGCCGATCATCACCGTGGCGTGCAGTTCCTCCGAGGTGGCCGCGCGGACCGCCAGGCCCGCCGCCGAGAGGGCCGAGGCCGTCTGCGGGGACTGGCGGGCGCTCGTCTCGATCAGCAGCCGGCCGCCCGGCGCCAGCCACGGCAGGGCGCCCGCCGCGACCCGGCGGTGGACGTCCAGGCCGTCCGCGCCGCCGTCCAGAGAGGTCAGGGGCTCGTGGTCGCGGGCCTCCGAGGGGAGCAGCCCGATCTCCTCCGTCGGCACGTACGGGGCGTTGACCACCAGCAGGTCCACCCGGCCCCGCAGCGAGTCGGGGAGCGCGGCGTACAGGTCGCCCTCGTGGACCCGCCCGCCGTACGGGGCCACGTTCAGCCGCGCGTACGCCAGCGCCGCCGGGTCGATGTCCGCCGCGTGCAGTTCCACGCCGGAGCCCAGCTGCGCCGCGACCGCCGCGCCCAGCGCGCCGACCCCGCAGCACAGGTCCAGTACGACGGCGTCCAACCGGCCCAGCGCCACGGCCTCCTGCACCAGGAACTCGGTGCGCCGGCGCGGTACGAACGCCCCCTCGCCCACGCGCATGCGCAGTCCGCAGAACTCCGCCCAGCCGACGACGTGTTCCAGCGGTTCGCCGCCGGCCCGGCGGGCCACCAGGTCCGCCAGGTGGCCGTCGTCCTCGGCGGCGGCCGTCAGCAGCTCCGCCTCCTCCTCCGCGAAGACGCAGCCCGCCGCGCGCAGGGTTTCCACAATCGAAGCCACGTAGTTCAGCCCACTTCTCGGTCGTGCACCAACAATTCCATGCCGTGTCATGCCCTCTCGTGCCCGCGGCATCAGAACATCGTCGGGCACCACGGGCGGCGGGCCGTGCGGAACACCGCGTCGGCGAGCGCCAGCGCCCCCGGCCGCTCCTCCGCGATCCGCCCCAGCGCCCCGAGCCGCACCGCCGACTCGTCGCCGAGGTACAGCGAACCCAGCTCCGACACGTCGAGCCGCAGGTCCGCCGGTTCCTCGGTGACCGTGCACTCCCCCGTGCCCGCGTCGAGCCGGTAGCGGCCCGCGGCCGGCCCCGTCGCGTCCGTCACCTCGAGCACGAGGACCCCGGGCACGGCGTACGTCCGCGCGCTCAGGGCCCGTACGACGTCGATCACCCGAACCCACAGGAAGTCCGAGGCGGTCACGAGCGTGGCCGCGCGCGGGTCGGGCAGCAGGTGCGGGACGAGGTCGTCGGTGGCGCGGTAGCCGGTGCGGACCTTCAGCACCCAGTCGATGGAGCACAGGAAGTGCCACAGGGCGCGCTCCGCGTCCGGGGTGACCGCGATCAGCTCCTTGACCTGCACGGTGTTGAGCGGGACCTTCGCGTCCGTCCAGTGGTCGTCGGACGTGTACACGACGATGCCGGCCGGCTCGCCGTCCGCCGTCCGGTACACGGCGTGGAACTTGTCCTTGTACGGGCGCAGCGACGTCTCCTCCAGCCCGCAGGCCAGGCGCCACCAGCGCGCGTCCCGGCTGACCGCGCCCGGCGAGAGTGCCCGCAGCCGCTCGTGCAGCCCGGGGCCGAGCGCGTGCGCCTCGGCCACGTCCACCAGTTCGATGCTCCCGCCGTCCGCGGGCCCGGACCAGCGCGGGTCGAGCCCGGTGCGGCTCACGTCGATCTCCCACTCGGCTATCGAGGCCGCGGACCCGAACCCGTACCGCCCGTAGATCGGGTACTCGGCGGAGATCAGCGTGGCCACCACGTCGCCGCGGGCCTGCGCGGCCGCCAGCTCGGCGGCCATCATCCGGGTCAACAGGCCTTGGCGTCGGTGCGTGGGCATGACGGCGACATTGGTGACGGCGCTCGCGGGCACGGCCGCACCGCCCGGGACGGTCAGCTCCTGGGCGAAGGAGCGCAGGGTGGCCACGCAGCGGCCCGTGCGGGCGTCGAAGGCGCCCAGCGTGCGGTCCAGGTCGGTGTACTTGGCTCGCTGGGCGAGGTCTGATTCGGTGACGCGTTCGGGGCGCAGGAAGCCGGTGTTCACGGCCCGGAGCCAGTCGGGGAGTTCGGATGCGGCGATCGGCCGGACGTCTGCACTCATAACCGGCCACGCTAACCGCAGCTCCCGGCCGAGTCGCCTGAATTTCCCTGCGCCGGAAGGCGATGCGCCGGAAGGCCCGTGCCGGCAGGCCTACGCCAGCAGGTCGTCCACCTGCGCCTCGCCCTCCCGGTAGCGCCGGGTGATCTCCGCGCTGCAGTCGTCCGCCGTGCGCTGCAGCTGCTGCCGGCGCCGCGAGACCTGCTGCTCGTAGCGCACCAACCGGCCCATCGCCTCGTGCAGTTCGCCGTCGGTGCGGGCGTCCAGGTCCGACAGCTCCACGTCGGACAGCATCTCCGCGGCCAGCAGCCGGAACTCCTCGCTGTGCGGGGTGCCGAGCGTGACGTGCCGGGCGGAGGCGCTGCGGCTGGAGGGCGCGTCGGCGAGGATCTCCGAGAGCCGGTCGACCACCGGTGGCTCCGGGGTCACCGGGGCCTCCGGGTCACTGCGCCGGGCCAGTTCGGCGCGCAGGATGTCGATCCGGCCCTGCAGGAGTCTGCGTACGTAGCTCAGATCGGCCTCGTCGCGCTGCGCATCGCGGCGCAGCGTGCGCAGTTCCGGCAGCCCCAGCGCGGTGGCGGGCGTGGTCGGCGCCTGCTCCTCGCCGGTGCGCTGCGCGGGCGGTCGGGCCGCGCCGGCCGGAGTGGCCGCAGATGATGCAGGTACGGAAGTACCAGAAGTATTCATGTGAACGTGTCCGTCCCCTCGACCGGTGCATGGGGTCTCGGCCGGCCCGTGGGACCGGAGGGAAGCACCGCCTGCGTGCATCGTGCCACTCTCCGTGGTGCAGGTGCAGTCCCACTCCACCCGATCGGCCCCTGATGGGTGCACGCCTGATACACAGGTGGTATGCGAGCAGTGGTGCAGAGGGTGGACGGCGCGAGCGTCGTCGTGGCCGGTGAAACCGTGGGCGAGATCGTCGGCGAGGGGCTGTGCGTGCTGGTGGGGGTGACCCATGACGACACCCCGGAGAAGGCGGCGCAGCTGGCGCGCAAGCTGTGGTCCGTACGGATCCTGGAGGCGGAGAAGTCCTGCAGCGACATCGGTGCGCCGCTGCTGGTGATCTCGCAGTTCACGCTCTACGGGGACGCCCGCAAGGGCCGCCGCCCCACCTGGAACGCGGCGGCGCCCGGCGAGGTCGCGGAGCCGCTGGTCGACGAGGTCGTCGCGCAGCTGCGCGCGCTGGGGGCGACGGTGGAGACGGGCCGCTTCGGCGCGGACATGCGCGTCTCGCTGACCAACCACGGCCCGTTCACCCTCGTCATCGACGTCTGACCGACGTCCGGAGCGCGACTACGGCGCTACGACGACCTCCTGCGCGGCGGCCGTCTTCCCGGCCAGCAGCGGGGCGTCGACCGGCACGTTCCGCTTGACCAGCGCGAGGGCGATCGGGCCCAGCTCGTGATGGCGGACTGCGGTGGTCACGAAGCCCAGCTGGCGTCCCTCCTCCCCGTCGGCGGCGAGCCGGATCGGCGTGCCGTGCGCCGGGAGGAGCACCTCGGAGCCGTCCAGGTGCAGGAAGACCAGGCGGCGCGGGGGCTTGCCCAGGTTGTGCACGCGGGCCACCGTCTCCTGGCCGCGGTAGCAGCCCTTCTGGAGGTGCACGGCGGTGCCGATCCAGCCCAGCTCGTGCGGGATGGTGCGGTGGTCGGTCTCCAGGCCGAGCCGCGGCCGGTGCGCCTCCACGCGCAGGGCCTCGTACGCGAGGAGCCCGGCGGCCGGGCCGTGCGTGGCGGCGAAGGCCTCCAGCTCGGCGCGGGGCAGGAAGACGTCGCGGCCGTGCGCGGTCTCCCGTACGGCGTGTTCCTTGGCGACCTCGGCGATGGAGCCGGCCGGCAGGTGCACGACGGCGAAGTCGGCGGTCCGGTCGGCCACTTCGACGCGGTAGAAGAACTTCATCGACTCCAGGTAGGCGATCAGCGCCTCCTGGGTGCCGGGCTCCACGTGCGCCCACACGGTCTCGCCGTCGTCGACGAGGTAGAGCGCGTGCTCGATGTGGCCGTTGGCGGAGAGGATCAGCGCCTCGGTGGCCTGCCCGGGCGGGAGTTCGGTGAGGTGCTGCGTGAGCAGCAGGTGCAGCCAGCTCAGCCGCTCCGGTCCGGTGACGGTGACGACTCCGCGGTGCGAGAGGTCGACGAAACCGCGGCCGTCCGCGAGCGCGCGTTGTTCGCCGTACAGCTCGCCGTAGTGGGCGGCGACGCCCTCGTCGCGGCCTTCGGCCGGTACGGCGCCGGGGAGATGGAGCAAGGGGCTGCTGGTCATGCCACCAAGCCTACGACCCGGCCCGGCCCGCTCCTATGCCGGAGCGTCGTGCTGCTTGGCGGCGCACTTCTTGCAGAGGCCGAAGATCGCGAAGTGCTTCATGTCGGTCTCGAAGCCGAAGGTGGCGCGCAGCTTCGCGGTGAAGTCCGCGGCGATGTCCACGTCCGCTTCGATCACCTCGGTGCACTCGCGGCAGACCAGGTGGATGTGGTGGTGCCGGTCGGCGAGGTGGTACGTGGGGGCGCCGTGCCCGAGGTGGGCGTGCGAGACGAGCTTCAGCTCCTCCAGGAGCTCCAGCGTGCGGTAGACGGTGGAGATGTTCACTCCGGAGGCGGTCTTGCGCACGTGCGCGAGGATCTCGTCCGGGGTCGCGTGCTCCAGCGTGTCGACCGCTTCCAGTACGAGCTGGCGCTGCGGGGTCAGCCGGTACCCGCGTTGCCGCAGGTCGGTCTTCCAGTCAGCACTGCCGGTGTCTCCGATGGTCCCCACCCGGCCAGTGTAAGCGCGCGAAGGGGACCACGGGCCGGCCCGTGGTCCCCTTCTTGCACAGTCTGTGGAAAGCCGCTCAGCGCTCGGCGACCCGGCGGCTCACCGGAAGAAGGCGATGCCGTCGTCCGGCATGTCCGGGAGGTTGCGCGCCATCTCGGCGACCTCCTCGGGCGTGACGACCTTCTTGAGCTGGGCCGACATGTACGGGCGCAGCTCGACGTCCGGCGTGGCCTTCTCGCCGACCCACATCAGGTCGCTCTTCACGTAGCCGTAGAGCCGCTTGCCGCCGCTGTACGGCCCGGAGGCCGCGGTGCGGGCGACGGCGTCCGTCACCAGGTCGATCTGCGGCTTCTGGTCGGCGAGCTCGCCGTACCAGACCTCGACGACGCCCTGGTCGCGGACCATGACGATCTCGACCTTGCGGTCCTTGTCGATGCGCCAGTAGCCGGACTCGGACTCCAGCGGCCGCACCTTGTTGCCGTCGGCGTCGAGGACCCAGCTGTGGGAGGTGTACTCCAGGAAGTCCCGGCCGTCGTGGCTGAAGACGACTTCCTGGCCGAAGTTGCACTTCTCTTCACCGGGGAAGTCGAAGACGCCCGCGCCCTCCCAGGTGCCGAGGAGGAAGGCGAGGGGGACGAGGCCCGGGTTCAGGTCGGACGGGATCTGGATCATGTGTGGCTGCTCAGGCGATCTGTGGGGAGGGGTTCCGGGTCCGGGAGGGCGGCCGATCGGAGATCAGCGCTGGCCCTGGTACAGCTTCTTCACTGCGAGGCCGGTGAAGGCGAGCACGCCGACGCAGACCAGGATCAGCAGGGAGGTGAAGAATGCCTCAAGCACGGGGTGCTCCTCGGAGTGATGGGGGCGTGTACGGGGCCGGTCCCCAAGCCTACTGGCCCGGGGACCGGCGCACTCCGTGAGGTAGGCCGCAGCCGCCTCCTGCGGGCGGTCAGCCCAGCAGCTGGCTCTGCAGGACCACCGTCTGGTGGAAGGGAACGACGGCCACCTCGCCCTTGCGGGTCTGGACGATCACGGCCTGGACGTCACCCACCTGGAGGCATCCGAGCTTGGTCTGCTCGTCCCCGTTCGCGGGCTTGGGCTCCTGGTACAGGCTGATGGCGCTGCTGCTGAGGGTGCCGACGTAGCCGACAGCCTGCCCCTCCATGCTGGGCTGCGTGCTCTTGACCCTGCTCCAGGCCAGGTCCATCTCCAGGGCCGGGGCGCCCACCAGCTGCGTGTTGATGTTGCAGCCGCGGAAGGTGTTCACGAAGCCCGAGGAGTGGAAGCGCAGCAGGTAGATGTGCGTGCGCGTGCCGTCGGGGGTGGTCCAGCCACGGCCTGCGATCTGGCGCAGCCCCTCGTACTCCAGGCCCTCCTTCAGCTTCGCCCGGCTGTCGGGGGCGTACTCCTCCAGGAAGGCGTCGGTGGACACCAGCCGGTCCTTGTCCGCCTTGAGCCCGGCATCCGGCTCGGCACCCTCGGGGGCAGGCAGCAGCAGACCGGTGAGCGGCGCGTAGTGAGTGTCGTCCTTGTTGTCCTTGCCCGCGGGCAGCGGGGCGCCGGCGGGCAGTGCGGGCTTGGCCAGAGCCGGGTAGACCCAGCGGCCGTCGTCCTCGGTGGACAGACCGGGGAGGTCGGTGCGCTCGGCCCGGCCGATCCCGTACGTGACCCCGGTGCCGACGGCGGCGAAGACCACGACGGCGGCCGTCCAGCGGAGCGCGGCGAACAGCATGCGGCGGTCCTTCGGGGCGGCCGGTACCGCTGCTTGTGCCGGCGCCGGCGGCTCGGCGACCGGTACGAGCGTGCCGGCGCCGGCGGGCTGCTCCTGCGGGGCGGGCTCCGCCACGGGGGCGGTGTCGGCGGTGTTCTGCTCGGTCACACGGACTCCCCGGGGGACTTCAGGTGGTTCAGCTGCTGCTTGAACAGGCCGGCGGCGTCGTTCGCGGAGAGGGGCTTCGGCCCGTACATCCGGAAGCTCACCAGCACATCGCCCTGGAGGGCCTCGCAGTCGATCGTGTCGATCTTGTTCTGGTCCTCCTGCTTCTCCTTGCCGAGGACCGACACCGAACACTTGGCGTCGGGGAAGCCCTCGATCTTCGGCGCGTCGCGGTCGCCGCCCAGCAGCTCGAGGATCTTCTTGCTGAACTCGGAGAACTTCGCGAGGGCCTGGGGGTCGGCCTGGGTGAGCTGGATCTCCATCACCTGGTGGTCGCGGAGGTGGTGGTAGCTGCGTCCGGCCACGCCCCTCAGCTTCAGGCCGTCCAGCGCCTTGTCCCGTTCCGCCCGCTCCTCGCCGGAGAGCCCGGTGTCCGCGTCCTTGACGGCCTGGAGCGCCCGCTCGCCCGACACGTAGAAGTCGTTGCCCTCGGCGTCGAGGTCGGGACCGAGCTCGAATTCGGCGGAGACCGGCAGCAGCTTGCCCGTCAGCTCGTTCGGCGGCACGGTCGGGACCGGCTCCGGCGTACCGGTGGGCCTGGGATCGGCGCCCGCCGCCACCCAGTACCGGGTCGGCGCGGTGCGGTCGGCGTCGGCGATCCGCCCGGCGGCCCAGAGGGCGCCGCCGGCGAGGACGGCGACGGCGAGCCCGCCCGCGACGAGTGCCGCGGTCCGGCGGCTGCGCGCCCGCGGCGCGGCGGGGGGTGCCACCACGGAGGCGGTCGCCTCGGTGGCGGTCGCCTCGGTCGCCCCGGCCGTGACGTCCTTGCTGTCCTTGCTGTCCTGCGGGTCGCTCACAGCCGCTCCCACTGTCGCTTGGCGATCTCGACGATGTCCTTCTCGTCGAGGACGCCGCGGTTGTTCATGTAGCTGACCTCCATGACGATGTCGCCGCGCCGGGCGAGGACCCGGGCCGACTTCACCGGGAGGTAGCCCGGCTTCTCCCGCTGCGCGGAATCCACCCACAGGTGGCCGTAGTCGGCGGGCACGCCGGGCAGGGCCTTGCCCGAGTTGCCCGCGTACCTCTCTTCCACCAGGTAGTCGTGGGCGTGCTGGTACCAGTCGGCATCGGAGCGGTCCCGGTACTGGAAGAGCCGGACGGTGACGAAGTTCCGGTCGTCCTGCGCCCACTCCAACTCGGCGATCCGTCGTACGTCGTGCCGGAGCTGGCTGGCGAGCCCGCTGCCCGGCTTCTCGTAGTAGTCCGCCGAGAACTCGTCCGGGGACACCGTCCCCGAGGAACGGACCTCCACCCCGGCCGGGGCTTCGATCAGCAGCTTCGCCAGATCGTCGTCCGTCTTGTGCCAGCGGTTGGCGTTGAGGGAGCGGGCGCTCGTCGCCTCGTTCGGAGCCTGGGGCTTCGGCTGGTCGATCTTCTGCTGCGCCAGCGGCGGCAGCGGGGTGGGCTCGCGGTCGTACTGGATCGCGTATCCGGTGACCGTGCCCGCGAGCGCGCCGAGTACGGCGGCCCCGGCGATCAGGAGGACCGTACGGCTGCGGCCTCGGGGGCGGCGCGCTGCGGTCTCCTCCCCTTCCGGCTGCTCAGGAAGGGTCTGTTCGTGTTCCAAGGAAGTCCCCCCACAGGACGTGAGGCACTGGGTGGGTACCCGTGCGTACCCATGACCCGTCCGCGAGGGGAGCAGTTGTACGCATGCTTATTACGTTTTGATGTCTCGGGGTTTCAATCCTCGTGACGCCGCTTTCCGTCCAGTTCGTCCCACCACTCGTCGGACTTCGGGTCGCCCGAGGGGTCGTCCCACCAGCGGTCGTCCGGCCCGCGCCGGTTCGCGATCATCGCGGCGACCGGGGGGATGACCATGGCGACCACGCACAGGGCCACGGCCGCCTCGACCGAGAACAGCCGCACGAAGGACCAGGCGGAGACGAACAGGAAGATGCATCCGCCCATGAGGAGGAAGTAGACGCGGCGCCGCCGGGCGTACATGCCTCCAGGGTAGGTCCGCAGCCGGACGGCGCGAAGGGCCGCACCCCGTTCCAGTGGCGTCCAACCCCCTGGGGTGCGGCCCTCCGGCCGGTTCAGCTGTCGCTGCGTGCGCAGCGCGGTCGTCAGACCGCGATCGCCACGTCCGTCACGCCGCCGGCCTCGGCCACGACCACGGCGCGGTCCGCCTGGGCGCCGGGGACCAGCGCGCGCAGGGTCCACGTGCCGGTCGCCGCGTAGAAGCGGAACTGGCCGGTCGCCGAGGTCGGGACCTCGGCCGTGAACTCGCCGGTCGAGTCGAGCAGGCGCACGTACCCGCTGACGGGCTCGCCGTCCTTGGTCACCTGACCCTGGATGGCGGTCTCACCGGGCTTGAGCGTCGCGAGGTCGGGCCCGCCGATCTGTGCTCCACACATGTTCTCTGTCCTGTCCTAGAGAGGTCGTACGGTCTACGGGGCGTCGCGTGCCCGGGAACTACTTGTTGGCGCCGAGCTCGATCGGCACGCCGACCAGGGAGCCGTACTCGGTCCAGGAGCCGTCGTAGTTCTTGACGTTCTCCTGGCCCAGGAGCTCGTGCAGCACGAACCAGGTCAGCGCGGAGCGCTCACCGATGCGGCAGTACGCGATGGTGTCCTTCGACAGGTCGACCTGCTCGGCCTCGTAGAGGGCGGTCAGCTCCTCGTCGGACTTGAAGGTGCCGTCGTCGTTGGCGTTCTTCGACCACGGGATGTTGCGGGCGCTCGGCACGTGGCCGGGGCGCTGCGACTGCTCCTGCGGGAGGTGCGCCGGGGCGAGCAGCTTGCCGGAGAACTCGTCGGGCGAGCGCACGTCGACCAGGTTCTGGGCGCCGATCGCGGCCACGACGTCGTCGCGGAAGGCGCGGATCGAGGCGTCCTGCGGCTGGGCCTTGTACTGGGTGGCCGGGCGGCTGGGGACCTCGGTGCCGTCGACCAGGTCGCGGGAGTCGAGCTCCCACTTCTTGCGGCCGCCGTCGAGGAGGCGGACGTCCTGGTGGCCGTACAGCTTGAAGTACCAGTAGGCGTAGGACGCGAACCAGTTGTTGTTGCCGCCGTAGAGGACGACGGTGTCGTCGTTGGAGATGCCCTTGGCGGAGAGGAGCTTCTCGAAGCCCTCCTGGTCCACGAAGTCGCGGCGGACCGGGTCCTGGAGGTCCTGCTTCCAGTCGATCCGGACGGCGTTGGTGATGTGGTTCTTGTCGTACGCGGACGTGTCCTCGTCCACCTCGACGATCACGACGTTGGCGTCGTTCAGGTGGGCCTCGACCCAGTCGGCGTCTACGAGGACGTCGCTGCGGCTCATGGTGTTCTCCTCCGGGGCAGTGTGCGGCGGGGCGTGCTGTGCAGGTGCAGGTGCTGCGGAGCGGTCTGCGGGTGCTGGGTGCTGCTGGTGCGTGCCGCTGCGGGCGGCGCCCTCGGACACTGCGCGGGGAGGCGTCAGGGGGGAGGAGGGGGCGGCTGCGGTGCGGTCACGCGGGAAGGACGGTCGTCCGGCTGATGGAGCGGAAGCGCTCACAGGTCACATGGATCGACAGAGCATGGCGGCGACGCGACACAGGTCTACTGCCCGTCGCTTCGTGAGGTCCGCCTGCTGATGCTTCATAGCCATGGATCGTAGGGACGAATCGGCCGCCCTGTCACCGGTGTGTCATATTCCGAGACAGGATCGTCCGAATACTGGGATCCACATGCCCCCGGGCGGCTGCCGCGCCGCCTCCGGGGGCCTTCGTGCGGCCCGTCCTTCTACGGATCGGACCGTCCGTCTCACGATCCGGCCAGCACCACGTTCGAGCCGGTCAGCGTGAGGTGGACGCCGGCCCCGTCCGAGGTCAGCGTGGTCAGCGTGAGCCCGGACGGCAGTCCGCCGTCGAGCCGTCGGTCGAAGTCGGTCTTCTTGCGGACCGCGCCCTCGACCCCGGGCAGGCCCTCGCCCGGCACCTCGTCGGCCCGGACCCGGACCATCTTGCCGCCGCCCGGGGCGTCCACGAGCGTGACGGTCGACACCACGCTGGGCGAGAGCCTGCGGCCCAGGACCTCCACGGCCGCCGTGACCTTCACCTTGCCCGGCGCCCCGCCGTAGGTGACCGTCACACCGGTCTGCGAGGCCTCGGTCAGGTCCTGGTACGTGACGAGGGCAGTGCCCTCGGCCCGCTCGGCGGTGCCCCCGCTGTAGTCCCCGTTCAGCTTCACGCTGCGGAAGCTGGCGTCGAGCTGCGAGAGCCGGGTCTTGCGGCCGTCCGAGACGGCCTCGACGCCCTTCAGCTTCACGTCGACGCGGTCGAGGTCGTGGCTGAGCGCCTGGGTCAGGAACGGGAACCCGTGGATGTCCACCTCCGTGCTCCCCGCCAGCCCCTGACGGGCCTGGATGCGCTCGGCCAGCCGGTTCTCGGCATAGTTGACCGCCCAGCGGTCGGCGCCCGCGAACAGCGCGCCCAACACCACTCCGATGATCACAACGACACGCAGGAACCGCACGTGCCCCACCCCCTGTAGATCGGTACGTGCGT
Source organism: Streptomyces sp. NPDC031132 (assembly GCF_055570595.1). NCBI lineage: Bacteria > Bacillati > Actinomycetota > Actinomycetes > Kitasatosporales > Streptomycetaceae > Streptomyces > Streptomyces sp. NPDC031132. Next base: position 184,973 of record NZ_JBVIGX010000013.1, read on the forward strand.
TCTAGTGGACCATGATCGGCCGTACGGACGCCGTCAGCGGCAGTGTGATGCCCGCCGCCTACGGCCGGGCGTACGGAAGATCCGGTCTCAGCCGACCACCCGTCCGATCAGGTAGACCGCGGGAGCGGCGGCCGCCAGCGGCAGCGCGACACCGGCCGTCATGTGGACGAACTTGGACGGGTAGTCGTACGCGGCCACGCGCAGCCCGATCAGCGCGCACACCCCGGCGACCAGGCCGACCAGCGCCCCGCCCACCCCGACGGAGGTCAGTCCGCCGACCGCGATGCCGGCGCCGGTGGCGGCGGCCAGCGAGACGCCGACCGAGGCCGGCATCGGCAGCGGCAGCGCACGGGTGAACGCGGCGACCGCGACGGCCGCGGCGCCGACGCTGACGGCGGCGGAGTCGGCGGCCAGGTAGCCGGCGCAGGCGATGGCGAGCGCGGCGGAGGCCACGGAGGCCATCAGCCCGTACATCCGCTCGTCGGGGTCGGCGTGGCTGCGCAGCTGGAGGACCAGCGTGAGCAGCACCCAGGCCCCGAGGGTGCCGATGATCGCGCCGGGGCCGTACGAGTCGTCCACGGCGAGCACGGCGCCGTCGGCGACGAGCGCTCCGAGGAAGGCGAGGGCGATGCCCTGCCGGGCGGGCCACATGCCGTTGAGCCGGAACCAGCCGGCCGCGGTGAGCGCCTGGAGAGCGACCAGCGGGGCGAGCAGCGCGAGGTCCCCGAAAGCGGCCGCACCGGCCAGCAGCAGCCCGAGGCCGGCGGTCAGTATGGCCGGCTGCGGGCCGGGGTCGATGATCGGCGAGCGGCCCTCGGCGCGCGCCTGGGCGGGGTCGACGGCGCGCAGGGTGTTGCCGGCGAGGGTGGGCGGGGAGTACGCGGGCTCCTCGCCCGGATCCTCGGAGCCGACGGGGCCCGCGGGGCCCGCGGTGGCCGCGGGCTGTTCCGCCGGAGCGGGGGCGGCCGTGGCGGCCGGCTCCTCGGAGCCGGGGCCCGAGCCGGAGCCGGGGCCGGGGTACGGCGGCAGGAAGGCGGTCTGCTCGGCGGCGTCGCCCGCGGGGGCGGCGGCCTGCGGTGGGAGATAGGCGGTCTGCTCGGCGGCGGGCCCCTCGCCCCACGGGGCACCCTCGCTCGGCGCCCAGTCGGCGGCCTGGGCCTGGGCGACGGGAGCTTCGTCGCGGAGGCTGCCCGGCCGCCAGTCGGCGGCAGGAGCCTGGGCGGCCGGAGCCTCGTCGCGGAACCAGCCGTCGGGCGCCATGGGCTGCGCCTGCTGCTGCGGCTCGGCCGCGTCGGGGCCGGGGTACGGCGGCAGGTACGCGGTCTCGGCGGCCGCGGCGGTACCCGGGTACGGCTGACCGGCGGCGGGCTGCGGCCCGGCCGCGGCCGGGCCGGGGTACGGCGCTGCGTACGGGGTCTCGGCGGCCGCCGGCGCCTCGGGGCCGGGGTACGGCGGCAGGTAGGCCGTCTGCTCGGCGGCGCCTGCCGCCTGGGGCGGGAGGTAGGCCGTCTGCTCGGCGGCGGAACCCTCGGACCAGGCCGCGCCGCCCGGGCCGGCACTCGGCGGCCACTCGGCCGCGGGAGCCTGGGCCTGGACCGGGGCCTGGTGGGCGGCGGGCGCCTCGTCCCGGAACCACCCTTCGGGAGCAACCGGCTGAGGCTGCGGGTCGGCCGCGGCCGGGCCCGGATACGGCGGCAGGTACGCGGTCTGCTCGGCCGCGGCGCCGGACGCGTCCGGCCACGGCGCACCGGCGCCGCCCTGCGGCCAGCCCTCGGAGGCCTGGGCCTGGGCCTGGGCCTGGGGCTGGGCGGCCGGTGCCTCGTCGCGGAACCAGCCCTCGGGCGCCCCGGGCTGGCCGGGCAGCGCGCCCAGCGGCGGCTGGACCGGCTGGACCTGCTGCACCTCGTGGACCGGCTGGTATCCGGTGTCCCAGGTGTCCGACTGCCAGGTCTGGGTCCCGTACGGGTCCTGCTGGCGGTGCTGCTGCTGTTGTTCCTCGGGAGTGCTCATCGGTTTCCGCTCACCCGCCCGCGAACGGCGGGAGCACCTCGACGGTGCCCCCCTCGGTCAGCGGAACGGCATCGTGCGGGCGCTTGCCCACGGGCTCTTCGTTCACGAGGAAGGAGCAGCGCTGCAGGACCCGGGTCAGCTCCCCGGGGTGGCGTCGCCGCACGGCGTCGAGCGCCTCGGCCAGTGTCTGCGCCGAGTACGGCTCCTCCGCCGTCTTGGCCGCGGCCTTGGCCGCCGCCCAGTAGCGGATGGTTCCGGTTGCCACTGCAGCTCCTATCGTCGGCTCTCTACCGTCGGCCTCCATGATGACCCCTCCGGCCCGCTGATCCGGTGCGCCTCCGCGCGCCCCGTGTGCGCCCGGGCGGCCTGCCGTACGTCCATCGATCCGGTGAAACCGGGGCATAAGCTGGGCGTAAGGGTGGCAGGAACCACAGAGGGGGCGATGGCCGAAGCCTCGGCCCCGCACCGGCCGGTGGGCTATTCTGCTGGCGAGAGGATCCGGGCAACGTTGCCCCCGGGTCCTTTTGTGCTTTCAGCGCGTTGAACGGACCGAGAACAGTGGTGCCGTCCGGACCTCAGGGCGCGGGGACCGGCAAGGCGCCACACGCACCACGTACGAAGCAGTGCCGCGAAAGTCCTCGACGGGACCGAGGAGGAACCGACGTGATGGACCAGCGAACCGTGCAGAACCGCCCCACCTGGGCAGGTGGTCGGGCATGAGCTCTCTCCTGCTGCTGACCAATGCCCTGCAGCCGTCCACCGAGGTGCTGCCCGCCCTCGGCCTGCTGCTGCACAACGTCCGGGTGGCCCCGGCCGAGGGCCCCGCACTCGTGGACACCCCCGGCGCGGACGTCATCCTCGTCGACGGCCGCCGCGATCTGCCGCAGGTGCGCTCTCTGTGCCAGCTGCTCCGCTCCACCGGCCCCGGCTGTCCGCTGATCCTCGTCGTCACGGAGGGCGGCCTCGCCGCCGTCACCGCCGACTGGGGCATCGACGACGTCCTCCTCGACACCGCGGGCCCGGCCGAGGTCGAGGCGCGGCTGCGCCTCGCCACCGGCCGTCAGCAGCTGGGCTCCGACGACTCCCCGATGGAGATCCGCAACGGCGACCTGTCGGTCGACGAGGCGACGTACTCGGCGAAGCTGAAGGGCCGGGTCCTCGACCTCACCTTCAAGGAGTTCGAGCTCCTCAAGTACCTCGCGCAGCACCCGGGCCGGGTCTTCACCCGGGCCCAGCTGCTCCAGGAGGTGTGGGGGTACGACTACTTCGGCGGCACCCGGACGGTGGACGTCCACGTGCGGCGGCTGCGCGCGAAGCTCGGTCCCGAGCACGAGTCGCTGATCGGGACGGTCCGCAACGTCGGCTACCGCTTCGTCACGCCGGAGAAGGTCGAGCGGGCGGCAGCGGAGGCGGCGGCCAAGGCCGCGGCCAAGGCGCAGGCCGACGTCCCCCGTATGGAGGAACCTCCTGTGATCGTCCAGTCGGCAGGACGGCCTGCCCAGAGGTAGGTCACCCCGCGTAGACTCCCGAGCGTGGCCAAGGTGACGCGGGATGACGTTGCACGACTTGCGGGTACGTCTACCGCCGTCGTGAGCTACGTCATCAACAACGGACCCCGGCCGGTCGCCCCGGCCACGCGCGAGCGTGTACTCGCCGCGATCAAGGAGCTGGGCTACCGCCCGGACCGGGTCGCCCAGGCGATGGCGTCACGGCGCACCGACCTCATAGGCATGATCGTCCCCGATGCGCGCCAGCCGTTCTTCGCGGAGATGGCGCACGCGGTCGAGCAGGCCGCCGCCGAGCGCGGAAAGATGGTCCTGGTCGGGAACTCCGACTACCGGGACGAGCGCGAGGTGCACTACCTGCGGGCCTTCCTCGGGATGCGGGTCTCCGGGCTGATCCTGGTCAGCCAGGGCATGAGCGAGCGGGCGGCCTCGGAGATCGAGGCGTGGGACGCGCGGGTGGTGCTGCTGCACGAGCGGCCGGAGGCGATCGACGACGTCGCCGTCGTCACGGACGACATCGGCGGTGCGCAGCTCGCCACCCGCCACCTGCTCGAGCACGGGCACGAGTACGTCGCCTGCATCGGCGGGGTGGAGAACACCCCGTCGGTCGGCGACCCGGTCGCCGACCACGTGGAGGGCTGGCGCCGCGCCATGCAGGAGTCGGGTCGCTCGACGGAAGGCCGCCTCTTCGAGGCCCCCTACAACCGGTACGACGCGTACCGCGTCGCGCTGGAAGTCCTCTCCGGCCCGGACCGGCCGCCGGCCATCTTCTGCGCGACGGACGACCAGGCGATCGGTGTGCTGCGGGCTGCGCGGGAGCTGCGGATCGACGTGCCGGGGGAGCTGGCGGTGGCCGGCTTCGACGACGTCAAGGAGGCGGCCCTGACGGACCCGCCGCTGACGACGATCGCCTCGGACCGCCCGGCGATGGCGCGGGCCGCGGTGGATCTCGTCCTGGACGACGCCCTCCGGGTGGCCGGGTCCCGCCGGGAACGGCTGAAGCAGTTCCCGTCGGCCCTGGTGATCCGCCGCTCCTGCGGCTGCCACTGATTTTTCCCGCAGCCCTCGCACCGCTCGGCGCGGACCGGGCCACCCGGACCCGGCCGGTTCATGTCGGGCATACGCGGTTCTGTCGGGGTTCTCAGCGGGGACTCAGGAAGCTCTCATGATCCGCGGACAGAGTCGTGGTCATGACCGAGAGCTTCCGCCGCGACGGCGAGTACCCGCAGGAGAACGGCCCGACCCAGAGCGCGCCCCTCGGCGGGGCCTACCCGCCGCCGCCCGCCTACCCGCCCCCGGCGGCACCGGGCTGGCACGAGGCGCACCAGCCCCCGGCACCTCCCGCGTCCCCGGCGGGCCCCGCGCATGCGGCGCGGGCCCGGCGCCCCGTCGCGCTGCTCGTAGCCGTGGCGCTGGCCGCCGCCGTCGTCGGGGGTGGCACCGCCGCCGCCGTGCAGCAGCTGCTCGACGGTCAGGGCCGCAGCGGCGGCGGCGTCACCGGCACCAACGTCTCGCAGTCCAGCAGCGGCACCGTCTCCGGAGTGGCCGAGCAGGTCAGCCCCTCCGTCGTGCGGATCGACACCCGCACCGGCTCCGGCCAGGGCACCGGCTCCGGCATCGTGGTCACCGCCGACGGCGAGATCGTCACCAACAACCACGTGATCGACGGCGCCACCGAGATCCAGGTGACGATGAGCGACGGCAAGAAGTACCCGGCCAAGACCGTCGGCACCGACCCCGACAAGGACCTCGCCCTCATCAAGCTCCAGGGCGCGAGCGGCCTGAGGCCGGCCAGGCTCGGCGACTCCGATGGCCTCAAGGTCGGCGACCAGGTCGTCGCGATCGGCTCCCCCGACCGCCTGACCGGCACGGTCACCAGCGGCATCGTCTCGGCCCTGAACCGCGAGGTCAACGTGCCCAAGTCCGAGCAGCAGGCGCCCCAGCGGCAGCGGAGCAACGGCGGCGGCTGGCCGTTCTCGTACGACGGTCGGCAGTTCAACGGGAACACCGGATCGGACACGACCTCGTACAAGGCCATCCAGACGGACGCCTCCCTCAACCCGGGCAACTCCGGCGGCGCCCTCGTCAACATGAACGGCGAGATCGTGGGCATGCCCTCCGCGATCTACTCCCCCTCCAGCGACGGCTCCACCGCCGGCAGCGTCGGCCTCGGCTTCGCCATCCCGGTGAACACGGTCAAGGCCGACCTGGCCTCCCTCCGCAAGGGCGGCAGCGGTGGCGGCAACAGCAACGGCAACGGCGTCGGCGACGGCTACGGGACCTCCTCCTAGGGCTCCCGTGCGAGCCTGGTACGACCGACCACGACCCCTGGGGGACCGCAGATGAATCCGGCCGAAGGCGACCCGCACCGCATCCTCGTCGTCGACGACGAGCCCGCCGTGCGCGAGGCGCTGCGCCGCAGCCTCGCCTTCGAGGGGTACGCCGTGCAGACCGCCGTCGACGGGCTCGACGCCCTCGACAAGGCGGCCTCGTACGACCCCGGCCTGATCGTCCTCGACATCCAGATGCCCCGTATGGACGGCCTGACGGCGGCCCGCCGGCTGCGTGCCGCCGGCAGCACCACCCCGATCCTGATGCTCACCGCCCGCGACACCGTCGGCGACCGCGTCACCGGCCTCGACGCGGGCGCCGACGACTACCTCGTCAAGCCCTTCGAGCTCGACGAGCTCTTCGCCCGCGTCCGCGCCCTGCTGCGCCGCAGCGCGTACGCCGCCCCGCGGCCCGGCGGCGTCGAAGCCGAGGAGACGGACACGCTGGCCTTCGGCGACCTGCGCATGGACCTCGCCACCCGCGAGGTCACCCGCTCCGGGCGCCCGGTGGAGCTGACCCGCACCGAGTTCACGCTGCTCGAGATGTTCCTGGCGCACCCGCGCCAGGTGCTGACCCGCGAGCAGATCCTCAAGACCGTCTGGGGCTTCGACTTCGAGCCCAGTTCCAACTCCCTGGACGTGTACGTCATGTACCTGCGCCGCAAGACCGAGGCCGGCGGCGAGCCCCGCCTGGTCCACACCGTGCGCGGAGTGGGCTACGTCCTGCGCGCCGCCGGGGCCGGCGACGCGGGAGGGCACGAGTGAGCCCGGTCGCCAGATTCCGTGCGCTGCCGCTGCGCTCGCGGCTCGCGCTGCTGGTCACGGTCGCGGTGGCGGTCGCCGTCGCGGCCGTCGCCGTCGTCAGCTGGTTCATGGTCCGTACGCAGCTGAAGGGCCAGCTGGACAGCTCGCTGCGCTCCACCAACGCGAGCGCGCAGGCCAACCAGACGCTGCCCCAGCTCGGCTGCCGGGAGCAGGTGCCCGGCGCCATCGTGAACAACCTGAGCGCGCAAGTGCAGATCGTGCTGCCGACGGGCGGCCGCTGCTGGGTGGACGGCAAGAACACCCTCCCTGTCACGGGGTACGACCTCGAGGTCGCCCGGGGCGAGCGCGGCCCGGTGCTGTACGACGGCCACACCACGGACGGCACGCCCGTACGGGTCTACACCCAGCCGGTGAAGGTCACCGGCCCGGTGGGCGGCAGCGTCGCCATCTCGGTCGCCAAGCCGCTCGCCGACGTCGAGAAGCCGCTGTCCACCCTGGCCTGGGTGCTGCTCTTCGTCTGCGGGGTCGGTGTCGTCGGCGCGGGCGCGGCCGGCCTGTGGGTGGCCCGTACGGGGCTGCGGCCGGTCGACGAACTCACCGGCGCCGTCGAGCACATCGCCCGGACCGAGGACCTCACCGTGCAGATCCCGCACGACGGCGACGACGAGATCGCCCGCCTGTCGCGGTCCTTCAACTCCATGACGGCGGCGCTCGCCTCCTCACAGGAGCGGCAGGCCCAGCTGATCGCGGACGCCGGCCACGAGCTGCGCACGCCGCTGACCTCGCTGCGGACCAACGTCGAGCTGCTGGCGCGCAGCGAGGAGACCGGCCGGGCCATCCCGCCGGAGGACCGCAAGGAACTGCTGGCCTCGGTCAAGGCGCAGATGACGGAGCTGGCCGCGCTGATCGGTGACCTCCAGGAGCTGTCCCGTCCGGACGCGGCCCCGGCCGCCAGGCTGGAGGTGGTGGCGCTGCAGGAGATCGTGCAGCGCGCGCTGTCCCGGGCCCGGCTGCGCGGTCCCGAGCTGGACTTCACGTCCGATCTGGAGCCCTGGTACGTGCGGGGCGAGGCGGCGGCGCTGGAGCGGGCGGTGGTCAACGTCCTGGACAACGCGGTGAAGTTCAGTCCGCCGGGCGGCTCGGTGGAAGTCTCGCTGCGGGCGGGCGAGCTGACCGTACGCGACCACGGTCCCGGTGTTCCGGCCGAGGACCTCCCGCACGTGTTCGAGCGGTTCTGGCGGTCCCCGTCGGCCCGGGCCCTGCCGGGCAGCGGACTCGGCCTGTCGATCGTGGCCCGTACGGCGCAGCGCGCGGGCGGCAGCGCCGAGCTGCGCGCTCCGGCGGACGGCGGCCCGGGCACGGAGGCCCTCCTCCGCATCCCGGGCGCCCCGACCCCGCCCCCGGCCGACCGGCCGGATCCGCAAGACGCCCCGTAGGGCCTCCCCGTCGCGGGGCCGGTCCAGCCGGGTACCGGCCGTCAGTTGTGCCGGATCAGGGAGGCGACCAGGCCGGAGCGGGTGTTCGGGAAGTCCATCGGGACGATCCCCAGCCCGGTCCGGCCGGCCAGCTCCCCGCCGTCGACGAAGCCGTGCACCTGCGGGTTGAGCCGGTCGGAGTTCCAGCGCGGCGGCATGTAGGCGGCGGTGCTGACGTAGTTCACGAAGAGCTTGCCGGGCTGTTGGACGGCCTTGCGGAAGTGGTTCTCGATCCGGCCGCGCTTGGCGAAGGGCTCGGTGTTGTAGTCGTCCTGGATGTCGAAGACGTTGCCGTCGCCGTAGCGCAGTCCGGGCAGGCCGCCGTTGTCGGCGAGGAGCACGACCTTGCCGCGGGCCTGGCCGAGGGTGGGCAGGCTGTCGGCGATGCGGAAGAGGGGACGCCAGCCGCGGTGGTCGAGGTAGTCGTCGAAGACGGCGCGGAAGGTGGCGTCGCTGTCCTCGGAGTACTCCTGCTTGAGCCGCATCAGCACGGTCTCGGAGGGGTGCGCGGCGAGGAAGTTCCAGCAGGCGACGAGGACGTCCCCGAACATCAGGTCCTGGAAGAAGGCCGCGTGGTGGATGGCGAACGAGCCGCCCGTGACGCGGCAGCGGACGTCGAGGAAGCGGATCCCGGAGTCGAGCTGCTGGGCGATCGAGGTGTTCTGGCAGGCGACGTAGAGCCCGCCCTTGGTGGCGCCGGAGTCGTGCGTGCCGGGGATGGTCATGCGCTGCAGGGCCGTGGAGTCGCCGAGTCCGGCCATCCAGTCCTGCGTGCCGAGGGCCCCGCGGGTGCCGAGCGTGCGCGCGGAGGCCGGGGCCGCCGCTCCGAGGCCCACGGCCGCGGCCGCGCCCGCCGCCGTCGCCCCGACCAGAAATGCCCGACGATCCAGTGCCATGTCCGCCCCTTTGCCGACCCGGTGATGGATTCCCAGCCACGGCTGGGAGTGCCCCCGGATTCTGGCGTGCGGGACCCGGCTTTACTACCCTTCGGTAGCACTCACCTTTCGAGCAACTCGGCCATGGCGCGCAGCCCTTGGGCGAGTTCCCGCCCGTTCGGCGCCTGCTCGGGGTCCGTCAGGGTCTGCACCATCACCCCGGTCAGCAGCGCGATGTGCAGCGACCCGAGGGCCCGTACGTCCTCCTCGGCGACCGCGTCCTCGGGGACTCCGCGCAGCTGCGCGGCCACCATGCGCCGGGACCGGCGCTGGCCCTCGGCGAGGGCGGCGAGCAGCTCGGGCGAGGACTGCGCGTGGACGAAGGCCTCGACGTTGGCGATCCAGAGCCAGCGCATGTCGCCGAAGTCCCGGATCTTGCGGTCCCAGGTGTCGGCGTACCGCTCCTCGGTGGTGTCGCCCTGGCCGGCCAGCCGGCCGGACCCGGCGGCCCATTCGTCCATGGCGGCGAACAGGGCGAGGTTGAGCAGGGCCTCGCGCGAGCCGAAGTGGTAGCCGATCGCGGCCATGCTCACCTTCGACGCCGCGGCGATGTCGCGCACGGTCGTGCGCGAGTACCCCTTCTCCTCCAGGCAGCGGCGCGCTCCGGCCAGCAGGTCCTCGCGATTTCCCATGCCGGGATCGTAGCCGCGCGGGCTTTTGGGGCTGCACCCCTGCACACCTCTTGGGCAAGCGCCCCATACAAATGTATTGCGCGCTTGCCCAAATCCTGGCAGGCTCGGGTAACGTCACCGCCACAGCAGGACACACAGGGGAGAGCGGAACCATGCGCCACACGCTGACGATCGACGGCCGCACACTGTCGTACCGGGACTTCGGCGGCCCGGGCCGCCCGCTGCTGGCCCTGCACGGGGGCATGTCCGAAGGCCTCGCGTTCGCCGGCCTCGCCGACGCCCTGGGCGACGACTGGCGGGTCATCGCCCCCGACCAGCGCGGCCACGGCGACTCCGACCGGGCCGCCGACTACGGCCGCGCCGGATACGTCTCCGACGCCGTCGCGCTGCTCGACCACCTCGGCCAGGGCGCCCCCGTCGCCCTCCTCGGCTACTCCCTCGGCGGGCTCAACGCCGTCCACCTGGCGGCCGCCCACCCGGACCGGATCTCGGCGCTCATCGCCGTGGATTCCACCGTGGAGGTCCACCCCGTCCCGGAGGGGGCCGTCTTCGACTTCCTCCACGACATGCGGTACACCGCCCCCACCCGCGAGGAGCTGCTCGCCGCGGCCGGGCCGGTGGGCTCCCGCTTCGTCGAACGGGTGCTGCGCCGGCTCCCTTCCGGCGAGGGCTGGCGGCTGCCGTTCCACCCGCAGGACATGCTCGACTCCATCGAGGGCTGCCGCGGCGACCACTGGGACGCCTGGCTCGCGAGCAGCTGCCCGGCCGTGCTGATCCACGGCACCGGCAGCCAGGCGCTCACCCAGGACACGGCCGACGCGATGGTCGCCCGGCGGCCCGGGACCTCGTACGCGCCCCTGGACGGGGACCACTTCGTGCCGTTCACGGACCCGGCCGGCTTCCACGAGGCCGTGGCGAAGTTCCTCGCGACGCTCTGACGGCCGGGCCGGCCGGGGCGGCCCCGTCACGGGGGTACGGGGCAACGCCGAAGGGGCGGCGGGCCGCAGGGCCCACCGCCCCTTCGGACGTGGCTGTCACGTACAGACCGTCGCAGGTGCCGTACGCAGGTGTTACTTGACGACCGTGATGCGGTCCGCCGCCGGCGGGGCGATCGGAGCGGCCTCGGTCGACTTCGCCAGGTAGGCGTTGAACGCCTCCAGGTCGGGCACGCCGACCAGCTTGTTCTTGTGCTCCTTCAGGACGGTGAAGCCGTCACCGCCGCCCGCGAGGAACTCGTTCATCGCGACCCGGTAGGTCTTGGCGGGGTCGATCGCCGCGCCGTTCAGCTTCACCGAGTCCACGACGATGCGGTCCGCGCCCGTCTTCGTCATGTCCAGGGTGTAGGTGAAGCCCTTCGAGACCTGGAGGATCTTCGGGTTCGGGCCGTTGACCGTGCCGCTGACCTGCTGCTGGAGCGCGGTGATCAGCTGCGCGCCCGTCAGGTCGACGATGTTCATCAGGTTGTTGAACGGCTGGACCGTGTAGGACTCGCCGTACGTCACGACGCCGTCGCCCTCGGCGCCCGCGGCCTTGTAGGCCAGGTCGGCACGGATGCCGCCCGGGTTCATGATGGCCAGCTGCGCGCCGCCCTTGGCCGCCGGGGCCGTGGCCTCCAGCTGCGCGTCGGCGATCAGGTCGCCGAGCGGCTTCTCGGGCGCCTCGGAGCCGCGGCCCGCGATGTCCGCCGAGATGTAGCCCATCGGACGGCTGGCGACCGGGGCGGCCAGCGCGTTCCAGCGGGTGATCAGCTCGGTCATGTCCGGGGCCTTGGGCTGGTCCCGGGTGACGACCTTGTTGACCGGCTTCGGCGCGGCGGCCGCGGTGCGGACGATGTCCTTGGTCTGGCGGTCGTACGTCAGCGTGGTGTCCGTGAACAGGCGGCCGTAGGAGGCGGCCGAGGTCACCATGCGCGGGTTGCCCGCCGGGTCCGGGATGTTGCAGGCGTACGCCTGGTGCGTGTGGCCGGTCACCAGCGCGTCGACCTTCGGGTCCACGTTCTTGGCGATGTCCACGATGGCGCCCGAGATGCCGGCGCCGGCGCCCGGGACGTCGCAGTCGTAGTTGTAGGCGCCGTTCGCGGGCAGGCCGCCCTCGTGGATGAGCGCGACGATCGAGTTGACGCCCTGCTTGTTCAGCTCGGCGGCGTACTTGTTGATCGTCTCGACCTCGTCGCCGAACTTGAGGCCCTTGACCCCGTCGGCGGTCACGACGTCCGGCGTGCCCTCCAGGGTGACGCCGATGAAGCCGATCTTCACGTCCCCCTTCTTCCAGATGAAGGTGGGGTTCATCATCGGACGCTTGGTCTTCTCGTCCGTGACGTTCGCCGCGAGGTACTTGTACTCGGCGCCCGTGAACTCCTTGCCGTACTCGAAGCAGCCCTCGACCGGGTGGCAGCCGCCGTACGCCATGCGGCGCAGCTCGGTCTTGCCCTCGTCGAACTCGTGGTTGCCGACGCTGCTGACGTCCAGCTTCAGCTTGTTCAGCGCCTCGACGGTGGGCTCGTCGTGGAAGAGACCGGACAGCATCGGGCTGCCGCCGATCATGTCACCGGCCGCGGCCGTGACGGAGTACTCGTGGCCCTTGCGGGCCTCGCGCAGGCTGGTCGCCAGGTACTCGACACCACCGGCAGGTATCGCCTTGGTGGTGCCGTCCGCCTGACGCTCGCTCACGGTGCCGGAGGAGCCCTGCGGCGGCTCCAGCGTGCCGTGGAAGTCGTTGAACGACAGCATCTGCACGTCGACGGTGCGGCTCTTGCCGGCACCGCCACCACTCGCGGCACCGGCCGGCAGTGCGGCCGCGACCATCGCTCCGGCCCCGGCCGTGACGGCGATGGCGGCGAAGGTCAACCGGCGGGTTCGGCGGTGCCGTTGTGGCGTCGCTGACATTTAGTCCCCTTTTGGACAGCGGTGAAACTCGGGAGGTCGGCGGCAGCCTATGGTCAACGCGCGTAGCACGACAGGGGGTACGGGTGTCGGCCTGGTTACATGCAGGAGACGGCTCACCGCCGGCCCTCTGCACGCACACCACCGCAGGTGCCTTCCACGGTCGTACGCTCGACGTATGACTGACGACGTAGCAGCGGCCCTGGAGCCGGGACGCCAGATTGAGACCCTCGACGAGCTGACGGAGGAACAGGCCGCGGCCGTGCTCGCGCTCGTCGAGGACGCGGCGCGCACGGACGGCACGACCGCCGTGTCCGAGCAGGGCCGCCTCCAGCTGCGCGGCGGGCGCCGCGAGGGGATCCGGCACTTCCTGCTCACCGAGAAGGGCCGGCTGGCCGGATACGGGCAACTGGAGGACACCGACCCGGTCGAGGCCCCCGCCGCCGAGCTCGTCGTCCACCCCGCCCTGCGCGGGCGCGGGCACGGGCGGGCGCTGGGCTCGGCCCTGCTGGCCGCCTCCGGCAAGCGGATCCGGGTGTGGGCGCACGGCGGCAAGTCAGCCGCCCGCCACCTCGCCCAGGTCCTCGGCCTGACCCTGTTCCGCGAGCTGCGCCAGCTGCGCCGACCGCTCGGCCCGGAGGGGCCCCCGCTGCCCGAGGTGGTGCTGCCGGCCGGGGTGACCGTACGCACCTTCGTGCCCGGCCAGGACGACGCGGCCTGGCTCGCGGTCAACGCGGCCGCCTTCGCCCACCACCCCGAACAGGGCGCGCTGACCCAGCGGGACCTGAACGACCGCATCGCACAGCCGTGGTTCGACCCCAAGGGCTTCTTCCTCGCCGAGCGGGACGGGGAGCTCGTCGGCTTCCACTGGACGAAGGTCCACGCCGAGGAGCGGCTCGGGGAGGTCTACGTGCTCGGCGTCCGCCCCGGCGCCCAGGGCGGCGGCCTCGGCAAGGCCCTCACCGCGATCGGGCTGCACCACCTCGCGGGGGCGGGCCTGCCCACCGCGATGCTGTACGTGGACGCCGACAACCCGGCGGCCCTCGCGGTCTACGAGGGCCTCGGCTTCAGCACCCACGAGGTCGACCTGATGTACCGCACCGAGAGCTGATCCGCAGTCTCCAGGTCGTAGGCCCGTACGGGAGCGCGGGGGGGGCGCGGGGCCCGTACGGGTGCATTCCGGGCGGGGAAAAGACGTACTCGTGCACCACCCGGACCCTGGATGCCATACGCCATTCACCGGACCTTAAGACGCGCTTGCGACTCTCCCCGCATGCAGCCCCGACTCCGACTGACGGCGAACACTTCCGACGCGCCTGTCCTGCCGCGTGCGCGGAACAATGGAGTCATGAGCCACCAGCCCAGCGCAGGCCCCACCGAGGTCCCCGCCCAGCACCCGTCTCACACGTCCCCCGCCGCCTCCCCCGGCCCGGCGGCCAAGCCTGCGCGGATCGGCTCCATAGCCGCGCACCGCCCGCATTCCGGCCAGGGTCCCGGTCTCGCACCGGATCTCGACGCCGACCTGGACGCCTACGACGACAAAGACGGCGGCGAGCTCCCGCCGGGGCGGTTCCTCGACCGCGAACGCAGCTGGCTGGCCTTCAACGAGCGGGTCCTGGAGCTGGCCGAGGACCCGGCGACGCCGCTGCTGGAGCGCGCCAACTTCCTGGCGATCTTCGCGAGCAACCTCGACGAGTTCTTCATGGTCCGCGTCGCCGGCCTCAAGCGCCGCATCGCGACCGGCGTCGCCACCCGTTCGGCCTCCGGGCTGCAGCCCCGTGAGGTGCTCGACCTGATCTGGACGCGCTCGCGCGAGCTCATGGCGCGCCACGCCGCCTGCTTCCAGCAGGACATCTCCCCGCAGCTCGCCGAAGAGGGCATCCACCTCATCCGCTGGCCGGACCTCACCGAGAAGGAGCAGGCCCGCCTCTTCACACTGTTCCGGAACCAGATCTTCCCGGTGCTCACCCCGCTGGCCGTGGACCCCGCGCACCCGTTCCCGTACATCTCCGGGCTCTCGCTGAACCTGGCCGTCGTCGTCCGCAACCCGGTCAGCGGCCACCGGCACTTCGCCCGGGTCAAGGTCCCGCCGCTGCTCTCGCGCTTCCTGGAGGCCTCCCCGGAGCGCTACGTCCCCCTCGAGGACGTCATCGCCGCGCACCTGGAGGAGCTCTTCCCCGGCATGGAGGTGCTCGCGCACCACATGTTCCGGGTGACCCGCAACGAGGACCTCGAGGTCGAGGAGGACGACGCCGAGAACCTGCTCCAGGCCCTGGAGAAGGAGCTCATGCGGCGCCGCTTCGGCCCGCCGGTGCGCCTGGAGGTCGAGGAGTCCATCGACCCCGGCATCCTGGACCTCCTCGTGCAGGAGCTGAACGTCTCCGCCGCCGAGGTCTACCCGCTGCCCGGCCCGCTGGACCTGACCGGCCTCTTCGGCATCGCCTCCCTGGACCGGCCCGAGCTGAAGTACCCCAAGTTCGTCGCCGGCACCCACCGCGACCTCGCCGAGGTCGAGTCCGCGTCCGCGCCCGACATCTTCGCCGCGCTGCGCGAGCGGGACGTGCTGCTGCACCACCCCTACGACTCCTTCTCCACCTCGGTGCAGGCCTTCCTGGAGCAGGCCGCCGCCGACCCGGACGTCCTCGCGATCAAGCAGACGCTGTACCGGACCTCCGGCGACTCACCGATCGTGGACGCCCTGATCGACGCCGCCGAATCCGGCAAGCAGGTCCTCGTACTCGTCGAGATCAAGGCCCGCTTCGACGAGCAGGCCAACATCAAGTGGGCCCGCAAGCTGGAGGAGTCCGGCTGCCACGTCGTGTACGGCCTGGTGGGCCTGAAGACGCACTGCAAGCTGTCGCTCGTCGTCCGCCAGGAGGGCGACACGCTGCGCCGCTACTCCCACGTCGGCACCGGCAACTACCACCCCAAGACCGCCCGCCTGTACGAGGACCTCGGCCTGCTCACCGCCGACCCGCAGGTCGGCGCGGACCTCTCCGACCTCTTCAACCGGCTGTCCGGGTACTCGCGCCGCGAGACCTACCGGCGGCTGATCGTCGCGCCGCGCTCGCTGCGCGACGGGCTGATCTCGCGGATCGACAAGGAGGCCGCCCACCACCGGGCCGGCCGCCCCGCGTACGTGCGCCTCAAGATGAACTCGATCGTCGACGAGGCCCTGATCGACTCGCTCTACCGGGCCTCCCAGGCGGGAGTGCCCGTCGACATCTGGGTGCGCGGCATCTGCGCCGTGCGTCCCGGGGTCCCCGGACTCTCGGAGAACATCCGGGTCCGCTCGATCCTCGGCCGCTTCCTGGAACACTCCCGGGTCTTCGCCTTCGGCAACGGCGGCGAGCCCGAGGTGTGGATCGGCAGCGCCGACATGATGCACCGAAACCTCGACCGCCGCATCGAGGCACTGGTCAGGGTCGCCGACCCGGCCCACCGCGCGGCACTGGACCGGATGCTGGAGACCGGGATGTCCGACGCCACCTCCTCCTGGCACCTGGGCCCGGACGGCGAATGGACCCGGCACAGCACGGACCACGACGGCCAGCCGCTGCGGCACGTTCAGGAGATGCTCATAGACGCCCGGAGGCGCCGGCGTGGCTCTGCCAAACCATGACCTGACAGCGCGTGGAGAGGGCTCCGCGGGTGACGTGCTCGGCACGTACCTGCGGGCCCAGGCGACCGCCTTCCTACGGGGGCTGCGCCTCCACGAGGAGAGCGGGGCCGACGCCGCGGAGAGCAGCGGTGCGGCGCGCAGCCTGCGGGGGGCTGCGCGCCGCATCAGCGGGTCCCTGACCACCTTCCGGGTGGTGACCGAGTCCTCCTGGGCCGACGGGCTGCGCACCGAGCTGGTGTGGCTGTCCTCGACCCTGGCGGACGAGCACGCGTACGCCGCCAGGCTGACCCGGCTGCTCGACGCCCTGCACCGGCTGTCGGGCTCGCCGGAGGTGCCCGCGCCCCGCGGCGCCCCGGGCGCGCTGACGGTGGGCTCGGCGCGGGCGGCCGCCCTGCTGGAGCGGCAGTTGACGCTGGCCCGGACCCGCGCCCACTCGGCGACCCTGCAGGCGCTGGGCTCGTCCCGGTTCCACGCCGTCGCGGACGCGGTGGCGGTCCTGGCCTCCGAGGTGCCGCTGGACCCGGTCGCGGCCCGGGGGCGGGTGGACGAGGTCCTGATCCCGCTGGCGGAGGTGGCCCGGACCCGGCTGGCGGCGGCCGTCTCGGCGCTGCCGCATGCCGCCGAGGCCCATCCGTACAACTCCGACCACGACGGCTCCTGGCACGAGGTGCGCCGGCTGCTGCGGGTCCACCGCTACGCCCGGGAGGCCCTCGGCGAGGACGTGGCCCGACTGACGGCGGCCGGCGACGCCCTGGACCGCCACCGCGACGCCGCCGAGGCCGCGGCCGCGTCGGCGACGGCGGCCCGCACCCCGCGGATCGCCCCGGCGACGGCGTACGCGCTCGGGGTGCTGCACGCAGACCAGCGGCACGAGGTGGAGGCGGCCCGGTTCACGTTCCAGGACCTGTGGCAGCCGGTGGCGGCCCCCGCCCTCTGACCGAAAGGAATCAGCCACCCCCGGGCGGTCACATAACGGTAACGGCGGGACAACGGCGGATGACACCGCAGTGCAAAACCGCCCATCCACACCAGGCCGTCCGCCACGGTTCACCGTCCGTTCATGTGCCCCGGTCGGCCGCTTCACCTGATCTGCCTAATTTCAGTGGTGCACGGAGCGCGTCGCCGACCGGAACGAGCGACACGTCCTGCACCCGACGTAGTCCTCTTCGCACGCCGCCCCGATACAGAAAGCGGCCGGCGGCTTCTGGAAGGAACACCCGAAAAGTGAAGCTTCAGCGCAAGAACATGCTTCGTGCCTCCGCCCTCGGGGCGCTTGTCGTGTCCGGCGCCCTGGTCCTCACGGCGTGCGGCTCGGACGACAACACGAAGGACGGCGGCTCCGCCAGCGGCAAGCCGTCGGCCGCCGCTGCGGGCGACATCAAGTGCGACGACGCCAAGGGCAAGCTCCTCGCCTCCGGCTCCTCCGCCCAGAAGAACGCCGTCGACCTGTGGGTCAAGAACTACATGGCCGCCTGCTCCGGCGTCGAGGTCAACTACAAGTCCTCCTCCTCCGGTGAGGGCGTCGTCGCCTTCAACCAGGGCACCGTCGGTTTCGCCGGCTCGGACTCGGCGCTGAAGCCCGAGCAGGTCGAGGAGTCGAAGAAGATCTGCACCGGTGGCCAGGGCATCAACCTGCCCATGGTCGGCGGCCCCATCGCGGTCGGCTTCAACGTCGCCGGCGTGGACAAGCTGACGCTGGACGCCCCCACCCTCGCCAACATCTTCAACGACAAGATCAAGAAGTGGGACGACGAGGCGATCAAGAAGCTGAACCCCGGCGTCACGCTTCCCTCCACCGCCATCCAGGCCTTCCACCGCTCCGAGGACTCGGGCACCACCGAGAACCTGGGCAAGTACCTCAAGGCCGCCGCTCCCGAGGCCTGGACGTACGAGGCCGCCAAGAAGTGGCCGGCCCCCGGTGGCCAGGCCGCCTCCGGCTCCGCCGGTGTCGCCTCGCAGGTCAAGGCCGTTGACGGCGCGATCGGTTACTTCGAGCTGTCCTACGCCTCCGCCCAGAGCATCAAGACGGTCGACGTGAACACGGGCGCCGCCGCTCCGGTCAAGGCCTCCGCCGACAGCGCCTCCAAGGCCATCGCCGCCGCCAAGATCGCCGGGACCGGCTCGGACCTGGCTCTTAAGCTTGACTACACCACCAAGGCCGAGGGTGCCTACCCGATCGTCCTGGTGACGTACGAGGTCGTCTGCGACAAGGGCAACAAGCCCGAGACGCTCGCCACGGTCAAGTCCTTCCTCAACTACACCGCCTCGGACGCGGGCCAGAAGGTCCTCTCCGAGAACGGCTACGCGCCGATCCCGGCCGAGATCAACACCAAGGTCCGCGAAGTCGTCAAGTCGCTGTCCTGATCACTGAACCCCAGGTGCCGGGCAGCTCCCGTCCGAGCTGCCCGGCCTCCGGGGCCCTCCCCTCCACCCAGGGGATCCGGTGCACCGCCGCCAGGGGGCCCTCCCCCCACCCAGACCGGAAAGACCATGGCTTCCACCACACCCACCCAGATAGACCAGGCTCCGCCTGTCTCCAAGAGCGCAAGGTCCACCGGCCGCGCCGGTGACAAGATCTTCGCCGGGCTGTCCAAGGGCTCCGGCATCCTGCTCCTGGTGATCATGGCGTCGATCGCCCTCTTCCTCACCTACCGCGCCTCGATCGCACTGTCGAAGAACGAGGGCAACTTCCTCACCACCTTCGACTGGAACGCGTCGGCCAACCCGCCCGTCTTCGGCATCGCCGTCCTGCTCTTCGGCACCGTCGTCAGCTCGATCATCGCGATGGCCATCGCGGTTCCGATCGCTGTCGGCATCGCCCTCTTCATCTCGCACTACGCGCCGCGCAGGCTGGCCGCGCCCCTCGCGTACGTGGTCGACCTGCTGGCCGCCGTGCCGTCGATCATCTACGGCATCTGGGGAGCGCTCTTCCTCGTCCCGCAGCTCGGGGGCCTGAACCTCTGGCTCGACGAGTACATGGGCTGGACCTACGTCTTCGACAAGACGCAGGTCGGCGTCGCGCGCTCCCTCTTCACCGTCGGCATCCTGCTCGCGATCATGATCCTCCCGATCGTGACCAGCGTCAGCCGCGAGGTCTTCCTGCAGGTCCCGCGCATGAACGAGGAGGCCGCCCTGGCCCTCGGCGCGACCCGCTGGGAGGTCATCCGCATGTCGGTGCTGCCCTTCGGCCGCTCCGGCGTCATCTCCGCCTCGATGCTCGGCCTCGGCCGCGCCCTCGGCGAGACCATGGCCGTCGCGACGGTCCTCTCCCCGAGCTTCCTGATCAACGGGCACATCCTGGACGCGGGCGGCGGCACGTTCGCGCAGAACATCGCCGCGAAGTTCGACGAGGCCAACGAGTTCGGCCGCGACGCCCTGATCGCCTCCGGTCTCGTGCTCTTCCTGCTCACCCTGCTGGTCAACGGCGCAGCCCGGCTGATCATCGCCCGTCGCAAGGACTTCTCGGGGGCGAACGCCTGATGAGCCACGCACTCCAGGACCAGCGCCCCACCGGGGCCCGCACGTCCGTCGCCCCCGCCGGCCTCACCCGGGGCGGCCTGCCCCGCTGGGCCCCGGCCGCCATCGCGGTCCTCTCGATCGCCCTCGGCTGCGGCATCGGCGTCGTCGCCGACCTCCACAGCAAGGTCCAGTGGGGCCTGATCGCGTCGCTCCTGTTCGTCGCGATCACGTACACCGCCAGCGCGGTCGTCGAGAACCGCCGCCAGGCCAAGGACCGCGTCGCGACCTCCCTCGTGTGGGTCTGCTTCGTCCTCGCCGTCATCCCGCTGCTCTCGCTGATCTGGACCACCGTCAGCCGCGGCATGGAGGCCTTCTCCGGGGACTTCCTCAGCCACTCGATGAACGGCGTCACCAGCTTCGAGGAGGGCGGCGGCGTCTACCACGCGCTGCTCGGCACCATCGAGCAGGTCGCCCTGGCCACCGCGATCGCCGCGCCGATCGGCCTGCTGACCGCCGTCTACCTGGTCGAGTACGGCAGGGGCAAGCTCGCCAAGTCCGTGACGTTCTTCGTCGACGTGATGACCGGCATCCCCTCCATCGTCGCGGGTCTGTTCATCCTGACGACCTGGAACCTGGCGCTCGGCTTCGGGCCGTCCGGCTTCGCCGGCGCCATGGCCCTGTCGATCCTGATGATGCCCGTCGTGGTCCGCTCCACCGAGGAGATGCTCAAGCTCGTCCCGAACGAGCTGCGCGAGGCGGCCCTCGCCCTCGGTGTGCCGAAGTGGCGCGTGATCCTCAAGGTCGTGCTCCCCACCGCCATCGGCGGCATCGCGACCGGCGTCATGCTGGCCGTCGCCCGCATCGCCGGTGAGACCGCGCCGATCATGCTGCTGGTCTTCGGTACCCAGCTGATCAACGGCAACCCCTTCGAAGGTGCTCAGTCCTCGCTCCCGCTGTACATCTGGGAGCAGTACAAGGTCGGCAGTGACGCCTCCTACGACCGGGCATGGGCCGCAGCGCTGGTCCTGATCGCCTTTGTCATGATCCTCAATCTGGTGGCCCGCGGCATCGCCCGCTGGAAGGCTCCCAAGACCGGTCGCTGACGCGACTATTTGAAAGCGAAGTGACCCCTCATGGCTAAGCGAATCGACGTCAGCGGACTGTCCGCCTTCTACGGCAGCCACAAGGCCATCGACGACATCTCGATGACCGTGGAGCCCCGCTCCGTGACCGCCTTCATCGGCCCGTCCGGCTGCGGCAAGTCCACCTTCCTGCGCACCCTGAACCGCATGCACGAGGTCACCCCCGGCGGCCGCGTCGAGGGCAAGGTGCTGCTGGACGACGAGAACCTGTACGGCCCCGGCGTGGACCCGGTCGCGGTCCGCCGCACCGTCGGCATGGTCTTCCAGCGCCCGAACCCCTTCCCCACCATGTCGATCTTCGACAACGTGGCGGCGGGCCTGCGCCTGAACGGCAGCTTCAAGAAGTCCGAGCTCGCGGACGTCGTGGAGCGGTCCCTGAAGGGCGCCAACCTCTGGAACGAGGTCAAGGACCGCCTGAACAAGCCGGGCTCCGGCCTCTCCGGCGGCCAGCAGCAGCGTCTGTGCATCGCCCGCGCCATCGCGGTCGAGCCGCAGGTCCTGCTGATGGACGAGCCCTGCTCGGCCCTGGACCCGATCTCCACCCTCGCGATCGAGGACCTGATCGGCGAGCTCAAGGAGCGCTTCACGATCGTCATCGTGACGCACAACATGCAGCAGGCCGCCCGCGTCTCCGACCGGACCGCCTTCTTCAACCTCTCGGCGGTCGGCCAGCCCGGCAAGCTCGTCGAGATCGACGACACGGACCGGATCTTCTCGAACCCGTCCGTGCAGGCGACCGAGGACTACATCTCGGGCCGCTTCGGCTGAACCGAAGCCCTCGCGGATGTGAACAACGTCCTGCGGTGCTGCATGGCGGTGCCACCGCAAGGCGAAAGAAAAGGGCCGGCTCCCCCTGGGTGGGGGGAGCCGGCCCGCTTTCGTTTCCCGGTCTCCCGGCCGCCGTACGACTAGCCGACGAAGGCCAGGTCGACGATCCAGAAGCTGAGCGCCGCGACCAGGGCCGCGGCCGGCATGGTGATGAACCAGCCCAACACGATGTTCTTGGCGACGCCCCAGCGGACCGCGTTGACCCGCTTGGTCGCGCCCACGCCCATGATCGCCGAGGTGATCACGTGGGTCGTGGAGATCGGCGCGTGGAACAGGAACGCCGAGCCGAACATGATCGAGGCACCCGTGGTCTCGGCGGCGAAGCCCTGCGGCGGGTCCAGCTCGATGATCTTGCGACCGAGGGTGCGCATGATGCGCCAGCCGCCCGCGTACGTACCGAGCGACAGCATCACGGCGCACACGAGCTTGACCCAGACCGGGATCGCGTCGCCGGTCTCCTGCACATCGGCGATGACCAGGGCCATCATCACGATGCCCATCGTCTTCTGCGCGTCCTGGAGGCCGTGGCCGAGGGCCATGCCGGCCGCGGACACCGTCTGCGCGATACGGAAACCGCGCTTGGCCTTGTGCGGGTTGGCCCGGCGGAACATCCACAGGATGGCGACCATCACCAGGTAGCCGACGACCAGGCCGACGACCGGCGAGACGAACATCGGGATGACGACCTTGTCGACGACTCCCGACCAGATGACCTCGGTGCCGCCGGCCAGCGCCGCGCCCACCATGCCGCCGAACAGGGCGTGCGAGGAGGACGAGGGCAGCCCGAAGTACCAGGTGATCAGGTTCCACACGATCGCGCCGACCAGCGCCGCGAAGAGGATCCACATGCCCCGGTTGCCCTGGGGCGTCTCGATCAGGCCCTCGCTGACCGTCTTGGCGACCCCGCTGCCCAGGAAGGCACCGGCGAGGTTCATCACCGCGGCCATCGCGAGGGCGGCGCGCGGGGTCAGCGCGCGGGTCGAGACCGAGGTCGCGATCGCGTTCGCCGAGTCGTGGAAGCCGTTGGTGTACGTGAAACCGAGCGCGACACCGATGGTCACGATCAGAGCGAAGGTGTCCACGAGGTTCAGGACTCCTTGACCGCGATGGTCTCCACCGTGTTCGCGACGTGCTCGAACGCGTCGGCCGCCTCTTCGAGCACGTCGACGATCTGCTTGAGCTTCAGCACCTCGATGGCGTCGTACTTGCCGTTGAAGAGCTGTGCGAGCAGCTTGCGGTGGATCTGGTCGGCCTGGTTCTCGAGGCGGTTGACCTCGATCCAGTACTCGGTCAGGTTGTCCATCGTCCGCAGGTGCGGCATGGCCTCGGCGGTCAGCTCTGCCGCCCGCGCCAGCACCTCGATCTGCTGCTCGACACCCTTGGGGAGCTCCTCCACCTGGTACAGGACGACCAGGTCGACGGCCTCCTCCATGAAGTCCATGATGTCGTCGAGCGACGAGGCCAGGTTGTAGATGTCCTCGCGGTCGAACGGCGTGATGAAGGAGGAGTTCAGCTGGTGGAAGATCGCGTGGGTGGCGTCGTCCCCCGCGTGCTCGGCTGCCCGCATCCGCTCCGCGATCTCGGCCCGGGCGGAGGAGTCCGCGCCGAGCAGTTCCATAAGGAGCTTGGAGCCCGTGACGATGTTGTCCGCGGATGCGGCGAACATGTCGTAGAAGCTCGTCTCCCTGGGGGTCAGACGAAATCGCACGTGAGGTCCTCGGGGTGCATTGGATTCGGTCAGGCTGATGCTAGGCGCATCCCCCGGCCACGGCTAACCGGCGGTTCCGGGCGGTTCCCCAGTGTCCTCCATCAGGCAGAGTGAGGACCACGGGCCCCTGTCCCTTTGAGCAGGGCCCAGTACCCTATACCCATGAGGGGTATGCACTCATGCACCCCTCAGGTCCGGACCACGGGAGGACGCATGACTGCCATCGAGGCGGAAGGCTCCGGAGCCGACGTCGCCACCGCCGCCGGCGCGGTGCACGGCTACCACCACCAGAAGGACGAGCACCTCAAGCGGCTGCGCCGGATCGAGGGTCAGATCCGGGGTTTGCAGCGGCTCGTCGACGAGGACGTCTACTGCATCGACATACTCACCCAGGTCTCGGCGAGCACGAAGGCCCTCCAGTCCTTCGCGCTCCAGCTGCTCGAGGAGCACCTGCGGCACTGCGTCGCCGACGCGGCCGTCAAGGGCGGGGACGAGATCGACGCCAAGGTCGAGGAAGCGACGAAGGCCATCGCGCGCCTGCTGCGCACCTGAGCCCGCCGGCCCGCGCCGCGGATGCGGCTACAGCCCGAGACCCATCAGGACCTCGTCGATCCGGTCCTGGCTGAGCCGCTCCTCGTCCGCCGCGGAGGCCGCGATGATCAGCTCGCCGCACAGCTCGATCTCGGCGAGCGCCACGTGGTCCTGCACCGTCGTACCGCCAGCGGGAGTCACGCGTGTCACCTCAATCAGCCGTCATCGGTCATCGGGTCGTCGGTCGTCGGCGCTCGATTTCTCAGCGTAGGGAGGACGGGGCGCTGTGCGCATGACACGGATGGACCATTTCCGGATACCGGGCCATGGCCCGATCGCGCCGCTCCGGGACCGTCCGGCCGGCTATTCGGCGATCTTCCCGGCGTAAATGTCCCCGCTTGCCGGCAATACGACGGTCACCGGCGTCCCGAACCCGTAGAGCAGCGTGGTGGAGGAGACATCGATCACGCCATTGTTGACATAGGTGAAACGGTGCCGGACCTTCCGCAGCCGGCCCTCCTCGTCGAGATAGACGTCGAAGGGGACCGCGTCCTTGCTGAACCCTTTCGCCGCCGCCTCCAGCGCCCCGCGGACCGCCGGTGATGCGTTCTTCGCGGCCTGCCCGATGTCGGTGGTGCCGCGGTAGTGCCGCACCTTCGTGCCCGCCACCTCGGTCTCGCCCACGTACGTCGCCTCCTGTACGCCGCGCAGCAGCTCGGCGGCGGCCAGCGGGTCCGTGGCCCCGCCCGTGACCAGGTTCCCGTCCGCGAGGGTCGTCGTGTCGACCCGGACCCACTTGTCGGCGGGCACGCCCGCGCCCCGGTTCTTCATGTAGAGGGCGCCGGGTACGAGCAGCTCGGTGATGGGCCGGTGCTCGTCCTTCCCGGCCGCGTCCGCCGGGAGCATCACCAGGAGCTGGCCCATCCGGTTCTTGAAGTCGACGCCGCCCTCGCCGCGGATCGTGACCCGGGTCCCGCCGGTGGCCATCTCCATCGCCGTACGGGCCTGCGCGCTGCCGGTCTTCACCAGCAGGTCGGCGGCTCCCCGGACGGTCGCGGCCGGGTCGGCGGCGGGCCGGTCGTCGCCCTGGTCCGCGCCTCCGCACCCGCTCATCGCGGCCACGGTCACGAACACGCCGAAGGCGAGCACCGCCTCACCCGCACGCCCGCGCCGCCGCCTGTGCTGGTGCACCACCATCGCCTGCCAACCCCCAACGCGTGACCGCTGTTTGCCCGAGGCCCCACCCGCTCCGGTTAACGAGGTCCGGGGTTTCCCGTCACGGGCCGCCGCCGTCCCGGCCCCGTGCCGGACCCAGTACCTTGGTGATGTGGATCCGCACACCAAGGCGTCGCTCGTCCCTCCGCTTGAAGCCGTGCCGCTCCCCCGCACCACCGAGCGGCCACCCGCCGGGCACACCACGAGCACCGCCGAGCGCGGCTCGTTCTGCCTGGCCCTCTGCACCTGCGGCTGGAGGGGCCCGGCCCGCCGCTCCCGCGACCTGGCCCGCAGGGACGCGGACCGGCACACCTCGGGCTAGGGACCGGGTTCGGGTCCGGGTCCGGGTTCGGGTGCGGGTCCGGAGGCAGAGTCCGGGGACAGGGGGTCTTCTTGATCGCCCGTTCGGACGGCCCGGCTGGCCGACGCCCCCGGGAGCGGATGCCCTGGATGCATGCCAGGACCCGCACCCCGCGTCGCCGCCCTCCTCTGGGCCCTGCTCATCGCGCTCACGCCCGCCGCCGCGGCCTCGGCGCGCCCGACGGGCTCGGCGGACGGCCCGGTCGACGTGGCCCTGGCCATCGGGGCGACCACCACCGCGTCCGTGGCCACCGGCCTGTGGCTGCGCTCCCGCTACCGCCGCGAGGACGACCCGGAGGGCCACGGTGCGGAGAGCGGCGACCCGTGACGCCCCGCCTCCGCCCGAGGGCCGTCCGGCTGTGCTTCGGCGGAGCGGTCCTGTGCCTGCTGGCGGCCGTACTGATCTCCGTATGGGACGCGTACGGCAGGACCTGAACAGCTACGCCGCGAGGTCCTTCTCGTGCGTGAGGCAGCCCGGCGGCGGGGTCTGGGGCTGGGCGAGGTCCACCGGCCGGGGCAGGGCCCGGCGCTTGGCGCGGACCAGCCGGCCCGCGCGCGGGGCGCGGGCCACCGCCCGGACGAGCGGGTTCAGCAGCGCCATCGCGAGCGGCGCGAGCACCAGCACGACGGCGGTGCCGAGCGCGAAGCCGCCGATCACGTCGGTCGGGTAGTGGACCCCGAGGTACACGCGGCAGACGCCCTCGGCGAGGGCCAGGCCGATCCCGACGAACCCGAGCTTCCGGTTCGCGATGAACAGGCCGACGCCCAGGGCCATCGCGAGCGTGGCGTGGTCGCTGACGAAGGAGAAGTCGCCGGGGCCCGCGTCCGGTGCGAGCACGTCCAGGCCGCTGTGTTCGGCGAACGGCCGCGGCCGCCCGACGAAGGCGCGCAGCGGGACGTTGACGAGGAGGGCGAGCGCGGCGGCGAACGGGGCCCACACCAGCGCGGCGAACGACTCGACGGCCGTGGACTCGTCCTGCCGGCGCGCACCGTGCCAGCACCACAGGACGAGGAGCACCAGGGCCAGCGGGATCCCGTACGCGCTGACGAGGCCGACGGCCCGGTCGACCCCGCTCGGGGCGTGCCGGGCCAGTCCGTTGATGTCGTACAGCAGGCTGACGTCCACGTTCGGCCCACTACTTGTGAGTCCAGCCATGGCGATGCGGCCCCTTGCCCTTGCTCGGTTCCCCTCGGGCGCACCCCTGCGTGCGCCCCTGAACCCCCCCGTTGATCAAGCCTGCGTCCATGGAACGCCCGTTCTGAACGCCGCGTTCCACTCTCCACCGAATGATCACGGCAACGTTATCGAAGAGTGACTCATCGTCGCAGCTCAGGGCCTTGGGTTGACGCAGCGTGGCGAACGGCGCGGTCAGGCACCCCCTAGGGGGACTTGGCGTCGGCGGTGCGGTCGGGAAGGGCTTCGGCGCCGTCCTTCGTGACACGCGTCGCGCCGAAGTAGTCCGGGGTGTCGATCTTGTCGAAGCGGATCACGGCGCCGGTGTACGGGGCGTTGATCATGTATCCGCCGCCCACGTAGAGGCCGACGTGCCGGATGTCCCGAGAGTTCGTCAGATCATCGGAGAAGAACACCAGGTCGCCGGGGAGCAGTTCGCCGCGCGAGGGATGCGGCCCGGCGTTGTACTGGTCGTTGGCGACGCGCGGCAGCTCGATCCCCACCGACTCGTACGCGGCCTTGGTCAGCCCCGAGCAGTCGAACCGCCCGTCCTGGTCCGGCGTACCGTTGCCGCCCCACAGGTACGGGGTCCCCAACTGCTTCTGCGCGAAGTAGATGGCCCCGGCGGCCTGCTGAGAGGGCGCAACCCGCCCCACCGGCCGCTCGAAGCTCTTGGCGAGGGTCGTGATGGTCTTCACGTACCCCTGGGTCTCGCGGAACGGAGGCACGCCCTGGTGCTGCATCACTGCCCCGGGGCCGGCGTTGTAGGCGGCCAGCATGTTCGCGACAGGGTCCCCGGGCACCTTGCTCACGTACCGTGCGAGTTCGCAGTCGTACGAAGCCGCTGAGGGAATCGCGTCGTTCGGGTCCCAGATGTCACGGTCACCGTCACCGTCACCGTCGATCCCGTGCGTGGCCCAGGTTCCGGGGATGAACTGGGCGATGCCGCGCGCGTCCGCCGGGCTGACGATGCCCGGGTCCCAGCCGCTCTCCGAGTAGAGCTGGGCGGCGAGGATGGCCGGGGTCAGGGTGGGGCAGAGAACGCCCCACTTTTGCACCAGGGCCTGGTACTTCCCGGGAACAGCGCCCTTGGCGAGCCCGACGACCCGGCCACCGCCGGTCGCGATGCCCGCGGCGGCGGAGTACGTGCCGACCACGAGGAGGGCAACGAAGCACAGACACGCTCCGAAGCTGATCCCGCTGATCACCCAGAATCTGCGCACCCGTCAACCCTCCCCCATCGTCCGTTCTTTCACCGGGATTCGCCGCGACGTGTCGGATTTATCCCTTTTGCGGCCCGCTGTCGAAGCCCTCGCAGAGAAAACTCTTGTGTTCCGTATCCGAGGTGGCGTGCCGGAACACCACCGTCCACCCACCGGGATCCTGCGCGAGCGGAGGCGCCTTGACCGTCTTGCCGTTCAGCTGCATGGAGAAGTCGTCCGGGTAGGTGACGTACTTCCACTCCAACTCGTCACCCTCGTACAGGTCCCGGGCTTTGGCAACGAAGCCGAGCTGACGGTTGTCGGTCACCGCGGTGGACCGGCCGTTCTCGTCGACCTCGTGCTGAGGCTTCACGACGACGGCCACGTAGTACGGCGGCACGTCGGAGAGCGCGTTCTTGACCCGGTATCCGATCTCGACCTTGCCCGACTTCAGCTGAGGATCGTCCATGGTCCTGGGCAGCGCGGTCTGGAACTCCAGGATCCCGCGCTCCTCCTCGGGACGCGTGCAGACGCGGTGGATGGGGTTGTAGTCGTCCAGATTGGGCTCGGTCTGCCTGATGTACGTGGGCGGACCGGCCGCAGACGGCGCCGCGGGACCGCCGGGGCTCTGACCGCCGGCAGCAGGCGTCTGCCCGCCCGGGCTCCGACCACCCTGCTCCTGCCCGCCGGCCCGGCTGCCCTCGCCCCCCTGACCCTCCTCGCCCCCCAACGGCAACTTCCACACCGCCAGCGCGGCCACGACCGCCACCACGGCCACGCCCGCCACCCACACGCCCGCCCGCCCCCGCCTGGGCGGGACCTCGGCCGTGTACTGCGTCGGCGTGTAGCCGGGCGGCAGGCCCGGGCCCTGCGTCCGCATCTCGTGCACCGGCACCGCCTCGCCCAGCGCGCCCAGCCCCACGTACACGGGATCGTCGATCAGCGCGTCCCGTACGCCGCACCGGCCGATGACCTCGGCCAGCGCCGGCCGGGCCGCCGGGTCCTTCGCCGCGCACGCCTCGATCAGGGCCGCCAGCCCCGGCTCCACCCCGGCCACGTCGATCGGCTCGTGCACCGCCCGGTAGCTCACGCTCGTCGCGGCGCCCGTACCGAACGGCGGCCGCCCGGTCGCCGCGTACGCCAGCGTCGCGCCCAGCGCGAAGACGTCCGCGGCGGCCCCCGCCCCGGCCCCCAGCAGCACCTCCGGCGCGGTGTAGCCCGGGGTCCCCGGGGCCTGGCCGTCCTGGGTGAGGGCCGTCTCGCCCACGCCGCGCGCGATGCCGAAGTCGATGAGCTGCGGGCCCTGCGCGCCCAGGATCACGTTCTGCGGTTTGAGGTCCCGGTGCGTGACCCCGTACGCGTGGACGCTCGCCAGTCCCTCCGCGAGGGCCGCGAACAGCCGGCGGCAGGTGTCCGCGGGCAAACCGCCGCGCTCGGCCACGGCATGACCGAGCGTCGGGCCCGCCACGTACTCCGTGGCCAGCCAGAACGGCGGCGCCGCCAGCGAGGCGTCGATCAGGTTCGCCGTGTACGCCGACCGCACCGCGCGCACGGTCTCGGCCTCGCGCCGGAACCGGGCCAGGGCCTCGGGGTGGCCGGTGATCTCGTCCCGGATCACCTTCACGGCCACCAGGCGCCCACCGGGCGAGCGCCCGAGGTACACCTGCCCCATCCCTCCGGCACCGAGCCGGGCCAGCAGCGCGTGGGCCCCGATCCGGGCGGGGTCGACGTCTCTCAGCGGCTCCATTGGCACGAGCCTGCCACACCGACTGCCCTACCCCGCAGCCGGGTTGACCCCTCTCGCGATGTCAGGAACGGGGTGCGACGAACAGGCTCTGCGCGCTCCGCCCGATCGGCCCCTTCTCGTCGTGCAACCGGGCGTCCGCGAGCCCGATCCCGCCCGCGTCCACGCTCGTACGGGCCTCCACGCAGGCCCACTCGCCCACCGGGTGGCGGTGCAGGTGCACCGTCAGGTCGCCGTTGATGAACACGTACCGCCCGAAGTCCATCACCGAGCTGATCCCGTTGCCCGAGTCGGCGGCGATCAGGACCCGGTCCAGCGGCCTGGTCTCCTCCCCGGCGACGAGCGGCACCTTCATCCGCATCCAGCAGGTACCGGGCCCCAGATCCACGAACGCGCCCTCGGTGAACCGGGTCTCCATCGCCGCGTGGTAGCCGGTCTCCCACGGCACCGGGAAGAACGGCGTGACCTCCACCTCCCCGGGCGGCGGCAGCTGCGGCCCGGGGGCCACCCCGGGCACGGCCTCCTCGGCCACCCGGATCCGCAGCGCCCGCGCGAGCATCACCGGCGCGGCCCCGGCCGGGGCGAGGGCGGCCTCGACCACCTCCGTGCTGCGGCCGGCCCGGAGCACCGAGGTGGTGACCTCCAGCGGCCCGATCGGCACCGGCCGCAGGATCTCGTACGTGATCCTCGCGATCCGCATGTCCGCGCGGGCGCCCTCCCGATCCTCCACGGCCCGGCCGAGCAGCGCGGCCGGCGGCCCGGCATGCTGCGAGCCGGGGTCCCACGGGCCGCGCGTGTACTCGGTGGCCAGGAACCGCCCGGCATCGACCCGCTCGAAGAACGCCTCGGAGATCGCCATGCCCGGCACGCTACCGACAGGTAACCCGTCCCGCCAGGCCTACGCGGAACAACGGACCCCGGTCGCAAACACCGGCCCGGGACCTCAGCGGGCGAAGCCCAGCCCGACGCCGAGCCCCACCAGCACCGAGCCGATCGCCCGGTTCAGCGCCTTCTGCGCCTTCAGCATCCGGTCGCGCAGCCGGGAGTTCGAGAAGAACAGCGCGACCGCGCCGAACCAGCCCAGGTGCGCCGCCGACATGAACAGCCCGTACCCGGCCTGCTGCCACACCGGGGTGTCCGGATTGACGACCTGTGTGAACGTCGACACCACGAACAGCGTGGTCTTCGGATTGAGCACGTTGGTCAGGAACCCGGACCGCAGCGCGCCCAGCCGGGTCAGCTCCGGCTTGGACTCCAGGTCCACGCTCAGCTCGGCGCGCGCCCGGAAGGTCCGGATCCCGATCCACACCAGGTACGCGGCGCCCGCCAGCTTGATCGCCGTGAACAGGGCCGTGGAGGAGGCGATGAGGAGTCCGACTCCGAGCAGCGTGTACGAGACGTGCACCAGCACGCCCGCCGCGACACCGCCCGCCGCGAACAGCCCGGTGGACCGCCCGTACAGATAGCTGTTCCGGACGACCATCGCGAAATCGGCGCCGGGACTGATCACGGCGAGGAGGGTGATGACGGCAACTGCGATCACTTCTGTCATGTACGGATGCTCACCGCACCGGCCCCCTCGATCAACCGCGTTCCGTCCACGAATACTTGAGACATGAACACGACACCTTCCTCCCCCTCGGCCACGCCCGCGCCCCTCTCGCTGCGCCCCTTCCGCCCGGCGGACGACGCCCCGGCCCTGCACCGATGGATCACCACCCGGGCCGAGCTCGTCACCTGGGCGGGCCCCTCCTTCACCTGGCCGCTGGACGACGCCCAGCTCGCCGCCTACGCCGCCGAGCCGGACCGCCACACCTGGACCGCCGTCTCCCCCGACGGACGCCCCCTCGGCCACGTCTCCGTACGCGGCACCCGCCTGGGCCGCGTACTGATCGCCCCCGAGGCACGCGGCCGGGGCCTCGGCGAGACCCTCCTCACACTCGCCGTCGCCCGCGCCTTCGACGAGCTCGGCCTGTCCTCGCTCGACCTCGGCGTCTACACCCACAACACCGCGGCCGTACGGCTCTACGAGAAGCTCGGCTTCCGCACCGAGCAGGTACTGGAGGACGTGGAGGAGGTCGACGGCGTTCGCTGGTCGGCCCTCCAGATGCGCCTGACCACCGCCGACCGGTGACAATGGACGGGTGTCCGCCACTCCCGCCACGCCCGCCGTCCCGGCCGTCCCGGGCCGCCCCGCCAGCCCCGCCCTCCCCGTTCTGCCCGTGCTGCCCGTCCTGCAAGCAGACTGCTCGAGCTGCTTCGCGCTCTGCTGCGTCGCCCTGCCCTTCGCCAAGTCCAACGACTTCGCGGTGAACAAGGCCGCCGGAACGCCCTGCAACAACCTCCGCCAGGACTTCGGCTGCGGCATCCACACCCGGCTGCGCGACAAGGGCTTCCAGGGCTGCACCGTCTTCGACTGCTTCGGCGCGGGCCAGCAGGTCTCCCAGGTGACCTTCGGCGGCCGGGACTGGCGTACGCACCCCGGCACGGCCGCCCGGATGTACGAGGTCTTCCCGGTGCTGCGGCAGCTGCACGAGCTGCTCTTCTACGTCACCGGGGCGCTCGCCCTCCCGGCGGCCGCCCCGGTCCACGCGGATCTGCGCCAGGCGCTGACCGAGACCACGCAGTGGACCGCCGCCGACGCGGACGCCCTCGCCGCCCTGGACGTGGGCGCCCTGCGCGGGCGCATCAACACGCTCCTCCTGCGCGCCAGCGAGCTGGCCCGCGCCAAGGCCCCGGCCCGCAAGAAGAACCACCGCGGCGCCGACCTGATGGGCGCCCGCCTCGCCGGCGCGGACCTCCGCGGTGCCAACCTGCGCGGCGCCTACCTCATCGCCGCGAACCTCAGCGGCGCAGACCTCCGCCTGGCGGACCTGATCGGCGCGGACTTCCGCGATGCCGACCTGCGCGGGGCGGACCTCCGCGACGCCCTCTTCCTCACCCAGCCCCAGCTCAACGCAGCCCGGGGCGACGCCGGGACCAAGATCCCCCCGACGCTGGCCCGCCCCGCGCACTGGCCCGCGTAAACCCGCCCCGGGAGCCCGGACCCACACACACCGGGCTCCGACGCATGACACCCCGACGGCCCGGGCTACGACGGCCCGGGCTCCGACGGCCCGGGCTCCGACGGCCCGGGCTCCGACGGCCCGGGCTCCGACGGCCCGGGGTTCACCCGCCGATCGCCCCCAGCCTGGCCTCGACCCGCCCGCGCAGCAGCTGGTACTCCTCCCAGCGCCGCGGCAGCCGCCCCTGCGGCCGCGGCCCCGTCAGCCGCCCCTCCGTCACCACCTGGCCCCGGCGGAACTGCTCCCGCGTCAGGTCCACCTGTATGCCCCCGGGGAGCACGTTCCACGTGTGGAACCCGTGCTGCTCGCCCTCGAGCCAGACCTCCCCGACCATCAACTCGCCGCCCATCAGGTCCTGCACCACCAGCGACGTGATGTCGCAGTGCCCCCAGGCAGGGTTGTCGGCCGTCCAGGGCGCCCGCTCGACGTCATCGGGCGAGCAGGTACCGGCCGACCACCCCGCCCGGATGGCCGCTTCGATGTCCGTCAGGGTCCACGGAGTTGCAATGGTCATGCGTCCACTCTGCCGCGCACCACTGACAACGGGCCTCAGGGCCGGATGATGGCCGTCCACCCCGACGGGCAGGTGAGCGCGCCCGTCCCCGTGTACGCGCAGTGGTTCTCGAACACCTCGCCCTGGGTCGTCAGCACCTTCACGTACACCGTGGGGCCCACGGTGTTGACCGACACCCCGCACGCGTTCCGCGGATGCCCCGGGTTCAGCGACGTGGTGAGGTCCCGCCAGGTGTAGGCGCCGACCGGCGCCGTGTCGCGCACGCCCAGGAAGGTCCTGCCCCGGCTCAGGACGGCACTGAACTCCAGGTCGCTGTCCCCCCGTACCGTGTCGATGTCCTGGCACGGCCCGTGCGGCCCACGGTCACCCTTCGGACCCTGGGGCCCACGATCACCCTTCGGGCCCTGGGGCCCGCGGTCACCCTTGGGCCCGTGGGGACCCTGAGGCCCCCGGTCCCCCTTCGGCCCGGAACACGAACTGGCAGGCGCCGCCCTGCCGGCCTTCCTCGCCTGGGTGGCCTTCCTCACCTTGGCAGCCTTGGAGGTCGGCGCCGGCAGCGTTCTCGCATCCGGCTCCGGGCACCTGCTGCCCCAGTCGGGCGCCACCGCCACAGCCGTCCCGTCGACGGCAGCCGCCGAGGGGACCGAGGCGCCCATGAGCGCGATCGCCAGCGGAACTGCGAACCCCCCGGCCAGCCAGGCGCGCCGCCCGGCCTTCACTGCGGAACCCATCCGTCACTCCTTGCGTCGTCCTACCGAACGGCCTGGAGCATCTCCCGCAACCCGCCGAAGGGATGGAACGACTGACGGAATGTCGGACGAATGTCAGCGGCTCGGCCCAACGACACGCCCGCACACTGCGCCGAACGGCGGCGCCCCGAGCGGCCCCCCGCAAGCCGAGAGGGCAATCATTGCCCGGGGTCACCCCCCGTGATACACAGAGTGACCATACGTTCTTTCGCACACCCACCGCCCGTGCCCAGGTCAGAGCGCGCGAGCGGACCAAGGGCCGGGAGATCGGGTAAAGAGAGCCGTCAAGTCGACGTACGACGGCGGTTTCATCAGCGAAGATAGTACGTGACCCCTGCCGTCGGGCACGGGCTACCGGAACTACCCATACAGGGGCGGTGAGTTACATGATCCTGGCAGCCGAAAAGGGCGACATCACCACCATCATCGGCGGAATCGCCCCGAACTGGGGGCCGTTCGGCAGTCTCGGCAACGAAGCGAAGGTCATGATCGAGGTGGTCATGGCCGTTGCGATCCTCCTCTGCCTCGGCATCGCCATCTGGGGCGCGGCCAAGCAGCGCATCGGCGCGACCGCCCTGCGCGACACGTTCAGCGCGGAACAAGGCAAGGGCCTGATCGTCGCCGGCCTCACCGGCGTCTTCATCATCGGCTCCCTCGGCACCCTCTTCACCATCGTCTACGGAATGGCCGTCTAGCCGGGCCGCCCACCGGCTTCCGGACCTGATGAGGAATCACCACACCACCGTCGTACGACGCAGAGGGGGCGGACACGGAATGAGCAACGAAGACCAGTACGGCGGTGGCGACGGCTACGGCGACGTCGGCGGCACGGGCCAGACCCGCACCCGCCTCCCCGACGCCCCCTCGGACCCGTACGGCACCCCCCGCCGCACCCCCCGCGCCTCCCGGGGCCTGGTCACGGTCGTCGGCGTCGTGGTCCTCCTGATCGCCGCGATCGCGTTCGCGAACCAGTCCGGCGACACCCCCACCACCCCCTCGGCGGACACTCCCCCCACCCCCGCCTCCACCCAGGCCACAGGCACCCGCCCGGTGGACGGCAAGAACGGCGGAATCCCGAAGGGCTTCGCGCACGACGAACAGGGAGCCCAATCGGCCGCCGCCAACTACGCGGTAGCGCTTGTTTCCGCAGACATCCTGAAGCCACAGGCGCGGCGCCAAATCGTCCGCCAGGTCTTCGTCGCGGATAAGGTCTCCGAGCTCGAGACCAGACTGGATCAGGCCTACGGCAAGACGTTCCTGGACCAGGCCGGACTGGACGCCAACGGAAATGCGGCGCCAGGCCTCACGTACATCTCTCGGACCGTGCCGGTCGGCACCAACACGACCAAGTACTCCGACACCACCACGTCCGTCGACGTGTGGTGCACAGGGGTATTCGGCACTGCAGGCGTCGGCTCCACCAACCCGGTCAGCAACGACTGGTTCACGATGACGCTGACTCTCCGCTGGGCGGAGAACGACTGGAAGGTCGAAAGCTTCGCCCAGAAGGACGGGCCGGCCCCGGTCCACACGGACCGCACGGCCTCCACGGCCGAGGAGATCGCAAAGGCTGCAACGGAGTTCGGAGGGTTCACCTATGCCCGGTAGCCGCACCCTCCGCCTCACCGGAGCCCTGGCCGCTGTACAGGCGACAGTCGTGCTCCTGTCGGCCCGCGCCTTCGCCGCCCCCACCCCCCCACCGACGTCCCCGTCCCCGTCGCCGTCGGCCTCGCAGCCCAACGACAACCGGTGCGACCTGATCGTTGGCCCGGCCAAGGACTACTGCGAGCGCGGCAGCGGCGCCGGCGGCGCCCCCCGCACGGGCCTCGCGCCCAACGACCCGGCCGACGCCCTCAACCCCCTCGCCTCCCTGGCCAAGGGCTGCGCCGACGCCGCCGCCTGGATCGTCACCGAGCTCAGCAAAGCGATCAACGGCTCGGCCAACGTCGACTTCACCAACGGCGCCTTCCTCAAGCAGTACGCCATCGTCTTCGCCGCCTCCACCATCCTCACGCTCGTGCTCTGGCTCTTCGCCGTCGCCAAGCGCGCCATCCGCGGCGTCCCCCTCACCACCGCCATCTCCGAAGCCGTCGGCTTCCTCTGGCTCACCGTCCTCGCCTCCGCCTTCACCCCCCTGATCCTCTACACCGTCGTCTCCGCCACCGACGGCGTCACAGAAGTCATCGCATCGGCGAGCGGCGGCCAGACCGACGTCTTCTTCGGCTCCTTCATCGAGGCCCTCAAGAAGGGCGACTCCATCGGCGGCGGCCCGATCATGCTGATCGTCGTCTCCCTCGTCACCGTCCTCGCCGCCGGCGTCCTCTTCCTCGAGCTCTTCATCCGGGCCGCCCTCCTCTACGTCGGCGCCCTCCTCGGCGTCGTCGTCTACGCCGGGCTCGTCGACCGGAACCTCTGGGGCCACGTCCGCCGCTGGGCCGGCATCATGATCGCCGTCATCCTCGTGAAGCCGGTCATCGTCATCGTCCTCGGCCTCGCCGGAGCCCTCGCCGGCGAGAAGGGCCCCAACGCCTTCTCCGCGGTCGTCTCCGGCCTCGCCATCATCCTCCTGGCGATCTTCGCCTCCGCGATGATCTACCGCTTCGTCCCCGGCTTCGGCGACGAGATCGCCTCCGCCCGCGCGGGCCGCAGCAAGGCCACCGACGGCGCCCAGGCCGCCGCCGTCATCAGCTCCCCGGCCTCCCTCGTCTCCCAGGGCATCAAGACGCACAGCAGCCGCGGCGCCCACCGCGGAGGCGGTGACGGCGGCGGCTCCGGCGCCCCCCGCCCCGCCAACCCCCTCTCCGGAGGCGTGGCCGCGCACAGCAGCCGCCCCACCTCCGGCGGCGGGGCCGGCGGCGGATCTGTCCCCTCCGCCGCACCCCCGCCCCGCACGAGCTCGAGTACGAGGAACACAGGAGGTGACGGGCGTTGACGACCCAGTCACACCAGCTGCACCCGGTCGCGCCCCGCCGCACGTATCTCATCGGCCGGGCCCGGCCGAACGCGATCGTCGGCAAGAACCGCGAGAGCGGCGAGATCGCCCTGATCATCGCCGGCGCGTTCCTCGGCATGATGAGCGGACTGCTCGTCCCCCAGCTCACCCTGCGCATCGTCAGCCTCGCCGGCTTCCCCATGCTCGCGCTCGCCGCCGTGTACGTCCCGTACAAGGGCCGCACCTTCTACAAGTGGTTCGAGATCAACCGCAGCTACAAGCGCACCCTGCGCCGCGGTACGACCTACCGCTCCAGCGCCATGGAAGCCGGCGTCCGCGCCGCCGACGGCCGCGAGGTCGAGGTCGGCCCGCCCCCCGGCATCGGCCGGATCAACTGGCTCGCCGCCCCCTTCGGGCCCGACGAGATCGCCGTCCTCCTCCACGCCGACCGCAGAACCGTCACCGCTGCCATCGAGATCGAGGGCCCCGGCGTCGGCCTGCGCGACAGCGAGGACCAGGAAGCCCTCGTCGACCGCTTCGGCACGCTCCTCAAGCACGTGGCCAACGGCGACGGCTTCGTCACCCGCCTCCAGATGCTCGCCCGTACGCTCCCCGCCGACCCGGACGCCCACGCCAAGGACGTCGCCCAGCGCGGCGACACCCACGCCCCCGTCTGGCTGCGCGACTCCTACGACCAGCTCCAGTCGATGGTCTCCACCTCCTCCGAGCAGCACCGCGCGTACCTCGTCGCCTGCATGCACTACACGCGCGAACTCGCCGCCGAGGCCCACACCATCGCCCGCGCCGGCACCCCCCACAAGGGCCGCAAGCTCGACCGCGACGCCGGCCTCGCCATCGTCATGGCCCGCGAACTCACCGACATCTGCGCCCGCCTCGCCGAGGCCGACATCCGCGTCCGCCAGCCGCTCGGCCAGGGCCGCCTCGCCTCCCTCGTGCACTCCATGTACGACCCCGACCACCCCATCGACCACATCCAGGCCATGACCAAGCGCAACGCCTGGCCGGCCGAACTCGACGCGGTGGAACCCACGTACCTGCAGGCCAAGACCCGCGAGTCCTCCACCCGCGCCCCCTGGTGCCACGCCACGGCCTGGGTGAAGGAGTGGCCCATGACCCCGGTCGGCGTCAACTTCCTCGCACCCCTCCTCGTCCACACCCCGGACGTGATCCGCACCGTCGCCGTCACCATGGATCTGGAGCCCACCGAGGTGGCCATCGAGCGCATGCTCACCGAGAAGACCAACGACGAGGCCGACGCCAGCCGCGCCGCCAAGATGAACCGGACCGTCGACCCCCGCGACATCGCCGCCCACGGCCGGCTCGACCAAAGAGGTGAAGATCTCGCCAGCGGTGCGGCAGGAGTCAACCTGGTCGGGTACATCACGGTGTCGTCGCGATCGCCGGAGGCCCTCGCCCGGGACAAGCGCACCATCCGCGCCTCGGCGGGCAAGTCGTACCTGAAGCTCGAATGGTGTGACCGCGAGCACCACCGCGCCTTCGTCAACACCCTGCCGTTCGCCACCGGCATCCGACGCTAGCTGGAGGGAAGTGCCGCCCATGCGAGATCCCATGTCCGCTCTGACGGACGCCTTCACCAGCTTCCTGTTCGGCAAGGTCGAGACCACGCGCCTGCCCGTACGCACCTCCACCGGGCAGGCGCAGGCCGTCTACCTGCCCACCGCCGCCCCCGGCCTCGGCGACTCCGGCGTCATCATCGGCCGCGAGGTCTACAGCGGCAAGGGCTACATCTACGACCCCTTCCAGCTGTACGGCCAGCAGCTCCCGGCCCCGCACTGGCTGGTCCTCGGCGAGTCCGGCAACGGCAAGTCCGCCCTGGAGAAGACGTACGTGCTGCGCCAGCTCCGCTTCCGGGACCGCCAGGTCGTCGTCCTCGACGCCCAGGGCGAGGACGGCGTCGGCGAGTGGAACCTCATCGCCCAGCAGCTGGGGATAACCCCCATCCGCCTGGACCCCATCGCCGCCAACGACGACGGGATCCGCCTCAACCCCCTCGACCCGGCGATCACGACGACCGGCCAGCTCGCGCTGCTCCGGACCATCATCGAAGTCGCCATGGGCCACGGCCTCGACGAACGCTCCGGCTTCGCGCTCAAGGTCGCGCACGCCTACGTCGTCGACGCGATCCGCGACCGCCAGCCGGTCCTCACGGACATCGTGGAACAGCTCCGCCACCCGGAGGCCGAGTCCGCGGAGGCCATGAACGTCGACATAGACGATGTCCGCGCCTGGGGCCTCGACGTGGCCCTCGTACTCGACCGCCTGGTCGACGGCGACCTGCGCGGCATGTTCGACGGCCCCACCACGGTGGGCATCGACCTGGACGCCCCCCTCATCGTCTTCGACCTCTCCCACATCGACCGCAACTCGATCGCCATGCCGATCCTGATGGCGATCGTGGGCGTCTGGCTGGAACACACCTGGATCCGCCCGGACCGCAAGAAGCGCATCTTCCTGGTCGAAGAAGCCTGGCACATCATCAACAGCCCCTTCGTGGCCCAGCTGTTCCAGCGCCTCCTGAAGTTCGGCCGCCGCCTGGGCCTGTCCTTCGTCGCCGTCGTCCACCACCTCTCTGACGTGGTCGACGGCGCGGCGGCCCGCGAGGCCGCGGCCATCCTCAAGATGGCCTCGACCCGCACGATCTACGCCCAGAAGGCGGACGAGGCCCGAGCGACGGGCCGGGTCCTGGGCCTGCCCCGCTGGGCCGTGGAGATCATCCCGACCCTCACCCCGGGCATCGCGGTCTGGGACGTCAACGGCAACGTCCAGGTGGTCAAACACCTGATCACCGAAGCGGAACGCCCCCTGGTCTACACGGACCGCGCCATGACGGAATCCTCCTCCCAGCTCCCCGACGACCTGCTGGCAGCCGAACTGGAGGCGGAGGAGAGAGCCCTCCTGATGGAACGCCACCGCAACGGCGGCCCGGGCTCGGCAACAACGGTGGCGTAATGCACGAACCCAACGGGAAGCCGGGCGGCATCCCAGACGCCCTCCTCCTCGCCCTCCTGGCGTTCCTGCTGGGCCTGGCGGCCCTGGTCTGGACCTCCACGGGCCTGGCCGCGCTCTTCTCCAAGGGCTCCTGGCCGTCCACGGTGACGTTCACCCGCACCCCCGGCGCGGTCCGCGCCCTGATAACTCAACCGCACGACGTTCCGGGAGCCTGGCCCGACACGGACCCCTCGGCCCTCTCGGGCTGGGGCCTCTTCTGGGGCCTCTTCATCAGCCAACTCCTGGTGCTCTTCGTCCTGACGATCTTCGCGATGGGCATCATCGCCCGCACCAAATCCCGCCGAGCCAACCCGGCCCCGCCGACCGATCCGGCCCCGCCGGCGTTCGAAGCGCGGGGATCCGGGGACACCGCCCCCGCCAACCCGGCCCTGCCGACCACCCCAGCCGGGCCGGCCAATCCAGCCCCGCCGGCCTTCGAGGCGCGGGGGTCCGGGGGCAGAGCCCCCGGCAACTCCCGCCCGGCGGCCCCGACCCTGCTGCCCACCCAGGCCCCGCCGGCCCCGCCGACCGATCCGGCCCCGCCGCTGCCCAGCCCGGCCCCGCCGACGTTCGAGGCGGCGCGGGGATTCGGGGGCAGAGCCCCCGCCGGCTCCCAAGCCACCCTCACCTACGCCGCTCCCCCGGAGCGCCACCACCTGGCCGCCCAAGCCCTGACGGCAGCCCCCGGCGCGGCCCTGGTCCTCACCTCCTCCCCCGCCCTCTGGGCAGAGACCAAGGACGCCCGCGCGAAACTCGGCCCGGTCCTCCTCTACGACCCCTCGCACCTCTGCGACACCCCGGCCCGCATGCACTGGAACCCCGCCGACGCCTGCGCCGACCGCGACACCGCCGCCGCCCGCGCCACCGCGCTCCTGGCCCCCGTACGCCCCCAGGCCCGCATGGACGCAGCCGTCGCCGACACCGCGGAAACGCTCCTGCGCAGCTGGCTCCAGGCCGCCGCCCTCGACGACCGCCCGTTCAAGCAACTGCACCGCTGGGCCCAGGGCACCAGCGCCCAGGACCCGGTCCGCATCCTCCGTACGCACCCCCAGGCCGCCCCCGGCTCCGCCGGCGAACTCGAGAGCGCCCTCACCGCCCACCCCGAACGCCGTGAGCAGGCCCAGCACCTGACGGCCCGTGCCCTCTCCTGCCTCACGTCGATCCACATCCGCGAGGCCTGCAATCCGAACCGAACAGATGCACTGACCTTGGCATCGTTCGTCAGCGAAGGGGGCACCCTCTACGTGGTGGGCGAACCGCTGGAAGACCCCCGCACCCACCCGGGTGCGATGCCCCTGCTCACCGCACTCGCCGCGAGCGTGGTCGAGCACGGCCGCCGCATGGCCGCACGGTCATCCCACGGCCGGCTCGACCCACCACTCACGCTGGTCCTCGAGGACGTCGCGGCCGTGGCCCCGATCCCCCAGCTCCCCGAGCTCCTCCAGGAGGGGCCCCTCCCCCTGCTCGCCCTGTGCCGCAGCCGCGAGCAGGCCCGATCCCGCTGGCCCGAGGCCGCGTTCGAACCCACCCCCAGCTGACTACGGACGCGAAATGACGTACTCGAGGTCCTTGGCCCCCGGGTTCCCCGGTACCGGCAGCGACACGGCCTCGCCGCTCGCCCGGAACCCGAACCGCCGGTAAAACGCCTCGGCCCGCTCGTTGTCCTCGTGCACGAAGAGCCGTACGCGCTCCAGCGCCGGCCCCTCCAGCGACCAGGCCCAGTCCAGCGCGGCCGCGAACAGGGCGTCGGTCACCCCGGTTCCCCGCTGCTCGGCCCGTACGAACACACCCACCAGATGCCCCTGGGTCTGCTCGACGGCCCGCTCGAAGAAGTCGGTGGTCCCGCCCTCCTCGACCAGCACGGTCACCGACCCGACCCACCGCCCGTCCGGCGCCTCGGCCACGAACTGCCGCGCACGCCGCCCGTGCGAAGCCCCCTGCGCCCGGTCCTGCCAGAACTCGTCGGTCCTGGCCTCCGCCTGGGCCAGGGTCTCCAGGAAGGCCACCGGCGCCGCCGGATCCCGCAAAGCGGCGATCCGCAACTCCTTGACCTTCTCCCATTCATGACCCTGCACCGCGCGCATCACATACTGATCCATAATCGCGTATCCCATCACAGGACTGATGCACACTGCATCCATGAATTCACACGCCCGGGCTCTCCACCACGTCACCGCTCTCGCGTCGGGCCCCCCACTGGACCCGACCCTCACGGTGACGCTCAACTTCCACCCGGACCGCGTCTTCGGCGACCGCCCGATCCTCACCGCGCTGGCCGAAGACGGCGTGTACCGCTCGCAGTTCGTCACGGGCACCAGCAACGGCGGCCTCACCGCCCATGCCGGCGGAGCCCGTTGGCACTGGGAGAGCCGCATCTTCGGAGGCGCCTACGACGACGCGCCGGCCGAAGCCCGCCCCGTCTACGGCGCCTTGAACTTCCGCCGCCGCCCGGTCGGCGCCGCACCCCGCTTCGGCTCCGCGCACTTCCGCCTCACCGCGGAGGCCTTGCCCCGGACCACGTTCTGCTACCCGGACAGCTACCTCGAGCCCGAATCCTTCGGCGTCGCCGACCGGATGTCCCTGATCGCCCTCGCGGAGGCCGACGGCCAGGACGCCCTGGACGACTACATCGAGGCCCAGATCCACGCCCCGGTCCGGCTCGACCGCGACGTCGCCGCGCTCGTACTGGACCCCAGTCATCGGGACACCGAAGTCGAGGCGGCAGCCGAGAAGCTCCCCTGCGCGATCGAATGGCACGCCGGCTTCCACCTCACCGTCGAGGAACTCCGCCGTCATCCCGACTACCGGGGCCAGGCGTACGTCGACCTCGGCGAGACGATCGCCGTGGCCGGTAGCCTGACCCCCCGCATCCTCGGCGAGGCGGCCCGCACCGGCCGCTACGACGAACAGGCCCTGAAGCGGGTCTGGCATTACCTGGCCCGTTTCGGTCAATGCTCGTAAACGCAGAAAAGCCCCGTACCGGATCCCGGTACGGGGCTTTTCCACAATGATTGTTCGGCGGCGTCCTACTCTCCCACAGGGTCCCCCCTGCAGT